>JAPOUS010000306.1 GCA_026708525.1 Cellvibrionales bacterium
TATAAGAACAGTACCATCAGACAGCTATTTTCTAGAGACAATAACTTAATTTCTCTAACTAGACCTGAAGAAAGCCAAGCATACCAAGCGTTTGATTATGATGCGAATGATAACTTAATTTCGATAAAACAATCGGGCAAACCAACTATCAGCTATGACTATGATAAACGCGATCAACGTATCCAACAAATTTGGCAGCGAGGGACAATACCGTATTGGGTAAAAACGGCTTACGATCTTGATGGTCGAATCATTAAACAATCCGCAAGTGACGAGTCTGAGTTAACTTATAACTATACCAACAACGGGATAATCGATTTAATCAATTACTCTGATGGTCAATACATAAAGTTTACACATGATTTGCATGATCGAAAAATAGCCATTGAAAACAACCAAGGCTTTTTCCAACAGAACATTTACGACGATAAAGACAAAGGCAAACTTTCAGAAATTCATTTAGGCTACAATAGCTTTCAGTTTGGCTACGGAACGGATAAATATCAATTGCATGGTCGCCTCATTAATCAGCAAACGCACACTTTATCCAGCGGCCAATCCGAAACGCGCTTTTGCTATGGCCCGACTGGAAAACGTCAACGCGCAAAAACAAACTACCGCGAGCCGTCAATACGCTATGATGTTAACTATCAATACAATTTACTCGGCCAATTGACGCAATTAAGCACACAAGCTGAGAAAGGGACAACGGTGCAAGCTTCCGATACGGAATACACCTACGATGGATTAGATAGGCTAATTAAGGCCAATGATCACATACAAGAAAAAGCCATAGCATTTCATTACGATGCCAACAATAGTATTGTATCTGAAGCTAGCAATAATCAAGGTAACGTTAAACAAATACATTATCATTACAGCCCAAGTGGCATGCTTAAAAAATCACTTTCAAATAACGGTGTTATTGAATATCAGCATGATACACAAGGTAGAATGATCCAGCAGGAGGCTAATAAATACATTTACGATGATGCTGATTTTTTACTGCAAGTGATCAGTAAAAATGGCCTACTGACAACCTTTGATTATTGGCCCAATGGCCTATTAAAATCGGTCAATCGAGCCATCGGATCAGACCGCCACTCACAAAAATATTATTTCGATGACAACACACAACTCCATGAAATACAGGATATAAATCACTCTACTCACTTTGTTAGGGATAATACTCATATTATCGCTTCAACAAGTGACAGTGGTATTGCCCATTGGTTTACAGCAAATGGTAATACAGGCCTTGCTATCGACAAAGGTGAAGCCAATGTATTTGAGTATTTACCTTACGGCACACCTAAGAAACATACGGATCAAACAGAAATAATGCTGGGCTGGAAACAACATTTTTATGATCCTCTTACTCAGTTAGCTTACCTTAACAACCGTTTTTACGCTCCAGATATAAAGCAGTTCCTTACACCTGACAAACAGCTTAATCCTAATCTGTATAATTTTGGTGAAGCCAACCCTATGATGTTTGATGATCCGAATGGGTTAAACGCACAACGCTATATCAATTATGCTGTGGGTACAAGCTCGGTTGCTTTTGGCGTCTACGCAACCTATGAATCCATTTTATTAGCAATCGTCGGCGCAATCTTAGCCGTGCCTACAGGTGGAACGTCTCTGTCATTATCCGCAGGATCTGCTATTGCAGCCTCAGTTGCATCGACTGCATCTGGCATTGCGCTGTTAGGTGCGCAAGGCGCAATGGATACAGGTCACCCAACAACTGCCAATGCACTTAATTACACAAGCCTTGCCTTTAGTGCGGTACATGTCGTCACAGGCCTGCTTGCTCTCGCCCCAAAAGCAGAGAGTTTACTCGAAAGGCTCGGACAGTTTTTTTCTCAACGTGGTGGCATCACAAACATACACCCTGAAGCTGATGCTTCTACTATTTATCATATTGGTTCAGATTTATACGAAGGCGAGAAAGATGTGGCCAAAATGCTTTCAGCATCGGATATCATCAGGCATGGCTTACATGTCACAACTAAAGTAACAACTGACAGTTTTAATATTTCAAAAGCCTTGGATAAAGGTAAACCCCCTACTTATAGGCAAACTATAGGCGGAAATGCACAGAATAATCCATCGTTAATTACGGCTCCACGCTTGAATCATCGTGGCAACGAACATTGCTTAAACAGCCATTGCTTATCTACAGGCAATCAACCATCACAAATTAAAAGCTGGCACCAGCGAAATCAAGCAATAAACCAACACCGTCAATACGATATTAATTTGGTTGATGGTTTTTTCAATCATGACGCTACCAGTCTGTTCGACAATCAACTGTAGATCTACTCCCACCAAGGCTCAAACGTCTGGGTACTCTCGTTCAAATCCACGGTTTCACCTATCTTGGGAGTGATGAGAGAAATGCCGTTTTCATGTGCCAGTTGACTCATTGTCAGGATAGGGTCATTCCAACGGTGCAATGAAAGATCAAACATTCCCCAATGAATAGGGAAGAGCTTTTTGGCATTCAGTAAGTTAAATGCCTCAACCCCCATTTCTGGCATGAGATGAATCGCCTCCCAAGACGCGTTGTATTGGCCGTTTTCTATAAAAGCCACATCAAATGGCCCTAACTTTTCACCTATGGATTTAAATTCTTTATGAAACCCGGTATCTCCACTAAAAAAGACATTATGATGCATTGATTGGATTACCCAAGAAGCCCAGAGTGTTTGATGCCCTTGACCAAAACGCCTACCAGAGAAATGCTGCGATGGCGTTGCAGTAAAAACGATGCCAGCTAACTCTGCTTGTTGCCACCAATCTAATTCAATAATTTTATCGGAATCAACACCCCAGCCTTTTAAATAAGATGAAACCCCTAATGGTACAATAAAGGTCACAGGCTTATCCGCATAAAACTTAATGGTATCCATTTCTAAGTGGTCATAATGATCATGAGAGATGAGTAGATAATCAATATCCGGTAAATCTTTGGCGGTAACCACAGGGTGCTGAAATCGAGACTTCAAAAAAGCTAAAGGCGCCGCGGCACCAAAGACAGGGTCAATGAGTACAAGCTTCCCTTCCATATTCAGTAACAGCGAACTGTGACCAAACCAGATAACTTTAAAAGGTGAGTCACCGGATAAAAAGTCTGAAAAATCAGGCGTCACCTCAGGTAGAGGCTTTTGGGGGGATCGCTTATGGGACTCTAGAAAGAAGGACTTCAACTTGCTGAAAGGAATACCCTCAGCTTGTTTTTTATCAACCAACTCCTGGTTAATATTAATGAATCGATTACGTGCTTGACTAAAATTTGGCGACTGTTGGAAGCGTTTAAGGGCACTAGCATCGGGCGCTTCACCCATGCTCTGTCGGGCTGCTAGGTACAACCCCAATACCACAAGAGCCAAGACAATAATCACAGTGAAAACAATCATCTTTAAAGACACTCACTTCACCTTATCTTTGATAAAATGAGTATATTATAGATGTGCACAACGCACCTGTACTTTTTAACCTAGATATTTTTTTAGTTGAGCTTGGCGTTTGATTTCATTGTCAATGTAGTGCTGCCAGTTTTTGGCTGTTTTCGCTAATCGCTTAGACTTATCACTTTTGGGATCTTTACTCGCTGCTTTAGCCACTTGAGCAAAGGCTTTTTTCGCCTCACTAAATCGTTTGGCTTGAAAGGCCGCTTGGCCGAGCAGCATTTGTGCATCCAATGGGTTACGCAAATCGCCTTTCTTGAGTGCTTGCTGGATCGCATCCACCGCTTTGGTTTCGTCCATATCCGTTAAGTACATACCCGCCAAGCGTAAACTTGCTTCACCGGAGGCAGCCATTTTAGCGGCACGCACCTGATAAGGAATAGCACGTTTCACTTCTTGCGAACGACGCCAGTAATCTGCCACACGCTCTAGATTTTTTTCACTCTCTTCAACCAACTTATCTTTAAAGCCTTTCTCCATCACTTTCGCCGCTTCATACGGGATACCTTCAGCCGCTAACATTTGAGCAAGAGTGACAATATAAGGCTCTCTATCGAGCATGCCTTGAATATAAGCCGATTTCATGGCAAAAAGCTGTTCTTTTTCTTGCTCTAATTCACTGTAAACACCCACCAAGGCTAACCAATAATTTTTCTTTGGCCATCGATTAACCAGCACCTCAAGCGCATCACGCTGTTTTTTATAATCTTTTTTCTCAGCATAAATATATTGCAGCAACGAATACCAATTTTCTTTTTCAGGTTTTCCCTGCTCTTTCGCTAAGGCAAAGGCTTTTTTCAAAGGCGCTAACGCGTTATCCATTTGTTTATTTTGTAGATAGGCTTGGGCTAATAAGACATAAGCATCAGGGGTGAATTTATCGGTAATATCAAACCAATCTTCTAGAACCTCAACGCCTTTTTTTGGATTACCTTGAGAAATATAAAGCTGCGCTAGGGTGTATTTTGTTTGTCGGGCTAAACCCAGTGTTAACTCTTTTTCTTTTAATACTTTCTCAAAATACTTAATGGCTTGATCGTAATTCTCCATGCCTAAATACACATAAGCATAAAAATTATACAGCTGCACCCACTCATGCGCCTGCAAAGCACGCTTACCTGAACGCTTTTTAAGTTTATCCAGTATTTTTATCGCATCTTTATTTTTGCCCGCCTGCTGTAGTTCTTGCGCTTCCATTAAGGCTTCATAAACAGGCGCGCGAAGCGCTTTGGTTTGCTTCTCTTTATAATTTTTTGGGCTGTCTTTCGCCAAGCCATTCAATGAGATGACGAATAGCGATAATAACAATGTTCTTAAAAAAACGGTTCTTGAAAAAAATGCCATGAGTTTTTCGCAATTATTTCGCAAGCTTGTAAGTAAATTTATTTTTTACATTGGGCACTTCAATGGCTTCGCCATTTTCAATACGCGGCTTGTATTTAAACTTTAAGGCGGCCTTAACCGATGCACGTTCAAACATGCCTTTCGGCTGACAATCAACAGCAACAGGGTCACGCGTTGCCCCAGTTTTCGTCACGGTATAAGCCACTATACAATAGCCTTCGACCCCTCGAGATAATGCACGCCTCGGGTATTGCGGCTGCACTTTTACCATCGGCAAATATTCACCGTCTGTTGCTGACAAGCCCGGCCCTTTGTTCAAATCACCTGTGCCTTTTAACGAAGGCGCAATATTCAAAGAGTCGACATCCATCTTTGAATCATCAAAGGTCATCTCTTGAACGGGTGGCGGTGGTTCATCCACTTCTTCGGGCTTTTCTGGCTTTCGTTCTTTAATTTTGGTTTCTACTTCAGTATTCCCCATCTGAATATCGGCAATTTTATGGGATTTTTTATCATCCAACGCCACATAATCATGATGAATCAATTGCTGCATCAAAAGCACCAAGGCAAAGGTGACAGCCACCGCAAGCGCAGCGCCTATGATTAATCTTAAACCCATAATAATTTCAAACCCATCATATTATTCGCTCGCAGCCAGAGAGATATCCGCAACACCCGCTTGTTTAGCCGCATCAATAACCAAAGCAACTTTTTCTGCCGTTGATTTTTTGTCGGCTTGAATCACCACAGCGCCTTTAGGATTCTCTGCATGCAAGGCCGAGATTTTTTGCGAAATCATATGTTCTTCAACTTGCGATTTATCAATCCAAACTTGATTATCGGCAGTAATGGCCACAAGAATTTTTTGGTTTAATATACGTTCAGCTGTCACCGCTTGGGGTCGATCAACATCAATGCCCGGCTCTTTAATAAAAGTCGCCGTTACGATGAAAAAGATCAGCATAATAAAGACCACATCTAACATAGGTGTTAGATCAATATCACCGTTAGGGCCTTCATCTTTTTTTATCAATTGTCTTGGCATAGCTATTTCCAGAGCAAGTTTCCAGCGTTAATCAACAACCAGTTCATGCTCAATATTGACCATGGCTTTTTCCGAGAGCTTCATCAGTAAGGTATTGGCG
>JAPOUS010000036.1 GCA_026708525.1 Cellvibrionales bacterium
TCAAGATGAAGCAGTGAACAGTGTCTGTAGTGCAGTCAGGCGATCACGCGCAGGGTTGTCAGACCCTAATCGCCCGAATGGTTCCTTTTTGTTTTTAGGGCCTACTGGTGTGGGTAAAACCGAATTGTGTAAGCAATTAGCTGTATTTTTGTTTGATACGGAAGAGGCGATGGTTCGTCTTGATATGTCCGAATATATGGAAAAACACGCCGTTGCTCGCTTAATTGGTGCGCCGCCTGGCTATGTGGGTTATGAAGAAGGAGGCCATTTAACAGAAGCGGTAAGGAGAAAGCCATACTCAGTTATTTTGTTAGATGAAGTGGAAAAGGCACATCCTGATGTGTTTAATATCATGTTGCAGGTGTTAGATGATGGCCGGTTAACCGATAGTCAGGGGAGAACCGTTGATTTTAGAAATACGGTGATTGTCATGACCTCAAATCTAGGCTCGGATCGCATTCAGACCATGACAGGTGTTGCCAATGACGAAGAAATAAAAGATGCGGTGATGGAGGTGGTCACTCAGCATTTTAGGCCGGAATTATTAAACCGCCTAGATGATGTTGTCTACTTTAAACCATTGCAAAAGGAGCAAATTGCAGCTATTGCTAATATTCAGTTGGCACAATTGCAGAATCGTCTAGATGAGCGGGGGCTCGTGCTTGAGGTATCTGATAGTGCGATGAGCTTATTGATTGAGGCGGGTTACGACCCTGTCTATGGCGCTAGGCCGCTTAAGCGGGCTGTGCAAAGGCGCTTGGAAGATCCTTTGGCAACCGCTATATTATCTGGAACCTTTACTTCCGGCGATTGTATTATTGCAGAGGTTGTTGATGATACAATAGTGTTTCGCTCATCATGAATGACGAATAACAAGACTTGATGGCCAATAAACAAGGATGTTGCCATGGCAAAGACAAAAAATAAAAAGCTGATTTTACATATTGGCAGACATAAAACAGGGACGACCTCGTTACAAACATTCCTATTTCAAAATAGAGATGCGCTTAAACGCCAAGGTGTGCTCTATCCAGTTTCTGGCTTAAGGGTTGCGGCTCATCATTGGATTAGCGAACCTTTGGCTCGTAAGAAGCTAAAAGTGACAGGGGCATTGACCCACTTCATTGAATCCCCTCACTGGCAGCAATTGACAGATGAAATCGATCAAAGTCCTCAGGAGGTTGTTTTATTAAGTTCAGAGGCCTTCCAAAATGTTGAGCCAGAGGTGTTAGCAGGGCTGTTTCAAGGTTTTGATGTTGAGGTTATTGTTTATTTACGAGGTCAGGTTGATTATTTAGCGTCCTCCTATGCGCAGTTTATTCATGCAAATCAAAGTGGTCAATCACTGGATGATTACCAATCAGGTTTTATACAACATGCGAATTTTCTCGACTTTTTGTCTCCTTGGGAAGCGTCTTTTGACAATCTTCATGTATCCCTGTTCGATAAAGGGTATTTGTATAAAAGCGATGTGATTGTGGATTTTTTTTATCGACTCGGTCTCTCTATCGATTCAAGTTTCACGCCTTTAAGTGGCGACCAAAACCCTAGTTTAAGTGCGACTGTCCTCGCTTATAAGTTATGGTTGAATCGACAGGTTAACGTATCGCCAGAGGTGCATCGAAGGCTTTATAATCTGCTGGGTGACATGTCGCGAGAGCCAGACTTTTCCGGTAAGTATCAACTCGATCAGCAACGATCGATCGATATTTATGAATGCTTCAAACAGAGTAATGCTGTTGTCGCAGAAAAATATTTAGGAGGTTTTCAGATTCAGCAGCCTGTCGAAGGTCGAAGCCTGAAGTGTGGCAGCGAAAGCGCCATTGATGTATCGCTAATAAAAAAAATGAGCGATCGAATTGCTAAAGAAATCCCCGCGTTGTCGACTATTTTTTCCTCGTTAGTCATGACTGAATGCATTGATTGATTTTAGTTTGCCAACTGGCATAAAGGTCATCACTTGCTTCAGGCGTGCACTTTGGCAGGAAATGGTGGTCTGTGTGTATATCTTTCACAATCTCAGCTAAAGACTGGTAGCGGCCTAATGCTAGGGCTGCCAGGTAAAAAGCGCCTTGTGCGGTACTCTCGGTTGCAGCAGCCTTTTTAATCGATATTTGACTTATGTCGGCAATGCGTTGCATCAGCCAGTGGTTTTTTGTCATGCCGCCATCAACCCGAAGTTGGTTGATATCCACACCGTCCGATCGAATCGAGCGAAGTAAATCTTCTAATTGGTAAGCTATAGAATCTAAAGCGGCTTTAACGATGTCACATTTGTTGGTGTCTCGATCCAGGCCAGATAGGCTGCCTCTCGCTTCGGGTCGCCAATACGGGGCACCTAAGCCTGTAAAGGCGGGGATAAAGTGAATGTCCTCCCGTTGTGATTGTCTGGCGAGGGTTTCTGTTTCGGCAGGGCTTTGTATGATTTGTAAGTTGTGCATGAGCCATTCAATGAGAGTACCTGCATTGAAAATACTGCCCTCGATAGCATAGTTAACGTCATCGCCAATTTTCCAGGCAATGGTAGTGAGTAACTTATTTTTAGAATAGACCGGTTGGTTGCCTGTGTGGGTCATTAAAAAACAGCCTGTACCAAAGGTGCTTTTGCTCATGCCTGTTTCAAAACAACCCTGCCCGATCAGTGCGCCTTGTTGGTCACCCACTGCGGATAAAATCGTGAGGGGTTTACCAAATAAGGATTTTTGCGTGGTTGCTAAAGGGCCAGTGCAGGCAGTGATTCTGGGGAGTAGAGCCTCTGGTATGTTAAAAAGGCTTAACAGCTCTGGGTCATAGCTATGTGTGTGAATATTTACTAATTGTGTGCGGCAGGCATTGGTTAGATCAGTAATGTGCTCGCCTGTGAGCTTCCAGATAAGCCAGCTATCAACAGTGCCTGCCAATAAGTGGCCTGCATCGGCGAGCTCCCTGGCATTGTCGACATGGTCTAATATCCAAGCAATTTTGGTCGCAGAAAAATACGGATCAAGTAACAAGCCTGTTTTTTGGGTAATCAGCGCTTCGTGGCCTCCAGTTTTTAAGGCTTCGCAATGGGGTTGTGTTCGTCTATCTTGCCAGACTATTGCAGGATAAATCGGGTGTCCGGTACGCTGATCCCATACAATGGTGGTCTCACGTTGATTCGTAATACCAATGCCTGCTATGGCGTCAATGGGGAGCTTAGACAACTTAAGGGCTTTATGGCAGGATTCGAGGACAGTATCGAAGAGTACAACAGGGTCTTGCTCCACCCAGCCTGACTGGGGGTAGCTTTGCTTAACCGGGAGTTGCCCTATACTCAGAATATTGCCATTCGTTGAGTAGATAATGGCTCTAGAGCTGGTTGTGCCTTGATCGATAACTAAGATTGCGTCAGATGGCGCCATCGTTACCCTCGAGAATCAACAGATACAGTTAACTTACTATAGCGCGTTTATCGCATGAGTGAAATTAGGTAGCCAGCTTATGTTAATCTCCCCTAGGCTTATTATTTTTTCAGGCCTGCCAGGCGCTGGAAAAACCACCCTGGCAAAAGCGTTGGCAAAGCATTTATCTGCCGTTTATTTGCGTATTGATACGATTGAACAAGCCCTGAAGGATCAAGACATTCGCGTAGTAGCTGAAGGTTACTATACTGCCTGGCGAGTAGCTGAAGATAATTTACGGCTTGGGTTAGCCGTGGTTGGGGATTCGTGTAATCCTTTGCCGATCTCACGGCAAGGCTGGCAGGCAGTTGCGATCAGCTCACAAGCGGAATACACCAATATCGAAGTGATTTGTTCTGATCAAGCAGAACATCAAAAACGGGTAGAAACTCGCATTGCAGATATTCCCGGTTTGCGGTTGCCGACTTGGGAGCAAGTTCGTAATCGGGATTATGAACCCTGGCAAGGGGATAGGATCGTTTTAGATACGGCAGGGCAATCGTCAGAAGAAAGTGTTCAAACCTTGTTTGAACGCCTTAGTTTGTCATCTAAATAGCATGCGTCTGGCTGTTAAAGGCAATGACAATGCGCTCCTTTGTTTGTGTGAAAAAAGGCAAGGCTGCGTGTTTTAGATAGGAAGGAAAGAATACCGCAGAGTCAATGGGTAAATCAAAATCCCAAACCCCTTCATGGCTTAAATACTGAGTTGCTGCATCTTGATAATGATCGGCTAAAGGTCGTGGATCATAAAATCGATTCACGCCATTGTTTGCATCGGCTTTTTCTGGCGTCTCCACGCAATAGATGCCACACCAGGAGCAGTTTGGGTGAGAGTGACTGTCATGGTATCCGCCATTGCTCGTAACATGATACCAAGATTCAGTGATTAGAGTTTGGATGGCGGGGGGGTCGTCAAAGTAGCCTGCGTTAGCTTCATGAATTGCCATGGTTAACCCATCAACTAACAAATTATGGCAGGCGTTCACGGCCGGGTTTTGTTTGTGGGCTCTAAAAAAATCAAGCGGGCTTTCAAGTAAGCGGTGTTTTGCGGGTATCGCCACTTGGCTATCGATTGGATCAACCTGTCGCTTACTCAGATCCAAGATGGTTTTTTTTAATGCCTCTCTTTGTTCATTGGGCAGCCCCAGCTGTGTTGAAAACAGCGGCGTTGCCCAACTATAGTAGGTTTCAAGCAGCATTAGGCATTAGCTGCTTGCACAGCAGGTTTCTTTTTTAAGTTAAATGCTAAGAAGCCTAAGCCTACAACGGCGGATAGCAACGAGCCAAGTAGTATGCCTAAGCGCTCATCAAAGGCTTTGTCTATGTTATCGAAGGCAAGGCCCCCAATAAATAAGCTCATGGTAAAGCCGACGCCGCATAAAATAGCACCACCATAGAGGGTGCCCATGTTCATGCCAACGGGCAGTTCAGCCATTTTGAGCTTGATACTTAGCCAGCACAAAACAAAGATGCCAATTTGTTTACCAATGAATAAGCCTGCTGTGATGCCAAGCGGCACGCTATGGAACACTTGTTCAAGCCCCACCCCGGATAAATTCAATCCTGCATTGGCAAAAGCAAAGATTGGTAAACAGAAGAAAGAGACCATAGCATGGAGGTCATGTTCCATTTCTTTAACCGGTGAACGCCCTGGGTTTTCTTTGGAATGCATAGGGATAAACATAGCTAAGATAACGCCAGATAAGGTTGCATGTACCCCTGATTTAAGTAATGCCATCCACATAATGACACCAACAAAAATGTACATACTGCGTTCTTCAACGCCTCGGCGATTAAAAATCCAAAGCACTAAAATACAAATGCCAGAAATCGCCAACGAGGTCATGGAGATTTTTTCAGTGTAAAAAATGGCAATGATGACAATAGCGCCGATGTCATCAAAAATAGCTAAAGAGGTTAAAAAGATTTTTAGGCTTTTAGGTACTCGGGAGCCAAGTAATGAGAGAATACCCAATGCAAAAGCAATGTCGGTTGCCGCAGGAATTGCCCAGCCACTAATCGCCGTTGGGTCATTTTTGTTGAAGTACCAGTAGATCAACGCTGGAATAAACATACCGCCGACTGCCCCTATAGCGGGCAGAACGATTTTTTTAGGCTCAGAAAGATCGCCCACTAACAATTCTCGTTTTAATTCGAGGCCAACGAGTAAAAAGAAGAACACCATTAAGCCATCATTAATCCAGAGTAGAAGCGGTTTATCAATTTCAAAAATGAAATCACCTTCTGCGACGCCGAGTTGGAGATTCAGGTTAATAAACCACTCATAGGCTTCAGAAAGCGGGCTGTTAGCAACAATAAGTGCAAGTGCTGTCGCTATGATCAGTAAAATGCCTGGGCCCGATTCACCATGCAGTAGCTTATCGAGTGAAAACTTTTCTAATGTCTTGTTATTCATAGGGTAAAAATTAACCAGTGGATTGGCCGATGGAGACAAGCAATGAGATTACCTAAATCAGTTAA
>JAPOUS010000124.1 GCA_026708525.1 Cellvibrionales bacterium
GGGCAATATGTGAGCAATCTTGATCAACTTTATGCAAAATCCCGTGAAGTTGTTGAAAAATTTCAGTTTGATGAGCATGTTGCCCAAGTGTTTAGTGACATGGTCAAACGATCCGTACCGGGTTATCCGCTCATGTTGGATGCACTGGGAGTAATCAGTGAAAGCCGGATACAGTCCAATAGCCTTATTTATGATTTAGGCTGCTCGCTTGGCGCATCGACTTTAGCCATTGCTCAAAATATAAACGCCAAACACTGTAAAATCATTGGCATTGACAATGCCCCAGCCATGGTAGAACAATGCCGCTCTGTCATTGAAAACACCGCATTGGATATTGAGGTAACGATCGATCAGCAAGATATTCTAGAGGTTAAATTTGCACCTTGCCAATTCATCTGCATGAATTTGACCTTGCAGTTTATTCCAGAACCTCGCAAAGACGGTTTGATTCAAGACATGGCTAAAGCGCTGCAACCTGGCGGTGCGCTATTTCTGTCTGAAAAAATCGCCCATGAAAATCCTTCAACACAAAAAATATTAACCGATCTACACCATCAATTTAAAAAACATCAAGGTTATAGCGCTTTAGAAATAGCGCAAAAACGTGAAGCCATTGAAAACTACCTTACTCCAGATACACTTGATGTGCATTATGCGCGGCTCACTCGAGCAGGCTTTACGCAAATTATTCCTGTGTTTCAATGTTTTAATTTTATTTCCCTACTCGCTATTCGATAATGCTAAATCATACTGATTTTTTTTCTGCAATTGCCAAAACCGCGCTCAATAAACAAAAAACTGCCTTAGAAGAAGCACTGGATAATCGTGCAAGTGCTAGAACCTTTGGTGAGCAAGCCGAATGGCAAAAAGTCTTAGATAGCCTTCCCAATCAAAGGATAAAACAAGCAACATTTGATCAAGACATCATAAAGCTTGAAGCTGAACACCCCTTAACGAATGAACAAAAGCACCAGTTTTCGCAAAATCTTATGCAACTTCACCCTTGGCGAAAAGGCCCTTTTTCACTCTTTGATGTGTTGATTGATACCGAATGGCGCAGTGATTGGAAGTGGCAAAGACTCATTAAACACCTTAGCCCTTTAGAGGGTAAACGGGTATTGGATGTAGGCTGTGGCAGTGGATACCATGCATTGAGAATGTATGGCGAGAAAGCCTCCTTAGTGCTGGGAATAGAGCCCATGCTCAAATACATTTATCAGTTTCAAGTGGTTAAGCAGTATTGCCCTGATATTCCTGTCTTTGTGCTACCACTTCTATGCGAAGACTTGCCAAAGCCATTAGATTTTTTTGATACGGTTTTTTCGATGGGCGTTCTCTATCACAGAAAATCACCCATTGAACACCTTGAAGAGTTAAAGCATGCATTAAAGCCAGGAGGAGAACTGGTTTTAGAAACCCTGATCGTTGAGGGTGATGAAACCACAACTTTAATGCCTGTCGGGCGTTATGCACAAATGCGCAATGTATGGTTTCTTCCAAGCCATGCCCAACTATGCATTTGGCTCACCAAAACGGGATTTAAAAACGTGCGGGTTGTAGACATCAATCAAACCAGCCTAAATGAACAGCGGAAAACTGACTGGATGACCTTTCAATCCCTCGAAGACTTCTTAGATCCTAGTGATAAGAATAAAACGCTAGAGGGCTACCCTGCCCCTAAGCGTGTGATTATTCTTGCTAACAAATAAACAATTACAACCTATAAAGATTAAAGACTGAGCAGCCTGGCTTATCCACAGTTCCTCGCATTTCAAGGACTTCCGACCAATTTGAGGTCGTTTCGTGCACTGTTAAGCCCACCCGGCTGTAACCTGACGGGCGAATAATCCAGCTCGAAGGCTCAAAGTGAAACATCCCGTCTTTACCATAGCCACCACGCTTACCCGTCATACGAAACGAACCGGATTTAACGTCAGGATTATAGTCAGTGGGATAAAACATAAACACAGCCTTAGCATACCCTTTAAAAATGTCTTCCGGGCCTACCTGTAATATCAAATTAGTATCCCCTTGAGAGCAATTATAAACACCATGCCAAATTCCCTCTAACCCCTCATAGCGCAACACATAATTGGAGCGATCACGGTATTTTGTATATACCATGCCATAAATAAGCTCTGTTGTTGTCGTTGTCGTTTCATAAATAACGGCTTGAGTATTCATACTGAACCAACAAGCAGACGACAAAAGTATTGCTATCAAGGCCTTCAAATACAAGTTTTGCATAATTACCTCAACATTAAGTTTGGTATACAGACTGGGCTAATTATGGGGTTTGACCGTTGAATGGCAGATTAATTCAGAAGATATTTAACAGCCCATTGATAACCAAGAAGATATTAACAGCTGCGTGCGCGAAGAGTGATTCTTTCGCTTGGGAGCCACAACTAAACATGCTTATCGCTTTTATTTAGCAGTGCTGTTTTCATATTCTTTGCAATCGTTGAAGCAACGACCACTGCCCGCTTTGCGAATGGGCCTTGGTATTCATTTTCCGCTGTCTCTATAAAAAGGCCGAGCCAACGCTCAAAAGCCTCATCAGTAAAGGGCATTTCTGAATGCACAGCACGATGAATATTCATCGTGTGGCGATTATAGGATTTGTCGCCTAAAAGCAATTTTTTCCAATAGCTCACAATAATGGCTTTATGTTGCCTGATATCGATTCCTGCACCTTCAATAAATATGGGGCGCAAGACGGGGTCTTTGAGCACTTTGACATAAAAGGCATCAATAAATGTTCGGATGTTTTCTTCGCTATCAAGATCTTGAGCTTTGGACATAAAGTGTGATTCACTTGGCTTTATTGCCAGAGCATTCTATCATTGTGACTTAATGAAACCTACTCGCTTCAGGCTTATCGCTTAACTATGGCAAATTTCATTTTATTTCTTTCCATTATTGGCTGGTTGCTGATTTTTGTTGCTGTGAGGAGTTATCGTGCAAAACCTCTAGTCATTTTTCAGTTTGTTATTGGCTGGTGGGTTATTGAACTGGCTTTTTTTCACATGCTATTAAATATCGCCATTATCTTAATGGCAGTGGGCGATTTGGGGCATTGGACGTTTAACACCATTTTGGGCTTTGCGCTAAGTGCTTACAATGCGTTTCAATGCTGGGTGATACATACGCAAGCCACGCAATCGAAAACCCTATTTGAGCAAGGATTTAGCAAATTAACAGCACAAAATAGCCAATACCCTTCCATTGCACACCGCTTACAATTAGCTTATCAAGGAATTTCTGAAAACCAATGGCTTAAGCCCTTCTCCTACCATGCGAATTTTTCAAAAGCACATAAAAATATCCCCTATGGTGATGATAAGCGGCAACGCTTAACAATTTATGAACCTGCCGAGCCTTGCGATACACCCATGCCTATCATGCTACAAATCCATGGGGGCGGATGGACTCTGGGTTATAGTGAACGGCAAGCATTACCCCTGCGTGATAAATTAACCCAGGCAGGCTGGTTATTTATTGCTATCGATTACCGATTAAGCCCTGAGGCTAAATTTCCTGACCATCTAGTGGATTGCAAAAAAGCGCTGCTATGGATTCAAGAAAACATTGAAGACTATGGCGGTGATCCAGATTTTATCCTTACAACAGGCGGCTCTGCCGGAGCGCATTTAGCCAGTTTGCTTGCCTTAACTCATGATCAAGAGAAGCAACTATTACAGCCCGATTTTACCGATAAAACGCTACCCAGCATCAAAGGTTGCGTGCCACTTTATGGCGTTTACGATTTTCTCGATGAATCTGGCCTGCGCGATCGTGTTCCCATGAAGCCATTTCTTGAAAAAACTGTCATGCAAACACCCCCTGAGGATCCTCTCTGGGAGCTTGCCTCACCTATTAAGCAACTTAAGCAAGATCGTCCACCTTTTATGGTGATTCATGGTGAGCTGGATACCCTGGCTTTTGTTGAAGAAGCGCGCGCGTTTGTTCAACAAGCATCCGCGAGTTCCGAGTCCCCTTGCTACTATTTTGAGTTGCCACAGACTCAGCATGCCTTTGATTTATGGTATAGCCCACATGCCATAGCCACTATTCAAGCCATTCATTATTTTTGTGAGCACTTATATACGCAATATATCCATGACCAAATAACCGATTGACCACCTATGGAAAAACCGATAAAACAAGCCGGATTCTACCCTTTAATGAGCATTATGTTCATTAATAGCTTTATCGATTTAGGTCATAAAATCACCTTACAAAATGCCATTTTTAAGGTCTACGATGGGCCATTACAAATAGCATTAACCGCCATCATCAATGGCTTGATTCTGTTACCTTTTATTGTTTTTTATCGTTCATCGGGTTTACTTTCGGATAAATATTCAAAGGCGCTAATTGTGCGCTGGGCATCCGTTTCTGCATTAGTCATTTCGTTGCTGATTTTATTAAGTTACTTTTTGGGGTTATTTTGGTTTTCATATGCGTTAACCTTTATTTTGGCGGTGCAAAGCGCGTATGTCAGCCCTGCCAAATACGGATTAATCAAAGAGCTGGTTAATAATAGCGCCCTCACCTCTGCCAATGCATTAGCGCAGGCCTTAGTGACGACAGGCATTCTTTTGGGCACATTCGTCTTTACGCTAGGGTTTGAATCCATTTACCAAAAGACCCATACCGAAAGCTTAAATGGTTTGTTAGTCAACTTAACACCGCTGGGCTTTGCGATCGTTAGCATGAGCATTTTAGAATGTATTTTTGCCTGGCGCATACCAGAAACTAATCGCACCATGCAGCCCTTTAGCGAACGGCGACATCAACAAGGGTTAAAACCTATTACTCGGGATAAGTTACTTTGGCCTGTGGCGATTGGCTTGACGGTGTTTTGGTCTGTTGGGCAAATGCTATTGGCTACCTACCCAAGCTTTGCAGAAGATGTGCTTCAAATAGAAAATACCATTGTCATTCAAGCATTGATGCTTATGCTTGGCATCGGCATTATGATAGGCTCTTTTATTTCACGCTTTATTACCAGCAATTGCATCAGCTTGGCGTTTGTGCCTGTATCGGGTGCCTTTATCCTTATCGCTATTGCGCTACTGCCGATAACAACTCATTTGCCTAGTGTGTTTATTTTATTTTTTATGATTGGTTTTATGGGTGGCGTATTTATTGTGCCTTTAAATACCGTCTTTCAATTTTGCACACCGGCGTCTGAATTAGGTAATAATCTTGCGGGCTTAAACCTTATCAAAAATATTGGCATGATTGCCTGCTTGGGTTTAACTGTGATAGCAGCGTTATTTGATATGCCTGCCAACCATCTTCTTTATATTATTTTATTAACTTCTTTAATAGGTATAGGTTTTCTATTTTGGCAAGTACCTTATAGCTTTACTGCACTCAAAGGGTTTAAACACATATTTGGTAAGCAGTTAATTGTTAAAGGGTTTGATGAAGTGGATGGCTCATCCCTTAAATCATTAACCTTCGATAGCACCGATCCCATCAATCGTGAAATTGTCCAGTTTATTTATCCAAGAAAAGTTAACGCGCATTCTGTTCAAGGTGACATTCTTTTTGAGGCAGACCAACCCAACACTCAAAACTCTCAGCAGAATATTGCGATTAATGTCAGTACCGACTCTGTAGTTATCCAATTTAAGCACTAACAAGCAAAGCGTTTACCTGTACTTAAGTGCATTGCACCATAAATCTTGTTGAAAAAATAAACAGCACAATTAAAATACAGCCAAGAAATACTATTCAATTGCCACAATTTAGGAATATGAAGTACGACCTCTCATCAGGCGAGAGCAAATTCATTGAAAGTCTCAATTGCTACTTAACACTTAAGGGCACCTCTAAAAATTGCTTTCGGGCTCTGTAACGAAATTAAATAACGTGTTT
>JAPOUS010000127.1 GCA_026708525.1 Cellvibrionales bacterium
CCTTGTTAGGAAATAAGCTTGAAAGCCTGATGGCATCTTGACTTAATCAGAGGTTCCCTAGTAGTTCGATGCACAGCGATTGTCTTGTTGCAAAACTCGTTCCCACGCTCCTGCGTGGGAATGCATATTGGGTAAATAATCGCTTAAGCTCTAGGCGTTCCCACGCAGAGCATGGGAACGAGGAGTGAGTGCTTTTTATAGCTTACCCCACCCGACAATCGCTGTGAAATGAACTACTAGTACATCATGTCACAGCGATTGTCGGATAAGAAATAGATGATTTTAATTTGCTTACTTTAAAAACTAATAACTTATACTAACTGCATCAGTATTTTTAGAGTAGGTAACTTTCTTAGAATCTTGGCGTTCTCTAAAGATATTATTTTGCCTAAAGAGCCTTTTTATATAATTAATTGCAGATAAATTACCGGAAGAGTCACTGCCTGATGAGGTTTGTAAATTTTTATCAAACGATGGAAATGATGTCAGTGCAAAATTTTCAACTTCCTTTGTTTCCTTTGTTTCTTTTGTTTTTGTAGGTTTCGGCTTTGATCCTCCCGCTGGTAGACCTATGTTCTTTCTTAAATGATCTGATGAATCATTAAAAGTAACAATACTGACGTCTTTAACTTGTGGCGTTGAAGATTTAGGTTTTTGTTGTAGCCTAGGCTTTTTCGTATCACGCATAATATTCCAAATACTCGGCATTGAAGATTTAGGTTTTTGTTGTGGCCTAGGCTTATTCGTATCATCCATAATATTCCAAATACTCGGCGTCTTTTTCCCCTGCGTTGATGGGTTATCAGAGGTTCTGTCAAAAATATTCCAGGATTTAGTATTTAAGGAAGTATCAAAGGGATTGCTATTGTCTCTCGAAAAGGGTTTTTGTACATCATTAACGCCATTTTCATCAGCATGACTCGTTTCTTCTTGAGTCTTAGGGGGTGTAGCAGCATTCAACACACCGTCTACTGATGGCATTATATCGTCCTTTGGAGAAGCCGCAGAAGATTTGGAGGGTATCGGATCAGCCACCTTCGGCATATCAAAAGAAACTTCAGAGTCATTTGAAGAGTCGAAGGCATTATTATTCTGAGAGCAGTATGCTCCGCTTGGGTTTTCTTTTTTTTGCAAAGCTTTGAAGGTAAAAATAGTACCAGCAAAGCCAACAATAAAACTACCAATAGATGCAGCGAGAACACGAGGGTCTCCATTATTACTTTTAAGCGCTCTGGCTTCAACACTTGAAGAGGCCAAATGAATCAAGCAAACTAAAAACATCAAGGCAATTGAAGTTTCCAGGGCGACTATATGCCTTAAGTAGGATTTCATAATACTACGCTTTACAAATCTAGAGTAACATAATTTGAAGCGTTAAATATTTTTAAGTTCAAATAAAATAATTAACAATAAGTAAATTTATTTTTTATAAAAAATGTAAAGCTATACCAAAGTCTCTATAGGAAACTCAATTAATTCTAGCTTCACAAACATTCAAAGAACCCATAAAGCGCTCAATAATCAAAATAAATTTTCTACGATTATTTCGATTTATCGGCATGGACATGAGCTTTAAGAATATAGGGAATCTCTAATAATTGATTTTGAGGTTATGCGCTGAATTTCAAGGTGAGCACTACGTAAACAAATACGTAAACAATGGAGGGCAGTTTATTTTCTGCCCTCTTTAGTTAGAGGGCAAATTAGTCTGAATAGGTAAAATATAAATAGGTGTATTTTTTATTTTACCGATCAATATGCCCTAAGTCTTCATCAGGACAAATAATATCTCGTACCTTTCTTTTAAGTGTTTTAGCATCTGGGAAACCACCGTCGGCTACTCGGTTCCAAATGGTTATCCCATTACAAAATATCTCAAATCGACCACCTGTATCAGGGTGAAGACTAATCACCTCAATATCCCCTTGAAACGTTTGCAGTAGCTCCTGCATCAACCAAGCAGCTCTCAGCATCCAATTGCATTGTGAGCAATAATAGATATCGATTTTTGCCATAATATTTTTAATAATTCTAGAAAGCTTCACATCTTCTCAGGATGCCATCTATTTTTCAATCTTTCTGATTTTTTCACTTTCGATGACATAAACTTAGCACTACAATAGCGCTGTTTAGAACTCTACTTCAAAAGATTTGTCTGGTTAACTTGTATCCGTAGATGAAATCAGCATGAACGGGAGAAGATGTCATTTTATTGTCACCCTCCACGCGCCCTGCCTACATTGAAAGGTATCTTATTAACAACCAGCTATCCGGCAATCCTTGTAAAATATATTGCTAGGTTTTGTTGATGCGTATTTTTAGAGGGTATCCCTATGAGCATGGAATTAATTACCACAGGTGGCACCATTGATAAAATCTACAAGCCCACGACCGGCGAACTCACCTTTGATGAAAGCTCACTGAACGAGATGATCTCCCAGGGCAATACAGTAGACGACATTTCAGTCACCCATTTAATGGCGATCGACAGTTTAGAAATGACAAATGTCATGAGAGAACAACTGCTTGATTACATCAAAACGTCAACCTTTAAAAAAATTATTGTCACGCACGGCACAGATACTATGCCTGAAACGGCTAATCACTTAATGCAGGCAAAAATAGATAAAACCATTATTTTAACTGGAGCAATGATCCCTTACCGCATCAAAAACTCTGATGCATTATTTAATCTAGGAGGGGCTATGATTGCCGCTCAATTACTCCCGATAGGCGTTTACATTGCAATGAACGGCAAAATCTTTGATGCAGGCAATGTCACAAAGAATAAAACGAAAGGTATTTTCGAGCCCCTCCAATAATAGGCATTCAAAATAGAATATCCAATGATTGAAGGGGGGTTGGTGGAATGAAATCGGCTATTATTTCGTTGTGACGGAACCGTTTTTCAATTCATCCATAAGCACTTCGACTACGCGATCTGCACCCTGCCTTGGGATACCTGCCAACGCAAATAACTCATCCGGTTTAACAGCATCTTTTTTTGTTGCTTCTTTCATCGCTTCCTTAAAGTCGGCAACATTGGTTACCTGAGGCGAAAAATGCCACTCGGATAAATCTGGATTGGTAAAGGTATTTCCAGGCACATCAACATATACAACCGATTTACCTAAAAAGATCGCTTGAATACCCACTGTTGAATGATGACACACCACCACATCCGAAAGACTTACTGCCTCTGGTGTGGTCATATCGGTCGTTGAAATAATGCAATTGCTGCATTTTTCATCGGCCACGACATCCCTTTCCAATGCATCACCCGCTTTAGGGTGCGGTCTAATAACTGCTTGCACTTCAGGAAATGCTTTAATACCCTTTACAAATGTCGTTAATACTGCCTTATATTCTGGATCGTACCCACCAAAAAAAGACACTATAGGTCTGTTAGATTTTAACCCAGTTTTTTTGTAAACCTCTGCACTATCAATGGTTTTAAAGTTTTCAAGCGTCCTTTCCAAGGCAGGCTGACCAACAACCAACACATTGGCTGTTTTTGCCGTTTTAGCCACGCTAGTCGAAGGCACCATCAAGCCATCAACAACCTCCTCAAGCTTTCTCACAATAGGGGCATAACTAATATTATCAATTGGCCCATAGTTATCATAATAAGCAAGAATTTGACTAGTGGCTTGATAGGCCTTAGCAAATTGCACTTGGAGCTTCGTCGATGCGCCTGTGATTACCACTTTTGGTTGATAAGCTTGGGTTATACGACGTAACTTATCATCCGGTAATCCTTCATTCCTGTCCCATCGATTATCAATGGACAGACCTGTCATATCAGCACCATCCAAGATCTCACTGCCAGCTAGCTTATCAGCAATATTAAGGCTTCTGGATGTACCAAATAATATGACAACAAAGGAATGATCTGTATTCGCAAGCTGCTTTAATACAGGAACCATGGCATTGGTTTCGCCAGCATCAAAGAGGACAAATAAAAAGTCGACAGGCTTGGGCGATGCATGTTTTTCACACCCCAAAGCTAAGGGAATAAATACAATAAAAATCAGCGATAATAAACAACGTTGAATCATTTCTTTGTCTCCACATATTTGAAAATAAGGTTAGACAGAAAAATGGGGAAAAGTCTTATACGATAGAAAAATTTTGCAAAAAAAAACCATCATGTGATGGCTTTTTTTTCGTAGGTTAGGTTATTAACCTTGCCATTTGTGGCCCCACACACTAGCCGCTGTGTTATGAGTCGTTTCATAATCTTCTTCTAATTGCAAACCACCTTGACCAAACTCTAGCGCAAAATTACCAGGCGTTAGCATGTAAAAAGAGGTCATTTGATCATTGATGTGCTCACCCAATGATGAAATAACAGGGATTTCACGGGCTGCTACACGATCAAGGCAAGTGCCCACTTCGGTTAACGTTTCTACTTCTGCCATCAAATGAACACAACCTGGTGCTTTTGATTCAGGGCTTGGGGCAAAATTGGTTTCAGGTGTTGGTGCACCCCAGTTCCACAACGCCAAGCTGTGGTGACGAGGGTTACAATGCATGAAATAAATATTGCCTGTACCTTCTGCGCTAAGATCCGTAATGTCAGAGTCTTTAAAGCCCATTTTTTCATAGAATTTATGGGTTTCTTCGTAGTTAACTGGCGCATGAAGAACCACGTGGCCAAGCCCCATATCTGATCCATCGTCTGCTTTAGTGACAAAGGATTTCACATCCAGTGGTGATTTGAATTCAACTCCATCCTTATCAACAGTGGAGAAATACAATTCTAACTGATTACCTGAAGGGTCTTTTAAACGCGCTAGGCTGCTGGCACTTCTTGCTGCAAGCTCAACTTCATCAGTAATGACATCAAACTCAACACCATCCGCTTTAAGCTCATCAAGCGCTGCTGTGAAGGCAGCTTCTGATCCAAGATCCCAACCTGAAAACAACAAACCATCGAACTCGGCCGAGACGATCTGGTAACGGAATGAACGCTCATCCATTTTAAGGTACAAAGAACCGTTCTCGGGCATGCTAGGTGATTCCATCATCCCTACCACTTCAGTCCCATAAGAACGCCATTTTTCAAGGTCGGTAGACCCTACGACAACGTAACCGAGGCTCTTTACTTCCATCTTTGTCTCTCTATTATTCTGTTCTAATTATGATTTTCTGTTAGTATCTAGTGTCTGAAAAACTCAATCACTAAACCTATATTCATAGTGTGCCGTGAGTATAATAATCAGGCCTAAGCAAAGCAACTGAGATCCGTTTGAAATCTAACCTAAATCACCTGATAACGCGAAGTTTCCCTCACTATCGCCGACATTTGTTGGGTTTTGCATGCATTTTAATGAGTTGTATTCTCATTCAGAGCTTTCATGGTGGGGCATGGGCTACCCTCACTCAAACAACACTCACATCCCATGAATATTGGCGTCTACTCACGGCCCATTTTGTCCACCTCAACTGGCAACACCTAGGGTTAAATATGACAGGGGCTGGCCTTTGCCTGCTCGTCTTCGCAAAAGACATACCCATTGGCCATTGGTTAGCCAGCGCAATACTCATCAGCCTATTTAGCAGCTTCGGGTTGCTCATAATAGGGATGCCTGGTCAATACATGGGCTTTTCCGATACCCTTTACGGTTGGGTTATTCTGGGAATTTTGTCAATCTATACCAGTGACCGCTGGCTTTCTATACTCATGCTTGGACTATTAATAGGCAAGTTAAGTTACGAACAATGCTTTCCTAGCCCATTTAGTGCGGTATTTGAAGGCGCAACTATCGCCACCAACTCACACCTGTTAGGCGTAGCTGGCGGTTTTTTATACTTTGGATATATGGCCTTACTAAAAAAGCAACAACACAACCTTTGATGTCATATAAGGCACTTATTC
>JAPOUS010000199.1 GCA_026708525.1 Cellvibrionales bacterium
GTTTTAAGTTATTAAAAAGTAATATATAACAATGAAAAAAAAATTAGCCTGGATTATTTGGGCGCTATCTTCTCTTGCATTAAGCGGGTATCTGGGTAATGAATTATTGTTTGAAAAAGAAAAACCCAACTTTTTAATTGGCCAATCCACTAGCGGCCACCATCAAATAGAATTGGCATGTAGCACGTGCCACACTGATCCCTTTGGTGGAGGTGAGGTTTTACAAAATGCCTGCCTTAACTGCCATGAAGAAGAATTAACACTGGCACAAGATTCTCACCCGGGAAAAAAATTTAACGATCCAAGAAACGCTGATCTCATTAGCGTATTGGATGCAAGACAATGCATTACTTGCCACAGCGAGCATAACCCAGATATCACTCGCCCTATGGGGGTAACTATGCCCGAGGATTACTGTGTTCAGTGTCACCAGGATATAGCAACCGAACGACCATCACATGATGGGATGGGGTTTGAAACCTGTGCATCTAGCGGCTGCCACAACTATCACGATAATCGTGCATTATATGAAGACTTTTTACTCAAACATGGACATGGTGAATTACAAACGCCTATAAAAAGTGCATCAACCGATGAGTATTTACTTGCAGAATTTTTACACGATCAAGGCATTACATGGCAAGACGATAAAAAAATACTAGAAAAAAACTCAGCAATTGTCCTCCCTGAAGATACTGAAATTACTAACCTTTGGCATAACAGCCCACACCAATTAAACGGTATTGGTTGCTTAACCTGCCATACCAGGAATTCAAATGAATTAAAAACTGGCACAAAAAATGAATTAACTATAACGAATAAAAATATAAACAAAAAAATATTTTTTAATGAAAAGCCTGGCATAGACGCCTGTAGTCAATGCCACCAGAGTGAAGCAAAAGGGTTTTTAGAAGGGAAACATGGCATGCGGTTAGCACAACAATTACAACCAATGTCGCCTGCAATGGCTCGAGCTAACATGCAGCCTAATGCTCACCAAGAGTTAAGCTGTGCCAGCTGCCATAATCCGCATTCTTTGGATTTACAACCTGCCAAAGTTGACGCCTGCTTAGGTTGCCATGCAGATGATCATAGCACCGCATTTCTTGCTAGCCCACATGGTAAACTCTGGCTATCAAATGCTGAAATAGAAGTCACTTGTGCAACCTGCCACATGCCGAAAGTATCCACAGAAATCAATGGCAAAAGACACATAAGCGTCGAGCATAATCAAAATGCAACCTTACGCCCCAGTGAAAAAATGATTCGGTCGAGCTGCCTAAATTGCCATACCTTACAATTTAGTTTAGATGCGCTCGCCGATGAGACGCTGATTAAAAATAATTTTAACGGAAAACCCACAACAAACATTCTCTCTATTGAGATGGCAAAAGAAAGAGAACAGCAAAAAAATCCATAAAAAATAAATCGCTACAGACGGAGCAATCTATGAAAAAACCATTTGTTTACTCATCAGCCTTAGGAATCGCTTGCGCGCTTATATTATCAGGCTGCGGTGAAGAAAAAGAAGCTGGCATCCCTCCTCAGATATTCACTGATTCTCTATTTGCGGTTATGAAATCTGATCGAACCAATTACACAAAATTAATTATTCAACGACTTGGCCCTAACAAGGGTGATTTTATTAAACCCAACGAACATTGGGAAGATATGCCTGATGGCGCGCCCTTACCTGCACAAATGTTCCGCTATGGCGCAGAAGGTGTCGCTGACATAAGTAAAGATTTTACCTATTCATTGCAATCGATTTGGCCCATTAACAAACAAAACGCGCCAAAAACGCCTCTTGAAAAAGAAGGATTACAATTTGTTGTCGATAATCCTGGACAAAATTTCTATGGCACAGAGACCTTAGGTGACAAAACCTATTATACCGCTGTTTATGCCGATGTTGCTGTCTCCCCAGCCTGTACCCAATGCCATAACGAACACAAAGATACCCCAAAATCTGATTTCAAAATTGGTGATGTCATGGGCGGCGTCGTCATTCGAGTACCACTCTAATGCAAGCTTTATATGCTCTCGGCCTCGTGCTGTTTAGTGTATGGCTACTAACTGCATGCAAAGAAGCACCGCCCCCACCGGGTGAAACGGTATGGATGGCAAACTGTAAAGTTTGCCACGAAACAGGATTAGCAGGTGCACCCATTATCGGCAATAAAGTCGCATGGACTAAACGCTTAACCCGAGGCCAAGAAAGTCTTTATGCGCATGCCATTAATGGCTGGGGAGATATGCCTGCACGAGGCGGTAATACCGGCTTAACCGATGAGCAAGTGAAACAGGCTGTCGACTATATGTTGTCCAAATCACAATAAAATAAGGAACCACAATGCAAGAATCTACTATAAAAGCCGTTCAAGATACTTTTGCAATGGTTGAACCCATCGCTGATAAAGCCGCAGAAATTTTCTACAGTAAGCTGTTTGCGCTAGATCCATCACTAAAGCCACTCTTTAAGGGTGATATGACCGAACAAGGCAAAAAGCTTATGCGCATGATTGGCATTGCTGTTAAAGGTCTAACGGATCTTGACAGCATAGTCCCTGCCGTACAAAACCTTGGTAGAAACCACGTAGGTTATGGTGTGAAAGATGAACATTACGATACGGTAGCTGCTGCTCTACTAGATACTTTATCTGTTGGACTGGGCGATGCGTTTACTGATGAGGTTAAGACGGCCTGGACCGAAGTTTATATGCTCTTAGCCTCTGTCATGAAAGAAGCCGCTAAAGACGTGGCTTAATAATTTTTATTTATCAACTGGAGGGCTGCCTATAAGAAAAATTGTTGCTGAAACAAAATTAATACTCAAATAAGTGAATCTGTTAAAAAATGTAAGCACTGTCATACTTTTATTGATGCGATTTTGATTGATGATTTGTTATATATTGACGAAAGAACGATAAAAAGCCATTAATAATAACAAGTAGAAAGGAAATCTACATGACAGTGCTTACACCCACCCTAACCCTAATCACCCTTGTATTCTCAGTCTTAACCCTTACCCCTTTCGCTTTTGCTGATAAGCTAACGCTCTCTGAGATTATTGACCAAGCAGGTCAACAACGGATGTTATCTCAACGGATTGCCAAGGCATATATTCTCAAAGGCATTCCTAAACAAAAAGAGAAAGGCGAAGATCAACTTACCAGTGCCATCACCCAGTTCAATAAAAATTTCTACAACATCAAAAAGCACAAATCATCTAAAGCACTCCCACACGAACTAACACTGGTAAAAAACCAATGGCTGATCTTTAAGGACTTAATCGATCAACCTAACTCCCCCGAAAATGAGCTAAAAGTCATCAAACAAAGTGATTTCTTACTGAAAGCTGCGCATGCTTACGTTAAAAAGCTCGAAATGATTACCGGCGAAGAACTCTCCGAAGTGGTTGGCACATCGGGCAAACAACGCATGCTTTCACAGCGTATTGCGAGAAATTACCTAGCCTATCACCGCGGGTTAGCCGAAGAAGAGTGGCTTGATCGTGTTTACGATGATTTAGCAGAATACGAAAATACCTTGCTCTATTTAAAGACCACCTCAGTGAATACACGAGCGATAAATACCATGTTACGAAAAGCGCACAGTAACTTTCGTTTTATCAACCAGGGGTTTGATGGCATTTTATCATTTAGCCCTGAGCGGTTAGTGCATGTGGCGATTAGCTCAACCGAAATGATGCTGTATCGAATGGATACCTTAACCAAGCAATATGCAGCATTGGAAACCTCCTCGGACTATAACTCAAGTATTGCAAGCAGGTAATTCGAGTGCCTAAAAGATCTGCCCTCCCACGCCAAGCGTGGAAGGGAGAATGAAAGATTGATCAATCTTAGAAATTATCACCAAAAAAGTCTTTTTCTATCCACCAGGGGCAAAACTCACCGCGTAGATCTTTTTTAAGCGTAAAATCATCGCCCCAAATCAGATAGGTTTTATCTGCTTTGGTATAAATTGGCCAGTTGGGTAATCCATCTTTATTGGGGTTAGCTGTATTGGCAAGGCTTACCATATACTGTTGCAGTTGGGCTGAAACAAACTTTTGATCATCCGTTTTCAAACTACTGGTTGGCGCACTATGACCAAATAAAAAGCCAATCTCACCAGAATGGAAAACACCTAATGGCGGCGGGTTTTCACCTAGCTGTAATTTAGTAATCATGCGTAGAATTGAATCGCTGTATTCGGTAAATTGATATTGATAAACAGGGTATCCGGCATCAGTAAGATGCTCTGCGGTTTTAACACCTGGGCAAACAATACTTTGATCTCCCATAATAACCGACATGGCATGGCCTACATTATCAAACTGATCGATCGGATAATGGTCAAGCACCCACTGCAAATCCTGAGCGCTCATATACGAAAAACGCTGCTTTAGATAAGCTGCATACTCATCATTGGCAGGGTGATCTTTTAATGCCTCAAATAATGAGCCTTCGTCTTTAACCGTACCTTGAATGACGGCTTGCGGCGTTAACTCCCCTGCTTCGATCAATTGTTTATTTTTAGCGATCATATCTTCAAAGTTGGCATCAATAAAATAATCATCTTTAGTAAAATTCGGGAAGTATTTCCATTCCGTACCATCAACTTTGAATAGCTCATTAAACGGCGCATCCAATTTTTTACGAATTTTTCTTGGCGATAAGTTTCGCAAGCACGCTAATTGTGCCGCGGGATCAGCTTGTTCACACCCCATAGAAATCGCAAATTGCACACCTTTAGCATCTGCCTCTTCTTGGGTTAAGGTTTCCCATTCACCGCATGGGCCACTGGAAATAATGCCTTTTTGAAATAAATCACGACTTAAGGGCGATGCCATCAACATACACACACTGGCGCCACCTGCCGACTCGCCAAATACCGTAATGTTTGTAGGGTCGCCTCCAAAAGCCGCTATTTCATCGTTCACCCATTGCAGCGCTGCCACTTGATCCAAAAAGCCATAGTTACCCGACCGACCTTGCTCACTAGTAAGTGCAGGATGCGATAAAAACCCTAAAGGTCCCAAACGATGATTGATAGTGACAACAACAACATCATGATTTTTAGCTAAATCACTGCCTTTATAAGATGACTCATTGCCAGAGCCCAATAAAAAGCCACCGCCAAAAATCCAAAACATAACAGGAAATGAACCTTCCTTATCCGGAGCAAAGACGGTTAAGTTCAAACAGTCTTCATCCGAAAAGAATACCCCTGTAGGGCTTGCCCACTGCTCACAGCCTTGCATACTTGAACTGGCATTAAGAGTGCCCTTCCATGGTTTTACAGGTTGTGGTGGTTTCCATCGATTATCGCCTTTTGCATTCCCCGCATAAGGGATAGCATACCAACTATTGGTCGGCCCATGATTTTTACCTTTCACTTTACCGTAACTGGTTTCCACCACCCGATTACAGTCCCACCAACAGAAGTCTCCAGAAAACGCTGAAGAAAAACTAAAGAGAGACAATAATATCCCCCCTATAAATAGTTGTCGCATAGCTTATCCTTAATTTTTATTTGATCCAATTGCATCGATTACATACCCTGCCCAACAACACCAGACAAGAAAGACATATTCAACTTGTTAGATACCGAATTATTTTAGAAATTACAGACTAATTCCAAGATAATTTAATCGCTTTTATCAATAGTTTATTGCTATTAACATATGGGCGTCTCTAAAAATAGGCCGATTCTGGTATAATCATCAAACTCATAAAATAAGAACTTAGTTATGCTGCAATCAGGTTTTTTCGATCTTGAAGATAAATTCAAAAAGTTAGATGAGAAAGA
>JAPOUS010000230.1:0-8936 GCA_026708525.1 Cellvibrionales bacterium
CTTCCTAGTTGTTTTGATAGCGTATCCAATGAATATTGCTTACTGAGATCTGCTTGTAAGCACTGCATGACAGACGCAACCAAAGGATTGATCGCACATGCATCATCTGATGATGATTGAAAATCTAGATAGCAATGTAAAGAGAGGATACGGTGCTTTATTTCAGATTCAATAATTGGATAAGAAATAAAATCTATCGCGCCATATAAGTAAGCTGTTTGGATTTTACTTATAGATGGAGGTAGTAACGTTATGAAATGAACATTTTTTGAAAAATAAACACACAGGGAAAAATCACTAATACAATCAATAATGACGATCGGTTTTTTTATTATCTAGTTGATTGATACATTCAGACATATCGGTTGATATGACAAAATCATCAGCAATATTCGCCCTCACATTATCAATCACAATACTTGACTTTGAAATCAAAAAAATAGGCATTGTTATTTTATTCATTATTATTCCGTATAAGTTACTAACGCATATCGACATATGCATTGAGAAATTCAAAAAAAGAACTAAGGATATAGTTTTAAAAATTGAAATTTCAGATTAATCAAAGACTAACGTTTTAAAGAATTAACATCTAAAAACATTCAATTAGAAAAAAATTGATTCGGCATTATTTAACATTCACAAGAGATAAATCTATAAATGTACCTATAAAATTGACTATAGGCACCTCCAAGATTATCTCTCATGGTTGAAACCATACAAATCAATCTTGCAGCTCAACGATAATAATCTCAGAAGATCCAATTGAAACGGTTGAAGCTATTCCAAATGGTGACCCTTCAATTTTTCTGAGTGGCGTCAAGTCATTTGGGAATACATCAATTTCATCGATGGGCTTACGAATATCATCTTTATAAAACTTTATTTTTAGCGACGGCTCATCAGAGGTAAATGCGCTAACAAGATTCATTTCAATAAACACTGTGTAGCTTTCTGAATTATCTTTCGCGGTTAAACCTATCCACTGATAAGCAAGACCTTTATTTTTCGAGTCTGCAATCCCCTTTTCGTAGACAGCATCAACGGTTTTACCTTGAGGGATATATAAAGGCAGTGGCGCTATGACATTCACTTTGGCATAACCATCATCAACTCTGCCTGAACGAAAACATAAACTTCCTGTATAAAAAGAAGTTTTATTCGTTACCTGTAAAAGGTTCATATTATATTTTTTAAAATTTTTATAAGCTGAATTTAATCCATCTAAAACGTAATTACCAACATAACCCAAAGCATTGGAAATAACATCTTGCTGACTACCAACGTCATCGAATGCTAAATTATCATCAAGTGCTTTGATAATTTCGTAGTGTGCGTTTTTATGTTCTTCTAACTGCTGCAATAATTCTTTCGTCATATCGTTTGACACGTTATTACCTCCATTGATATTGGGAAGATCTTGATAAGCCTGTAAAAAACTACACAGGCTTATTATTTAAGAAATGAATATGCTGATCATGATCAGCAAAATTCAATTACTCTACAGGTTCTAGTACTACCTGTAATGCTAAGTAACCACCAGCATTCCAGACAGCAATATCTTTACCCAGTGCAGGTGCACCTTTACAGCTCAGTGGTCGACCAGTTTTATCTTCCCAAATACTCCCATTTTGCTCATAAAAACTTAACGCCCATCTCAATTCACTTGTTACCAACCATGCATTGGGCGTCGCAGACAACCAATAGCCTGCTGACACCCCGCTGACTACTTTCCATAGCTCTTGTCGATCAACTTTTAATATTTGAAATTCATCTCCCGAACTCTCAATTTTCGCATAATGATTATAAGTAGAATCAGCATTGAACCTGATATAACCAACGTCTTTCTTATCCTGATCGACCACCTTAATTTTAAATTTTTTCGACAAATCATCGCTATGAATCATATCTTCAGAAACGTCTGTTGGTTTATCGCCTGGCTGAAAAATGTGACTGGAATTGCTCATCGTTATCTCCTTGTTAAAATAATTAATACCTTAATCAAACTGTCTGTTAAGGTTGAGAAGATATTAATCCAACCAAAAATAATAAAATATTACAGACTATTTCACTGCAACAGGAGAAATAGAGATAAGGGTCTTAACTACTCATACGGTTCGTACTGAGCTTATTGAAGAGGGAAAATAATGGAATGGATTGAGTGCTCGCAGCACTAATGATGTGATAATGAAGAGCTGATCGCCTCTTTTGCAACAAAGCCTCCAAATATAGCAATGTTTGCGTTACTAATACGGATATGTTTTTTGCGCTTATCTATCAACTGCGGCAAAAGAAGCGTTTCAGGTGTTGCCTCTAATACTTGCTTACGGAATCGATAGATTAAAATATTCAAATGATGCTCAGAAATTTTCAGCATATCCATCAAAGCTTCACGAGATAGCCAGCCGCTTTCGGCTTGAGCTAAACCCGATGTTCTGTCTTCTTCTAATTTTCGAGCAAGCAGTAACATAAGATAATGATGATTACGTTCACCTAAATTCAATTCGTACCCAGGAATTTGCACAGTCAAATGTACATGTTCTTCATTTTGGCTAACGGAAAATTGCAAACAAATTTTAGAGGCTGCTACATGTAACTGATATTCTGAAGCCTGCGTTTTATTGATGTCTGCATTTTCTTCAATAAACCGCCAATACAATCCCCGGCAACCAACAACATCTTGATTTTTTAATTGTGCAACACCATCAAGGCTTTCGCACAGCCATTGCCCTTGCTGGCTTTGATAGAGTGAAATTTCTGGCGATGCTTCACTCGGTAAAACCATAAACTTATCAAGTAATATCAACGAAGCCCCTTCTGATTCTGGGATTAACATACTTTGAGGTGGGGTTAAATCATCTACTTGCCACAATGAATTTTCGTAGTCTGCGAACTGTAAAATGTCTCCTTTACTAAGAATAAAAGAAGCGTTAGAAGGCATTTTTACACCATTAATCACGACACCATTTAAACTGACATCTTCAATTCTCCACATTCCTTCAAGCCAATTTATCACTGCATGTTTTCGTGAAATATTAGGATAATTGATGACTGTATCGCACAATGGATGCCGCCCTAATAAATGCTGCGACAATAAATATATTTTTTCTTTTGTTGTTAGATTAACTATAAAGGCCATATAACTTTGCGCTTTTTCTGAAGACCAAAATAAAGCTTATAGGTGGGATCATTAGGAGTATCTATCACTGTCTTTATATCTATCCAGCGCAAATAAGGGAGCACCAATTCAGGAGAAAGCCATCCCATGACGACAGATATATCGCTCTGCCGAGAAATCACTTCTTGCTCAATTAATGACTTAACTATCCGAATATTCGTCTTTTCAGATAAGTTTATTTTAGATTTTACAATACCAATATAGGGTGACAGCTTTTGATCATCTATCTTTAAGTCTAATCGAATATCCCCTTTTTTATCAGGCTCACACCAAGGATTCCGAAGCATTTGCTTCACAGATAATATATCTCCAGGCCATTCGATAGCTTGTAAAAAACACGCTAAATTATTTTCCGGTAAGGAAATAAAAAGCTTAATGGAAGGCGGTGTCCTCCCCTGCATCGCCGACACATGAATAAGCTCACCAAAATAGTTAGCTTTATTTATTATGTGAATAATATTTTTTTTATACTGGATTACACTAGGGTTTAGGCACTCCAAGAGTGAAAAAATACATTCGGCCGTTATCTCATGATGTTCATTCGAAGGATTAGTTTGCAGATAATGAGGGGATACACAAACATGTAATCCTGGCAGGGGATGTTCTTTCTTTTTAATATCATCAAATTCCACCCAAATATATGGAATATTGGGATATATATTCAATATCTTGTGCAAGATAGATTTTGAGGATTCAGGTATGGGGTAATCACTCAAATTAGTTGGTTTTTGGATACTGAATAAATAATCACATTGCTCAGACTCATCAAGTCGGTACTCTACATATTCAGAGGAAGCCAGCTGCGATATTGACGAGTCAGGACTTATCAGTTTTGGCATTTCTAAAGGATATAAATACGCAAGTAACTGAGCAAACGGGTGATTATTCATACAGGTTTAAAAAACTATTTATTTACCAAATATGCTCTTGCTCAACAAAGTATTGCTTCGCCATCAAATCGATAATCGCCTCTTTTTCTTTTCCTAGCGGCTCTCCTTTGGCAAATAACACTAATAGTCCTTTTAGGTCTCCATCTAAATCAGGAATACTTCCATAAGCATCTGGCAGCTTGTTTAAATAGCCTTCAGGATCAGATAAAAAGGATGCTCTCTCCTGCGCATTGTATGCTAAAACAGCTAATAACAAAGCGAGTTGCGGGTAGCTTGGCAGGCCATCTGGGATCTCATCAAATACCTCTTGATCTTGCACCCTATCCTCTGGATTAGCCATTTGCTTTGTAAACATGTCGATTACATTTTCTGCGACGGTTTTCCAACAGGCTATATTTTTTTCTTTATCTTCTCCACTGCTGTCCGAATCTCCCTTAAAGACACCTATACTATCCAATGCTTGTGTGACAGATGATTTATGATCCAGATCATCAAAAAATCGTGGCCAATCAGACGACATCAACCAACCTTGACGTAAATCTTCATCGGTAGCCAAAACATGTAAAAAACCAAGGGCTTCGGTTTTAATTTCACTCATGAGGAGTCCCTTTTTTATTGTTATGTTTATTTAAAAAGTTATTCAGTGCGAATGTAAAGTCTGAAAAGACTTTTTCACCGCCTTTTTCACCTGCAAAATCATGGCCAAATAATTGATAAGTGGTTCGACTATGACAACCGATACAACTTTTATTTTTGCTTATATCTGCAGGTGGAAAAGGCTCGAACACCGGGTTAAACAATGAATCATTGACAATTTTATACGTTGATTCACAACGTTTTTGTTGACTGCTAACAAGGTATTGCTGATCCAAACTAACATAATAGGGATAGATCGAATCATCAGCCATGCACGCTTTTTTAATAGGGTCAAGATCAGGGCCCGTAGATGGCGATGAATCTTTATGCTGAACACCCAACAGGCGATAATAAGCTAGTCGCGATTCCATTTCAGTAAACTTAGACTGCAACAGGCGATTCATACGAGCAGCCTTTTCATTAGGCTGATAAGGCTGCAATTCTGGAATTTTATCGACGATAAACACCGCATCATCATGACTGGTATTTTGTACAAACCCTGATTCAACAATTTTTTCATTATTCACATAAGAATCAAAATTATTTACATGCTCAAAAGTTGCCCAAATCCATTCCCAATGTTTATTAATTTTTGCCGCCAGATGCATCCCCACCAAACCCAACATGACGCTCTCACCCTCACAAGCCTTGCCATCACTGGCCTCTTCTTTACATAACGACATGGTAATGTACCTTTTATCATCTTCATGGGGTTGTAACTCGCGCCATGCCAGCTTCATCATAACGGAAGGAATCGCTAAGCTGCGTTTTTGACACGCACCAACATGGAATAACTTCCCTACTGCATTTCTTGCCATTTCAGCTTCAACATTAATCGTTGAATGCATCCAAGCTTCATTAAATCTTTGCTCATACCGCACGGGATTTCCATACCGATCCAGTAATTTTACGTTTTCATGCCCTTCATCAGCGTTAGGGTCATTTGCATGCGCAGGAACTTTTGTCGATAAGCAATTGAGATCGCATTGCCAATTGGCTAAATTTATTACAAAAGGTGGCTTGGCATGATGCAGATTACCTTGATGTAAGTAAGTTCCCCATCTTGGAGCTAAATTACGGATATAAGGGAACCATTTGGGAGCCTCAACCCAGAAATCATATTCACTCACTCTCTGGATACTTTTTGAATCAATCACTTTATTGTGCGCCATAGGTGCATTGACATATGAAAACAAACGCCATGCAAACAATTCAGCCGCATCCTCGTAGTTTTCATTGCCGCAGTTTTTTTCTATCGGCATAACTGGATGATGGGCTACGGTATGTTCAATAATATTCTTGGGTGTAGGTGTGCTTAATTCGCCACCTACAGCCGCAAGTGATATGAATATGAGAATAATATTTAGAAATGATTTATTTTTTATAATTGTAATCAACGCTATTCTCTCTGTCAGCCAGCTATCTCATCGTTATGTTACATAATATTCTAAAGATACAGGCTAATTATTTCATTCATAAATAGAGCTTTTCAACATTTTCATAAAAACCAAAGCATTGCTGTTCTTTCACCAAGGCATCAATTTCACGATAAATGTTTTCAGTTATATTTATAAAATCGGCACATTCATCTGCCTTTGCCAATATCGCTAATTTCACTCGATAAGTCTCAACCAAATACAATCGATCTTGTTGTTTATTTGCCATATCAATGGCTTGATCTATTTTTATAAGCGCCACATCATAATGCCCATTCACTTGATAAGCTTCAGCGATTAATGTCAAATAATAGGGAACGATAGCACGAGTCCCTGTATGAATCATGGTTTGATAAGCTGATTCCATGTCTTCAAACGCATCTTTTAGAGACTCCCCCTTCATACATTTAGCCCATGCTAACGTAATTTTTGCACACACAATCCATAGCATATAGTCATGACGCTCTGCTAATTCCAATGCTTCGTGTGCATATTTCTCTACCATCGGTATATTTTTAGCATAAACCTCTATCTGATAATAGCGTGTTAATGTGTGTACTAAATTACTTGGATCATTAGATTGTCTTGATAGCATCAAAGCTTTTTTCTGCCAAAATGCCGCCGATTCAGCATGACCGAGGCTCCACTCAACCATAGCCTTTACAATCATAATAGCTATGCCTGGATCATAGCTAAATTGCGCAGACAATTTATTGTGCTTGTCATATTCATATTGATCCAATACATCATCTGCTAATTGATTAGCACCTATAAAATTTCCGGTCTGCCAAAGAACGGCCATCTTCATCAGCGTTGATGAGAATATCAGCCCATCTTTATTGTCAATAGACGACATCACCATTAGCTCTTCACTGAGACGATCAGCCGCTGGGTAATTAGCCTGAACAACGTAAGAGACACACCTTTGCCAGATTTGCATATACGTATTTTTTACCGAATCTAACTTTTTCGTTGAGTTAATCATTTTATCTTGATTACTGATAACTGCTTCAGATGCATAACCCTCGGTTAGCGACAAGGCAATACCCATAGCGCTTCGCATCTCAATTTCTTTTGATATGACGCTTTGAGTTTGTTCAAGCTGGCTATTCGATTCTATTGCTGCATCATAGTATTCGATAGACTGTAGGCTATTACCCTGCTTAAATGCTAATTCAGCACTTTGCAGCCAATATATCGATGCTTTGTGGTCATTTTTCCCTAACGAAAAATGACGAGCGATATCTGATTGAGACATACGATTCAAAAAAAGAGCTTCAAATGTCTCTGCAATATGAAGGTGCATTTCTAGGCGTTGTTTCTCTGGAATAGATGCATAAGCTGCATCCCTTATCAATGCATGTTTAAAATAATAATGTAAACCTGTCGTTTGTCGATGTTCAACGATTAATTCATTATCCACTAACGCACTGAGTTCTTCGTACAATGCATTACTTAAGGTCGGCACTAATACTTCAAGCTCTTGCTCAGAAAATTCCCGGCCAACAACAGCAGCTAATTGGATAATGGATTTATAAGCTCCCAAACGATCTAATTTTTGCTGCAATAAACTATGTAACGTTAAAGGAATAGTTTCTGAGATTGCCTCATGTCGAAAATCAACTATTCCATTCACCCGTACCAATAAGTCTTCTGCTTTTAGCATATTCACCATTTCTTCGATGAATAATGGAATGCCATCCGTGCGGTGAATTAACGTTGTCGCTAATGAATCTGAAATTGTTGTAGCATCTAAACTTTTAGCAATCATCATATAGCTTGCATCATGATCTAAACGCTCAAGAGGAACAGCCAAGACATTCTCGCTAAAGGTCAATGGAGAATCATTCGTTCGAGAAGTAATAATACAGCGTAAATCAGCCATCGGGAATTCGGGATGACGAATCAAATAGCCCATAAACTCTAGGCTCATACTGTCAGCCCAGTGTAAATCTTCAATGATTATACAATTTTTCTCATCGGATTGAGGCTTGAATAACAGATGGGCTAATACAGAGAAAATTGTCGTTTTCTGTATTTCGACAGGAAGTAAAATTGCTTCATCGATACCGTCTACATCTAACCCCATCCAACTACAGAGTACATACCATGATGAAATTTTGTTGCCTTCAAAGTTAACGAGTAATTCCTTCAGCTTTTCCGCCTTTTCACTGCCTGGTAAATCGTCTAAAACATAACGATTACTAATCAGCTCAAAAATCGGAAATAACGATTCTTTAGAGCGCTCAGGAAGGCATTGGCTACTTTGATAATCAAGCACCCGATGGGCTTTTTTTAATTCCATCACAAATCGTGATTTGCCCACACCTGCCTCACCTGAAATATACAGAGTAGAATGCGTCACATGATTAAGACTGGACAGGCAATTTTGTAGATCGTTATCTCGCCCTACAAAAGCGCTGCCATGATTCATTGAACGTAAGACATTATATATTTCATCTTTTTTCTCGCCCAACAATTCATATTGCTTAATTGAATTGTTTGTGGATTTGACGGGTTGAAATTGGAGAAAAGGATTCAGTGCAAGCCAAGCGTTTTGGCTTGCCATAATGTGCTGAGGTAACGATTTTCTTGCTAATTGTAGAGCGGTTATTGCCGTTATTCCTTCGGGTATGGTATCAGCTAAAACTGTGGCCATACCCACATGAATGCCAATAGAAATACTGACATGAATACCTTGGACATTCTGCAAAGTAATATTTCGCTTATTAACTTCACAAAGCAAGGCTATTGCCGCACTGCCGGCCAATCGATAATCGCTATCAGAGGCTACAG
>JAPOUS010000230.1:8946-33010 GCA_026708525.1 Cellvibrionales bacterium
AACCGAAAAAAAACAGCATGGTATCCACCAAATCGCCAGCTAAAAAGGCACCATACTGAGAAAAAACCGATTGTATAAGTGTTTTTTGATCCTGATGTATAGCCTCCAATACGTCAGGATCAACTTCTCGCTCATTATATTCTGCAACCTGCCAATAAATGGCTATTGCCGTAAGCTGTTTTTTTTCAGCTAATTGGGTATATCCAACATAAGATTTATGGGTTATCTGAGTGTCGAGCGAACCAATATTGTCGGTTACCACATCTTGCTGATTGGTTCTTGCCGAAATCTTGGAAGGGCTAGAAATCAAGTTAGCGAAATTTATCTTTCGTAATTGCTGATAAACATCCTCAGTATGACAAGATCGATCAGACGTTTTTTTCCTTAAAACAGACCGAATCAAATCTCCTGCCTTATGATTGTTTAAAAAGCCAGGCAAAGGAATATCAGATGGCATTAATTGCTGATGAAAAATGGATGCAAGACTGGAACCTTCAATCGCAGGTTTACCCGTGAGGCATTCTAAAAACAATAATCCCCAAACGTAGAGATCTGTTGAAGCAGATACTCGATCACCCCGTAACTGTTCAGGTGAGCTATATAACGGTGTCCCCAGTAAGTCCTGATGTAAGGTTAATGTTTTTAATTCTTCTCTTGCTGTTTGCTGAATAAATGTACCAATGCCAAAATCCAAAATTTTTACATGAAGTTTTGCACCTGAGTCATACAACATGACATTTGAGGGATTAAGGTCTCTATGAACAACACCCAGGGAATGCGCATGAACTAATGCATCAAGCATTTGCCCCATGACATCCGCCGCGTCAGTAGGCGCTAATGCACCGTGATCATTTAAGTGCTGCCTAAGTGTCTTGCCATCTACATACTCAAAGACGGCATAAACCAGATCATCATCGCACTTGCCTTTTTCTAATAATCTGACAATATTGGGGTGTGATAACAGACTATTTAAAGCAAGTTCTCGTTCAAATCGTTTTAAATACTGATGTTTTTTATCATGATGGCGATTCGTATCGAGTTGTAAAAACTTTATCGCCACCCACTGATCGGTACTCTTCTGACGAGCCTTATAAACTTCTCCAAAACCACCCTGACCAATACTTTCTTGAATAATATAGTGATTATTAGAAAATCGAGAACGCACATCTTGTCTCATCAGAGCACCCATAGCCTTATTATTACTTGAACCACATATCAGTAGAACTAAATGAATTTTACTGAATTCTCAACGTTAACCTATTTGATTTTTAATCACTTAGTAGCCCTTTTCAGTCAAGTGAGATCTTAATGGAAGGCGGCAACTATCCAACGGTCAACTAACTTCACGAATTACCCTCTGAAATCATCATTGTTGAATGTACAAGTATATTTAGACTATTTATGTGATTTCTATCAACGGCTTAAACTTCCAGCGTTTGAGTCGTTGCAATTTACCCATCGAACTGATTATTCTTACCCTCGAACGGTTTTTGTCTCTTTGTGACGCACACACTGACCAAAAACGACCGCATAAAAAGACTAATAAACTAAGGTTTCTCGTGTTACATAAAAGCAAACTCGATGCCCAGGCACTCAATGTTGTCTATAAAGAGCTTAATGCGACCTTACAATCCGTATTTAAATCGCTGGAGTTATTCTCCGATAACACGAAACTGACCGACACACTAAATACTTGCGATAGAGAACTTTCCCAAGTCATTGGTATTTTAAAACTCATCCGCCTGCCTTGCGCCGAAACACTCGCCGAACACAGCCAAAAAATCGTTCAGCAATTTGCCAGCAATAGTAATCAAAATCCTTTTGCGCTTAAGGCATTAGGCCACAGTTTAGTGGGTCTTACCTGCTATCTTGAATACGTGAAAGACACAGGCAAAGCCTGCCCACCTTTGATTGAATCCTTTGTAAACGAATGCCGAGCAGCCCTCCGCCTGCCGATTCAATTGGAGAGCACAACCTCTGGTTTTACCTTTGATGCTAGTAAACTCAACGCTCAAGGGTCAGTATCGCAGCAACAATCCAGCTATCACGATCTCTTTAAACGCATGCGCAGCCTCTATCAAGTAGGCTTATTGGGGCTACTACAAGAAGAAAGTACAGAACCCAAATTACAACTCTTATTTCAAACCACTAAACGCTTGGCTGATCAAACCGCTTCGCTGCCTAATCATGGCATTTGGGCAATGGCGGCAGCTGTGTTTGAATCTCTCATCCAGCAAGAATTAAGCTTAAGTTTTACGCGTAAGCGATTGTTAGCACAGTTAGATTCTGCTCTTCGCCTAGCGATCCAAACAGACGACATTAGCAACCTACAATACCCTGAACGCTTAGTGACAGAATTGGCTTACTTGATTAGCAAAACAGAAATGGGCTCCCCGCTTTCAAGGCAGGTTGTGCAAAAATACCAGATTAAACCTTCAAGGCCTTCGGATAGTTTTATCCAATCTCAGCGCCAAATCATGCAAGGCCCTGATAACGCCACCGTGAACCAGCTGATCAGCGAAATATTGCAAGATGTTCAACAGATTAAATCACAGCTCGAGAGCGTCGCAGATGGTTTAGTTGGTTCCATTGATTATGGTGCCATCAAAAACCAGCTAGTACAGATTGAAAACGTCTTAATGTTTATTGGAGCAAGCCAAATCAAATCTATCATTGAGGCATTAATCAAAGATATTTCAGGCATTGAAGGCGAAGCATCGAAAGATACCTTAAGCCGAATTGCAGAAAATCTATTGCATGCCGAAAGCATGATTAGCCATCTGAATCGCCTAAATCTCACGGATGAAGATAATTTGGGCAATCTGGATTTTGACCAGCACTTTTTATCCAAAAATCAATTACAGTTAGCGCAACAGCAGCTTATTGCAGAATCTATAGAGAGCCTTGCTTCAGCCAGAAATGCTTTCAACTCTTTCTTAGAATCAAATTACCGTAAAGAGCTTTTAGAAGAAATCATCATGCATACGGAATCCGTCAAGGGTGCCATTGATATGCTGGGACACAGCCGTGCATCCAACAATTTGAGCACCGCACTGAATACACTCCTTGAATTAAACAATAAAGCAACGATTGACGACAGACAATCTCAGCACTACCAGGCCATTGCTGATGTATTGATCGGGCTGGAATACTACTTAAACGAAATACAGCAAGGTGAAAACGCCCCCATTTCGGTACTCGCCATTACCGAAGAAAGCTTTGCTAACTTACCTGCGGTCTAGGAATTTGGCCTCATGGGTTTTTTAAGTATTGCGTATTTATTTGTTGGGGTCATCCTCTTTGTTTGCGCCTTAACCTTACTCGCTTCCAGCGGTTGGCTTAAGGGGTTTATTCGAGGATCTACCGCTCTCTCCCTCCTATTTTTAACCTTTGTTTTGGGCTCCTCCAGCCTAAATCTTAATAATTATGGCGCCTATTCCAGCCACAAACCGCTTGCAACTATTCGCGTGGAAAAAGTCTCAACCCAAGTGTTTGAAATCACCATAAAAACCCCCTACGATAAAAAAGAGCAAAAATTTAATCTTGTGGGGGATATGTTTCGCGTAGGTGTTGAAAAATTAACTATTCCCTTAAGTGGCAACACCACACTATTCTCTGTAGATACCCTTGAAACCAAGTTTTACGCACTTGAGCAACAAGAATCGCGAAGTACCAGTAACTTTTCATTAAAAAAAGACTCCTATGGCATTAGTTTCTGGGATCTCTTCTCTGGCGCACGTATGAATCCTGTGGTTCAAAAGAAAACCACACCTTTTTATGCCATGACGCAAGGAGAAGTGCTATCCTTGGGATTTTCCAATGGCGATCTGATCTTAAAACCTTTATCAAAATCGCCAAAATCTTAAATTTATAGGAGGTTTCCTTGGAGTTTTTGGCCGAATACGGGCTTTTTCTGCTCAAATCAGTCACTGTCGTTGTATCTATCATTGTGGTCATCGCTGCAATTGCTGCCCAAGCCATGAAAAATAAAGGTGGTGAACATAAAGGGCAATTAGAAGTTACCCCACTCAATAAAAAATTCGACGACTACCATAAAGACATGCATGACGCCATGCATGACAAGCAGGTCTTAAAAGAAGAGAAAAAAGCCGAAAAGAAAAAACAAAAAGCGAAAAAATCTAAAAAAGGCAAAGACGACCGAAAGCGCTTATTTGTCATTGACTTTGAGGGTGATGTCAAAGCCTCTGCCGTTGAAAGCCTACGTGAAGAAGTCACGGCGATTTTAACCGTTGCCAAAAAAACCGATGAAGTCTTAGTTAATGTTGAGAGCGCTGGCGGCATGGTACACACCTACGGCTTGGCTGCATCTCAGCTGCAACGCATCCGCGATCATGGCTTACATCTGACCGTTGCTATTGATAAAGTGGCTGCCAGCGGCGGTTATTTAATGGCTTGCGTTGCTGATCGTATCTTAGCGGCCCCTTTTGCGATAGTCGGCTCCATCGGCGTTTTAGCGCAAATTCCTAACTTCCACCGTTTACTTAAAAAACATGATGTCGACTACAACATCATGACGGCGGGCGAATACAAAGCGCCTATCACCATGTTTGGTGAAATTACCGATAAAGGTAAAGACAAACTACAAAAAGACCTTGAAGATACGCATGTCCTCTTTAAGGATTTTATTACCGATCACAGGAGCCAAGTGCCTATTGATGAAGTTGCCACTGGCGAAATCTGGTATGGCAAACAGGCGATTGAACACAAATTAATCGATGAAATCCAAACCAGTGATACCTTCTTGATGCAAGAAAAATCAAAAAAGGCGATTTTCCAAGTGGCTTTTGTTGAGAAAAAATCATTCCAAGAAAAATTAGGCTTTGCTGCCAAGCACAGTGTTGAGGGAATTTTCAGCGCCTTGTTTAAAAAAGAGCAGGATAATATGCTCTCCTCGAAAACAGGTATGCAAGGATAATAATAATCTCCCATAAGTTTTCGTAATTACTATCCTCGTTCCCATGCTCCTGCGTGGGAACGCATAGAAATTAAAAGATATAATAATAATGCATAAGCTTTTCTTTGTATTGATCCTCTTCACCCCATTGTGCTTTAGTCTTGAGCAAAAAAAATATCTCTGGCTTGAACCGGGATTTTCATGGGATGGCAGCCGAGGCGAAATTTATCATGTGGCGAATATTTCTTTCAATGGCGGCTATAAATATTTCGTTGCTAAATTTGATATTAGAGAAGTCAGAGACGTCACATTATTCTCTGACTATATCAATAAAAATACTGGCAAAGAATTTGAAAAAAGTATTAAGGAGCGTAATCTACTCGTCGGGTTAAGTCACTATGGTTCATGGTACAGACTCACAAGCACACTGGGAATTGGTTATTTGCGGGTTGATACGCCAAAAAACTGCGAAATACGCTACTCGTCTCCCAGCTTTTTTGGCAATGATGAATATAATTGCGAACAAGCCACACGAGAAAGACTAACTGTTCCCGTCAATATCACAGCCTTTATTGGGCGATACGCAGGTTTTGGTATACAAGGCAACGCCACCTTCTCAAATATTGATAACTATTACTCGCTAGGCTTTATTGTTCCACTGGGACGTTTCAACTAATTTTTAAAACTTTTCAAGGATGGCTAACACAACCCCATATAAAATTCTTTTTGATGCCTGTAACGACCTGCCTATCTGGCAACGAAGCCAAGATCTTCTGACTGCCCTATTCAATCAAATTCCTCTGACCTCAGGCATTATCCTTGAGCATGATGCAACGCTTGAAAGCACAGATATCAGCTGCCGTTTAGATTCAGATGATCAATCATTTGTGTATTTTTTCACGCAATTGCCCAACTATCCGAAGTTCGCCCATAATGATTATCTTAATCGTCTGAAACCATCACAGCATCTTATTGACACTTGCTGGCTAGAGTTTGATGAAAAAGACATTGTCAGTGGCGCTTTCGACTTTTCGCTATTTATTCGATGCAAGCAGCCAAAAGACACGCTCCCTACCCTGCAATCTATTTTAGGTGAGCACCAAATAAACATCGAGTGGATTAACGAGTTACTCAGCCAATCAGAAGTTCAGCTTCACTTTATAGGCGCCATGTTATCGAGAGCGGATACCGGCATTCGACTTTGCCTTAGTTTGCCATTTGCGCAACTACTTGAATGGATACCCAGATATCAATTGGGTATTGATCCAAATCACTTAGGCAGACCACTGACAAATCCAGATAATACCATTGTTCTATCGTTAGATATTGGCGAGCAGATAGGCTCGCGTATTGGTGTTGAATTCCCTGTGATCGATCAACAAAAAGCATCAAAACAGTATGCTAATCTATCACAACAATCCGCACCTTTTTATGCCGATAGCTGGACTAGACACAGCCATGAACTCATCGAGGCGATTGAATCAAACAGATCGTTAACCCATCCACAGCCTGATAAGCCATTATTATTTTCACGCCGCATTAATCATTTTAAGCAGGTATTCACGCAAGGCACCAAATTGCCTGAATTGAAAACCTACCTTTATTTGGCGCTGGCTAGCACACCATGTCAAATCGATTGTCGGGTATGAATGAAAGATCTCGTTCCCATGCTCTGCGTGGGAATGCCTATCTGAAAAACCCCCTTAAACACTCGGTGCCGGCCCGAGAACTGACAGTTCAGCCTAAGCTTAAAATGCATGCAAGGCTGCTGTGACAGGACATAAATAGGATAAGGTATCCAACACCTCTTTAACTTGGTCTTTATCCAAACCAAAGGCATCCGATAACACACCCGAGATTTTATCTTCTGTCCAATCCAAAGCTTTTTTGGCGTATTTTGCCCACTCTTTAGGATCTTTAAATAAGGCTTCTAAAAAGTCGACAACGGCATCAAAGAGCATTTTAGGCAAATGTGCTAAATCGCCGGTATCTACATCAATTTGCAGTTTGGGTAAGCTGAGTTTCTCACCGGCTAATTCAAAGCCTGCCTGAATCCACGCACCTATATCACTGCCTTTAACAAAAATATCGAGCGCACCCGTTGCCCCCGTATCGATATTAAATGACCCGAGTGGGCCTAAATCGACTTCGCCAATACCGACGGATACATCGCCTTTAACATTGGCATTGGTTGCGCTATCAAACTCCCCTTCCAATTCACCTCGAAGCAAGCCACCTGGCAATAAGTCGCCTTTAAGGTCAAATTTAGCGCCTTTGGTGCTGACATCCACATAGACTGAACGCGTCATGCCTAAGAGCGTGAGCTCGCCATTCACATAAAAATGCGGCAAGCGAAATTCAGGCTCAGGCAACTCTGGCTGGCTAAAAGTGGCAATAGACACCACAGGCCCGCCGTCGCCTTCGGCCGCTTTAATGCTTAATAAATTCTCATTACCCAGCACAATCTTGCTCATTTGTGCATCGACTGCTAACCCTTTATTGGGGTTAATGGTAATGGTTGCTGAGGCTTTTAATCCAAAAAAGCGCACCTGCCCACTGATAAAAAAGCCTTGGTTAAAACGAAGATTACCAATGCTGGTGCCTTGCGGCGCACAATAAAACTGCGCATTCACCACCACATGACAAGTATCACCCTGCATGGTTAGCTGATAGTGCATCATGTTATTGGCTAAATCAGTGATAAACCAGGTGTTATCATCTTTCCCCTCACCAACTAACAGCTGCGCAGAAGATGAAGGAATAATCACACCGGCTGCGGCAAAGGCTTTAGCAATATTGCCGTAATTCCTAGCAACTAAATCATCATGCACTGACCCTGCAATAGTAAAGGTTTTGGTGCCTTCGATAGCCACTTGATTCAGTACGGCATCAATATCGGATGGGATAACATCGCCTGTTAATGTATCTAACACATCACCCAAGTGAAGATCACTCACAGCCCCTGCGACCATACTTTGTGTTGGCACGGCTGAATCAAAAAATACTGCAACGGACGACATAAAATTATCGACAATAATGGTGCCTGCGATGCCCAGTGACGGAATACCTTCGTAGCTGCAACCAATCTCAAGCGCTAAATTGCCTAATTTAAAGACTTCAAAATCAATGGGCTTCGGCCCTTGCATCGAGCCTGAAGCAAAAGCGCCATTGGGGTTAAACACCATGGTTACGGTAAAGAGTTGCGTGCTGCCTTGAATGCTTGTTTGCAATGAACCAGAGAGAAAAAACTCCGGCACAGCATCTTGAATCCGCGCACCAAAGCGTGCCTGCAATGGCATATTCATGATGTGACCATTGTAACTGGCATACACACTGGCATCTTTTGCAGGGTTCGCACCCACTTGAACGGTAATACCAATGCTCGGATCTAAGCCTAAAAACTCTTTAAGGAATTGCTGTTTTTGATCATGGGTATTGATTTGCCATTGCCCATAAAGGTTAAGCCCCTGAATCACTCCGCTACTTTGCGCAGGGAGGCTGACGCCTTTACTGGCAATGGATGGCGAATTAAAGTGCTCAAGGCCTGGAAACGAAAATGCAGTGGACGTAAAACTTGAGACCACAAGCACCAATTCTTGTAGTTCAAATAATGATGTCAAAGGCTCCAAAGGCGCCAGGCCATTAATGGCGGTTAAGCTGCCCGAACCTAAATTAAACCCTAAAGCAAATCCCCATGCACCGCCGGTGTCTGCCGACTTGCCGGCTTGAAATGCCAAGGTGCCATAATCATTAATATCTGTCGTTAGAATAAAATTATTAAGTGCAGATGAATGCTGAATCATCGCATAAGAGTCGGTCAACTCCAGATGAAAATCCGCAGGCAAAGGCGGCAATACCAAACTTAACGCATCAATCAAGCCATCTAGGCTAATGGTAGGTATATAGGAATACGCCATCAATTCGCCCGTCAAACTGTAATGGCAGGTGAATGAACCAATATCATCAATGCTTAACGTGCCGCCAAAACTCCCAGCCACCGGCCCACCTTTAGGGTAACTGACCGAAGCTGTCACATCGCTAATGGCCAGTGTTTTTGGCCCAAGGTCGATTTTCCATGTATTAGGCGTACGCGCCATAAATAACGCCAAACTATAGGATCGTCCCGGCGCTATGCCAACGCGTAGCGAATCTATGGTTAAATCCGAAGGCTTGGGTAAATCCACACCGAGATTGCTCATCATCGATGACAAGGGAATGGTGGCATTTTCTAGGTTGGCATAAAAAGTAAAGCGGTCTCGACTGCTGGCATAAATGTCGAGCTCATGGCCTTCCAATTCTGTTTTAGCAATTAAGGTCACCTCCATTTGGCGCGTGATGCGATCAAACGGATTAAAGACTTCAAAGCGGCAACCTAAATCCGTAATGGCAAAATGCCCCTCCCAGATCTGCCAATCAACATCAGATAAGCCTATACTAAACATGGCATAGTTAATACTTGGTGGAAAGCTGCCTAACGATAGTCCTAAACCAATGCTTTGCAATTCTATCGCAGATAACGCACTGACCAATGGCTCTAAGGTATCGGGCAAGGCACTGCTGCTATCATCGCCTCCGGTTAAATGTGCCATTTCAGCAAGATTCTTAATGCTTAGACCATGGCCTACACCCACCAAGTATAAATCTTGCGCACCCGGTTGGTATTCAGCCACAAGATCCATACTCACGTCTTGATCCGATGAAAAATTAAACCCACCGGTAAAACAAATGAGCGGTGTTTGGCTGGCATTTGCCGTTAACCAATCTTGTGAAACGGGTGTGTAGATCTGTAAATACACATCCTTAAACGCATTATTACCAATGTCCAAATCAGCCAGCTTGACCTTTAAATGAATGCCCGGCAGTGATTCAACACCCGTATTCTGCCAAGGGAAAACAAAAGGTTCACGCGGTGGAATAACTTCGCTGATTTGTGGCAGATAGATAGGGCCAGAGACAACTAAAGGCTGCGCTTGGTTAAACGTGCTTTCAATAATGCCTAAAATCCCTTGGGGTTTTAGGTCACTGACAAAATTAATACCTGCGATTAATGGCACATTCCACGTATTTTCATCGGCTGTTAAGGCTTGTGATGACACAACAAAACCGGCACCGTACAAATAAAATTCATCAAGAAATAAAATAGAGGATTCATTAACCGGTTTATCGTAATCCGTCACCACAGGCATATCGGCAAAGGTATCCGAAAATTTCCAATCATTGGGACCCGGTGCATCACTCAATAACGCATATCGCAACAAGAGCTGCACATCGCCTGAATCATCCACACGAAAGGTGCCTGATACATTCAAGTTAGCGCCTGTGGCTGTGATATTGGTTTTAAGAAAAGTGGCTGACCCTGAGACGTCAATCGAACCATTATTAACCGTTATTGCAGCGTTATGAATAGCAATACCCGTTTGGTTATTGTTATAAATATTAAAATAACACTGCGCTATCAGGGTATCGATGTTTGGCGTAAACTGCCCTTTTTCGATCGTTAATGTGCCTTGATTATCCAGCGTCAATGCCGATTTAAGTGCATCAAAATTCATTATTATTATCCTTTTTTTGCAAATTTATGGCATGGCAGTGACTGGAAAGGTCAAAATATTCTGGCTCATGTTGGTTGGGTTATAATCGGCAGGGATGGGAATTTTTAGCTTACCTGTGAGAGCCGAGGTATTGGTCGCTGCAATATTGACCATATTGGCTTCAGGACAATTCGGGAAGGTGCTACTGCTTTTGGTCAGTGCCGGTGCAGGATTTGGGGCACCCGTATACAGGTCATAAAAGGTTTTGGTTCCAGCTGGCGAGCTATAGCCTGTTACCCGCTTAAATTCAACAGTACTTGGCATACCGGGATGACCATCGGTACGTAAAATATACCCACCATTTTTTGCAGCAACCGAATGCTTTTGGATCGACATGCCTCCCGCGGTAAGAATATGCAGCGAGAGTTCTTTTAACGGCGCAGGGAAAGGCGGCCTTGCTAGATATTCATTGGTCAGCCGTTTGGTGACACGCAAAATATCCTGAACCATCACCGCGCCTTTAGGGTTAAATGCGACTGGGCCTGCATGATCCAAACAAATATCCAACCCCATGCGTATGCCATCAACGTCAAAAATACGTTTTTTACGCACACCCCACTGAGAATAATATTGCTTGTAGTTATTTGTCTTAACGAAAGGGTTAGAGATGCCGCCATCCACAGGAACGCCATCAATGCTAGAGGGTTGCTGTTTTTCTATCGCATTAACAAAACCTTGTGCACCGCCGCGAATCACGATAGCCGTATTATAGTAATTGTAGATTTTGGGGGTCGTTAATGGCATTTTGACTAAATTGGCAATCACTGTGCCTGCAACAATTACCCAGTGATCAAATTTGGCATCGGTAAACATATTAGCCAAGGCTGCTATTAAATGTTGCTGCTCTTCCGTTGAATAGGAATGGTGATTGGTTGAGGCTTCAGGGCGAAAATAAAACTCAGGCGCGACAAACACTTTCAACGTCGTATCTTGATCGCCGACTAATTCGCTTTGGGCTTTGTTAACGACAGCCGCTAAACGCCGTAAACGTTTTTTAGCATCTTCGGATAAATTGCCATTATCCTGAAAAGTCACACCCTGAATTTCATCACACATATCGCCTGCGCTTAAGGCAGACATCCAGGTATCGTTTACATTGTTTCGCCCAAAAGTAGGCGTTTGATAGGCTATGTATTGAAAGTGTGTATACGCCATGTCACTTCCCTTATTTATTGGCTCATCATGAGCGCCTTGTTATTGTGTTGTTAAATGTCTAACCGCCCGCAAAGGACTGTAACGCACCTTGCGCAGCTGTCGTGGCACCACCACTGACGGAAGTTAACACCGATTGAGCATTGATCTGCTCATTGATTTTTTCAACCAGTGAAGCAAGCGTTGAGGGCTGCTTAAGCAAGTTATCAACCTGCGGCTTAAAGACAGAATCTAACTGGCTAAGATCCACCACAATATTGCTGGATGTAGCTTCCGTTGTGAGAGTAAGCTTCGTAAAATCGATAGCCACACTGCTAGGTGTCATAGGGTCACCGATGGCGTTGAATACCCCAGTTAACTCACCCGTTTTTACCGTGACAGTCACAGGCACCGCTGGCGATTCTGAGCCGCTGGCGGTAATTTCCAACAAACCTGTAGCAACTAGATCCGTCGGTACATTGGCAGGCGGCGCTTCGGTATTGGGTCTTTCAGCAACAAAGGTCACCTGATCGCCATCAACCTGAATATTCGGCGCGCCATTATTTTTTTCGATTTGAATATTGGTAATACCCGCTATCGACAATTGCGTGAGACTCACATCGATCGACTGCCCAAAAAATTCAAAACTGCCAGCATCAATCGTGTCTGCCGTAAAAGGCTCAAGCGATGGGTCGGTTGATTTCGCCAACATCTTACTTAAATAAAAATCACTGGCGGGTGTAGTGAGATAAATAATTAATAACTGATCGAGTTGGTTCATATGACTCCCTTTTATCGTTGCTTTAGATTAAGCTTCTTAGTTATCCAATGCATTGATGCCAAAACTGACAATGGCTTTACTGAGCTCTTGACTGATGGACGATAACTGGCTGTTTAGCTGGTCATTCAACTGGTCAACCAGCTTTTGTTTAACGCTATCTTTATTGGCAATGGTCGATGCCATACTATTCATCATCGAATCAGAGGTGACGGTAATATCCACTTGAATATCTGTCAGTGCCACTTGCAATTGCAAGCTTTTCAAAACGATTTGAAGGTTATCTAACAGTGTGCCATTAGCGGTTGTGCTCACAACCAAATGGCTATTACTTATTCGCAGCGTTAAATTACCCGTAACCGCAGCAATACCAGCAGGTGGCGTAAAAGAAAATGCCGCATTCACTACCAAAGGCCCTTCAGGCAGGGTTTGTCCATCGACTTGGCAATCATTGCCGGTTAATAATTCTTGCGTTGTGGTAAGGTACAACACCGGCTCTTTAAGGGTAATGTCATCCGCTGGTGCAAGATTATTTGCAAGCCCAGTCGTGACAATCTGGGTTAACACATTGGGTGACCAATTAAGCCCTGCGATGTTTTGTGATCCAATGGATAATTCATTAATCGATAACGGCTCTAATTTGGGGTTATCTAAAGATGTCAGTAACTTCGGTAAATAGACGGGGCTGGTAGGTAGATTTAACGCTACGCGAAATCGATCGTAGATATATAAATCCCCCACATTCTCAACCGATTGATGGGTATCGCTCGGTAAGCTTGTAACATCACCGGTTAAGGATTTTAAGGTATTCTCTAATTGCGTTGTCATCACTTCGCTTAACGAGACTAACTTATCCGGCTCGTTAATGGCTTCAGTAATACTGGCCAACATAGCGGTTGAAGCTGATGAGGAATTAAACGCATTATTCGAGATGGTCAACCAAATAGATTCATAACCGGGTTCTGCCGCATCAATGCTTAAAATCTCGCTATGAAACACAGGGTTAGATCCTTCGGCCGCCGAGATCAAATCGAGTTTGACAATCTCGACTTTTGCTTGCCGATTAGCACCCTCGCCTTCAACCACCAACTTAACATCGGCTGCGAGCTTGGCATTGGTGATAGTCGATTCAAACGAGCCTGTGCCAGTAATGGCCTTAATGGTTTTCTCGCCTGTGGTTAAATTGTTAACCTCAATATTCTGATCCAGTTGATAATTACCTTTTAAGCCCAACTTGGCTAAATCAGCGTATTCATTAAATTTGAATTCAATGCGCGTTTGATAGCCATCACTAATAGTTAAGGTCTCAGGGTTTGGGTAAAGGAACAGGTTATCCAGACCCAATATTTCACCTTGCTGAACAGCCAGTGATGGGTACGGATCACTCATATCAGGCCCTGCCATTTCATTTTCGCCCACTAAGGATCGCGCAGCGCCGATAATCGATAGCGCAATGGTTTGCCCTGTCTGCCCTTCGATCTTACCCAACGACCAGCTTTGATCACGCAGCGGTAACAGTTTTCCGCTGCCATTGGGGTTATCGACATCTTGCAGTACCCCCGGCAACCAAAATCGCGTATTGGTTTTATCGTTAGCCCGTTTTTGTATGGTATTAAATAGAAAAGGAAAAAATGCCATGTGTCCCTACGCTATGATTATTTATATTCAATCAGGTTAAAAACTACGATCCACCGTTGAGAGTGCAATATCTTCTAATGCTTGGCGATAAACCGATGGCGGAAAAGGTTTTAAATATTCCAACGCTTCTAATGTTTGAAAACGCGCATCCGCATAAGCGCGACTAAAACCCACGCTGTGTTTTATTGAATCAACACCTGCGGCTAACTGTTCATCATTTGGCGTGATTTGCCCGCGAATAATTTGGCTGACCAGATGCGTATCGCCAAGTTCTTCCATCGCATAAATAATGGGCAGAGAAAAACGCTTTTGAGCAAGGTCGGTGCCTTGCACTTTGCCTGCGGCACCCGTTGTGAGTAAATTATCAAACAGATCGTCCATAATTTGAAACGCTCGTCCCATTCGCCTGCCATAAAATCCAGCTCGCCTTGAATCACTGCTTCGGCCCTGTGCTAAGGCCACGCCCGTTTCGCATGCCAAGCCAAATAATATGGCCGTTTTACGTTCAATGACGTCGAAATAGTGTTCTTTTAATTTGGCAGGTGACCAATCAGGGTTGGTTTCCAATTCATCCAATTCGCCGCAACAAATACGAAACGCCGTATCCAACACCAGCTTAACCAACCCCATTTCAGACTCGGTATCAATGGCATCGGCAAAGGTGCGAATGCCTTGCAAAAATTGCAAGTTACCGACTAATAATGCGGTATTTGGGCCACGGGTCGCATTGACCGACTCCAACCCGCGCCGCATTAAAGCACCATCGATAATGTCATCATGTATCAAGGTCGCCACATGCAACATCTCCAAAGAGACTGCCGCCATAATGACTTTATCAGGCAATTCACCCTCGCCTAAGATCATGCGCGCCGACAGCAATAACATCATAGGCCTGAGCTTTTTACCTCGGCGATACAGCTGTATTTCGGTATCAGTAATATAACCTTCTTGTGGCTTCAAGGCGGTTTCAAGCATTTGCTGGAAGCGCTCAACATCCTCCGATAGTAATTCATCCAAAATGCGCTGAAAAACTGAAATAAAAGGGTTATCGCTAATGGTTAAACCCGATCGAATACCGCCCGGCACATCGATTTCGTAAGCTGTTGTATCTAAATTAGTCATCACATAGGGTGTTTATTATTATTCAACTTAGTGTTTGGTGAGGGTGGCTAGCGTCTTTTCTTTCAGCGCTGAAACAATTTTTTCATGAATCAGGCTTCTTACAAAATGCACCTGCGCTAGACGCGATCGCGCAATATCAGCCGCCTCACCTTGCCAGTGTGCATCATCCAATTCAAAATCAAATACTGGCAAAATAACGGATTCGATTGCAAAATCCCCTGATGCTTCTGAAAATTGTACGTTTACTTCAATGCCTGATAATGATGCCGAGCAATCCCCTTGCCATAAAAGCTGAGGTTCACGCGCATCGTATTCACAAAATTCGGCATAGCAGCGCGTCATAATGTCTCGCATCTGCGCACGCTCTACTTCAGATAAGACAATCCAACCCTTTTGTTCTGCTTCCATTGCAGCTGCGCTACCACCAGTCCCCTTAGATTGCGACTGCATGTTATTTAATTCAGCCAATGTCATTTGTGGCACATCACCTGAATGCGTATCCACCGTGGTGAATACTTCGGAGGATGTCATCGATTGGGTTTGATCTTCGGTGTTACCTGTTGTTGCGACGGTTTGTTTAAATTGTGAGGCAGCTAAGGCCGCTTTAGAATATTTATTATCAGGCAGATCGGCATCCACGGGTAAATCCGAGGCTTTTTTAGCAGCGGCCATACAAGCGGTTGCCAAGGTCACTTGTTGAATTAACGCATTGTTGTTATAGCCCATTTGATAAAACCCTTCGCCAAACATTTTATCTTCAGGTGCAGGGTTTATGGCTGTATCCGCTTTAATCGCATCACTGGTATGACTTGCCATATCGGCTGTAACGTTACCTTGCTGCCAAGTCGCACGTACCGCCGCACTGGATTGAAACATCTCGGTATAGACTTCTTCATGCTCATCGTACACGCCCATGATCTGCTGGCCATTGGCGGTGTCCATGAGACGCGTGCGCTGTTCTCGTGCCTGATCAAGGTATTCGGTTTTTTGATCATCCGAAAAAAACCCTGTGCCTTCATCCGTCCCCGCAGGCCTCGGACGATTAAACGGCCGATTAAACTCGCTATCAAACGGCATAAGCGTGCCACCCAAATCTAAATCGACTGCATCGGTTTGCAACGCATCAATGGCATAACACCCAGTAAGTTGCATGCGATCAATACAGAGTTTTATCGATTGATAACCAGAATGCTTCGAGGCTTTAGCATGAATCGATACCTGCCCCTCATTCGTTAATCTAAAATCCTTAAACCGAAACGATACATTGCCATGATCCAACACATGATCATCAGGCAAGTTAACATTCAGCGCCAACGGAAAATTCGGCGTATCCTCGATAGCAAGAGAATCTAACGCTTGTTTTATGTCTATTTGTTTAAGCTTAGTCATCAACTTTTTATTCATGGCGAAGATGTCCTTTATTATTCTAATCCAACATTCGATCGGCTTAAGTGTGACGCGTTAAAGCCCTGACACATCAATATCACCCGACACCATCAACAAGCCTTCATGGTTTTCGAGTGACAAATCACTGGGCGTTAAGGTCACATTCACACCTTGTTCATCAATAGTCACAGGTGGCAGTGTATACAGATTAATAGCAACCCCTTTAACTTCACTTTCGACTTTGCTTGAAATCTCTGACGAAAAAAGATTCGCGATACTCAATACACAGGTGAAAATATCATTGACAGGATTCCACGTAAGCTTGGGTGTCAAGGTCACGCTCAAATCAGGGACACTATCAATAGTCACTTTTAGGGTCGTATCATCTATCGATACCGTGGTATTCACTACTAAAGGATCAGGCGAATAACTAATATCATAATTCACCTCCCCAGTTTTCAATGGCCCACTCATAGTGACTCCTTAGACTAAATCAAAATCGCCAGCCAATTTAAGCTGACCATTAAACTCAAACACATTAAGATTCTTTGGCGATAACTTGCCACTGACGCCTTCAATGTTAAAAGGCAAATCAGGCACATCAACCACATCAAAGGACGTATTGTTGATAATGTTTCCGGCAAATGCGCCGAGCGATAAGGTAATGGCATTGGCCATGGGAGTTGCTACAGCTGACAAAGCAGATTCCAATACATTGCCACTAAAATAGGGCGTTGCGGTTACCGCAAGTGCTGGCACACCACTTAAGGTAAATTTGACTTTAGTCCCCGAAATACCCAGTTTAATATCCACACCGACAGGTTTCGGGGCATAAGATAAATCGTAACTGACACCAATATCTGACATAACGCTTTCCTTGAATTTGTTAATTATTCGTTTTTTTGGTTACCACTTACTCGGATTCCAAGTATCTGGATTGACGATAGTTTCAGCGGCTTGTTTCGCACCATCGGCAACAGCATTAGCAGCTGTTGAGACACCATCGACGACGGCTCCGGCAGCATCGCTTAAAAATCCCAGTGGCGTATCAATCCCTGCCGATGCTGACATTGACAAATCTGCGCTAGCATTAAGTTTTAAAGGGTTACTCGTGGTTTTAACCGATAAACTTTCGATTTTGCCCCATGCATGGTAATTGGCAGAAAAACCGGCTGCACCTTCACTGCCTGACTTATCGAATTTTTTCCCTTGCACATTATGTTGCACTTCGTAATTCACCACGTTTTGTACTAACTCTTGACTCATTAAGGCAAAGAACGCATCAGAAGGTATTGCCACATCGCCCACAGACGGCGTGCCATCTTTAACCAGATTAAACGCCGCTAACAGATAGCCTGATTTCATTTCAACAACAGGGGCTGTTAACGAAATGCCTGCAAAGTTTAATTCTGGGATTTTCAACCCTGACAAAGTTTGATTCAGCATTTTAAGCAAGCCTGGAATCAACACTTTGCTAATCACAAATTTATCCATCGCTGTTGCGTTAGATAAATTAACAATGACGGCTTTGGCTTCAATACTTAATGCATTACCATTGACGCTTGCAGCACATATCGCTTTGACGGGGATGGTGGTGTCCAAATTTTCGGCAACTGTCACAAGTTTTAACGATAAAGCCGAAATATCCACCATAAAAGCACCCGATTGCGGAGCGATCGTTTGCCCATCCTCTTTAATCGCCTGCGACCAGTCATCGTTTGAAGGCGCACCGAGCACCAAGGTCGGCGCGGTTTTCACTTGCCAGTTAAGGTTATAACTCATGCCAGTAAAGCTGCCAGACTCACCTCCTGAAAATAAAGAATCTTTTAACGATTCCGAATCATAGGCTTGTTGAATCATCAGATTAAGCTTGGTTTCACTTAACCCGACTAATAGATCGTAATGACTCATGTTGGTTTCTTCCTTGCTCATGTAAAAGGTTAAATCTATCAATTAAAACGCGTTGAGAGCAGCACCTACTGGGCATGCCAATGCAGGCCCTATACCACCTGCTGAACCTGATGCACTGATAGATGCTGAGACCGATACCGCTATTTTGGTTGGATCTTGGGTATTGGCATCGACACTGATGCTTTTCAAGCTTGCCTCATAGCTGCCCTCTGCCCAAGCCATATCATTGCCCTCTTTCTTTGAGCCGGTTTGCTTATGGCCCACATAGGTTGATGCCGCAGCCTCGCCTATCGCATCGATTGCTCTTGGGTGTACCAGCGCATAATAGTGTTTATCAGGTACAGTAAATCCATCAAAAGATAACGCGATTGATGTGGTCGTAAGCGTCGTTGCTGTGAGTAATTGATCTTGTAAGATGAGTAACGCCGGTGCATTAAAGCTGACATTCTGATAGCTGGGCAATGCGGGTAACTGCATAGATTTAAGCGCATCGGCTGCCAGGGTTAACGCAGCTGGCGCTAACAATTGAGTAACAAACCAGGCATCAAAGGCACTAAAGCTTGAGGTGTCTAGACTTACCGCCAGCGGGTCAAAGCTTAATTGATTATTTGTAAGGCTTACCGACAAAATAACATCAAGCACACCTTGAGCAGAGACAGGTGCGCTGCCTGCCAGTGTCTCATCACCCTTTATCGATGAAAAATGCAATTGCAATACATTGGTTGAAGGTAAGGTAGTACTTGCGCTTTGTTTAATTGCAGCATTCCATACAGATTCTGAAGGTGATGAAAGTGACACAGTCGGAGCAGCTAAGACATCATAATTTAAGCTCACTTCACCTTGGCCATCAATGGTTTCGGTTTTAGAACCTGTAAAAATAGACTGCCTCAGTGTGCTATTGGCATACAATGCCTTAAGCGCATTATTGACCGACGACTCACCGACACCGATTAACACATCAAAATTACTCATTGAATTCCGATTCCTTTTGGTTGTGTAATACTAACGAATAGTTTAATGCTTGCCCGCTATCGGTATTTTCACAGTCCGCATTGGCAGTTGTCCAATAGGTTTCACTCCAAACACCTTGGGCATGAATATACTGTTTTGGAAATTGATCGTAAGCCTGCTCACTTGGACCATAGAGCGGATCTTCAATCCATAGCGATTGCGTTTTTATATTAACGCCTTTAATGACTAAAAAATGCGCGCCACCTTTTGGCCATTCGACGCGCACACAAGGTAAGCTTTGTTCAATCAATGCTAAATACAAACGCTCAAGACTCGCACGCCCTGGATTCCAGTGCCCATAACAACCCATAAAACGCAACGCATGCTCAAGCACGGCAGGCTGATTGTAATCACTAACGTTTTTACTATTTTTTGATGGGTTGTCATCTGATAGGGCCATCATTTTTTTGACAAGCTCTGATTGAGATAGAAGGCCTGTAGAATAAAATTGAGCAAGGGATACAGCGATGGCAGACCAACACCATTGGCTTTGGCGTTGAGATTCGACAGAAAAATCTAGAAGGATTTCTTCAGGCTGGTGCAGATCAGGTGGGAAGTTATCCCAACTTACTGTTCGTGCCAATGTCGATTCTACCCTGAACTTCATCCTGATGAACGCTTCTTATTACAAATTATTTTTTCTTATAGTCTTAAATTATATCGACTTAGTCAAATCGTTTTTTGATTATAAAACCTATTTACAATATGAATCTCACCAAAATGGATACCATCAGCAAAAGTCTGACATACCGACAAGCCACAAATAGACTCAAAAACTCTCACCGTGCAAGATAAAAGCTATATAAGCTTCCTGAATCAGAGAACACCTTAGTGACATAATTAAACTCTGATTTCTCAAACAATGTACGATACCTATCTTCAGTTTCGGGTATATCGCTCTCTAAGACATGATCAGTAATTCGGGATATTTTATCGTTAGACAGTCGCACCCATTTGGATTGATAAAACTGACAGGCTCGCTGGTTATAGTCTATAACTGATTCATCAGGTAACCTTTCGATATCATAAAAAACAAATACGCCCTGGTTTGAGAGCCTTTGACGAATAAGCTTAAAGATCGATTGCTTTTGCTCAGAATCTAAATGATGAATGCAGTAACCTGCAATTATCACATCATATTCTACCTCCATCTGCGCTAGCGACTGCAACATATCTTCTTGATAAAAAGTCACCTCACAAGCCAATGGAGAAATCGCATCAGACGCCAATGCAAGCGCATGCTCAGATTGATCGATACCCGAATAATCACATTGCCAGCCTAATCGATCCGTGATGTTATCCGTATTGACTATTGCATTAATACTCTGACTGACAACATATGCATCACCGCATCCTAATTCAAGAATGCTAGGATATGAATAGGCGAGCAGCTCCTTTTTAACGTTTTCGATGATTCGGCGATGATACATATAATCATGCCTAACCACCGCCTGGTATAGTTCAAAGTTTTTAAAAAACTCGAGCCTTTCTGCGTTATCTAGGTTTTCCAAGCGCTCACCTTCACTCTAGTAATCTGCAATCTGCAATCTGCAATCTGCAATCTGCAATCAATACTGCTTTGACTCACATCTAAGCATTTTATTACTCATTCAGCAATCACTAAAATTGGGATAATGGCCAACCGGATAAGCGATCGCAATAGGCATTATTAGTTTCAGGCAAATAGAATCCCTTTTTAACGGTATCAAAACCAAAACTTGCAACTTGATCATTAGCCTTATCGGAATATCCTTGCCCTATCAGATCAAAATACGGACGGTAATCGATTTGCGTCACCATGCTTGAGGCAATCAGCAGCCAGTCGTTTCTGTCTATCGCTAATACCTCATCACGCGTGAATAATGAAAAACCTAACGCCACTTTAGCGGCATTCCAGCTATCCTGATTATTATCAGCAAGGTTAAACGCTCTTTCTAAAATGTGTAAACGCGGTATCAAATGCCAGCCATTCGCAAGCTTTGTTTCGGACTCTGCATGCATCATCATTTGAATAACCAATGCCGCACCTTGACTCCAACCGGTATAATTTAGGCTTGCCATAGCAGCTTTAGGGTCTGGCTCTAACTGACTTGCTTCAATATCTTGCAACAGCGTATCAAATGGTAAGCTTTGACAATTGTGAGATATGCCCTCTTCTTTATCAGCACGTGATTTTACATAGTAAGAATAAAAATTCGTTACCGCATGACCTTCCATGCCATTAAAACGAAACCGTCCACTTTCCACATTATGCCCTACCTCGTGTAGATCACCGTGACCTAAAATATCAAATGACCAAAAAGCATCATAAGGGTTACCAGAGCAGCCGTAACCGCAAGCTGCTTGATCGGCATTCATGTGCTGAACGTGGTTAAATTCAGCTAGAGTCAATCCATTACCTTCAGCAAAATGATAAATTTCATTGACTGCATCGATATTCTCACCCCGATGCCCAGATAATACTTTGTGGTAATTGTGATGGTATTTAGTAATAAATCGTTCAAGTTTTGAGGGTGTATTCCAAAGACTCCCTTCTAAGGTGTTAAGGAGCTTAGGGGTTTGAGAATGTACCTCAAAATGCTCCGTAGCTATTTCTGCCCAATCGTATTCATTAGCAGATAGCTTATTTAAAAAGCTTGTATCATTATCTCCCACTCGCCAAAAAGGGTGTTCACCAATATGAGAAAAAATAAATGTGAGTTCAGAACCCACATCATAAAACCCCACCTGAATTGGCCCACCATAGGGTGAAGTAAAATAAATAGTCTCACCACTTTTTATCTGAATATGGGGTGATTGCATAAACTTCGGTCGGTTATAATCGCCATTGTCCATGTGATGCACAGAGCTTTCTCTCTGGGTATTGATAAACACGCTGGCATTCACATCCGTTAAATTATCCGTTCGTGTGACCTCCACAGTTTGCCCCGGCAATGCATAAACCCCAGCTGCTCGAAAACGCTCACGACTAGTTAAACTAATGGTTTTATCAATAGGTGTAATATGCGAAAAATCAGAGCGACTAAAATTACCTAAGTCCGGTTGAGTGGGATTAAACTGCCGTGAGTAATAAGCTAAATGATCAGCAAAAAAACTTTTTAAGAATATATGGGTTTCAGAAGTATCACGCGATAATGGAAACGTCACTGATTCACGGTATTTATCCGCCAATAACACCAAATGTTTTTCAAGAAAAAAACCATCGCTATTAAAAATATCAAGCGCATCTCTATCCCACGCATTCACCAATTTCTGCAATGCTTGGGCAGGTTCTAAAAATTCCGTTTTGTAAGCAGGTACATTCTCGCAAGCATTATCGCCTTCGGCGCAATCTGATAAATCAAAACTAAAACTATTGGCTTCAAAGCGCTTAACTAAATCATAAACGGCCTTAAGCCTATTGGTTTGAGCAAACATACTATCTACTGATTCCCAACGTGCTGCATCTTGCGAAAAATAATTTCCTGCCCCGCCCGGGGCTTGCGTACTCACACCAAAATAATGAAGTATCGGATTGGTTAGCTCAGAAGCATTCCACCCTCTATTATGTAAATAAAGTAACGCAGACTTATTGGTCACAGCACGGTCAAGGGCAGCAATAACTTGTTGTTGAGACATATCAGGATCAGAGCCTGTCACCACAAGGTCGGCCTCATGCACACACGCCAAAAGCGTATTCTCATCTGTACATCGAGAAATTTTCGCATCTGAGAATTGCGCAATCAACCAGCTTTCGGCATCTGTCATTTCAGCTTTACTCATCAACATCAAGGAAATACTTGGCGAAACATCCGCTGGAGCTAGCCATGCAATTAAACGCGTTAATGGCGCTTGAAAACTTACATGCTCGCCATCGGGTAGCTCATCCAGCACATCATCCCCGATAGCAACGGCTCGGTAACCGTTTTTGTTAAAAGCGGTAACAAACGCATGGCCTTTATTCCCCACAACCACTTCATTAACCAAGGCTAATTCTTTTGGATAAAAAAAACGTGAAGAACGACCAGGATCAAATTCAATCTGCTCATCACCAAAAATCGTATAAAGCAAGCGTCGGCTTGTATCTATTTCTTCTTTAATTAATGTTTGAATACGCAGCTCAAACAAGGAAGAATCCTCGGGCAAATAAGCAGGATCACCAGTCTCTACCGCTTTATTTATAGCATCTTGTGTTGGAAGAGGGTTGACTTGGTCGTCTACTTCAATGACATCACCATTACCACAACCAGATAAAAAAACACCTGTAACTATCAAAACAAGCACTAGAAAAACGAATGATTTCAAAGCCATCCCCTTGAAAGCGTTAAAATTCGCTCAAGGCTAAACGAATGAAACCAACAGAAACAATGATTCCGCTCTGAAACTTTGGATTGCACCAAACTTTTTCTATAAGGCATCTCTAAAAATTGATCTAGTAGGCCTGTTAGATGCTTCGCCAATAGCTATAGCATCATAGGCATCATTCTTATTACCCATGACGAAGGGCTTCACAGGCCGGGCTGGAATGAGCTTAACTTAATGACCGTCACGCTAAAATAAACGACCGAAATAACTAGCTGAGTAACAAGCCTCCATGACTAT
>JAPOUS010000259.1 GCA_026708525.1 Cellvibrionales bacterium
GAAGAACAAGGCACTTTCGTACAAATCTGGCCATTGGATGAGCAAGGGTTCCTACAATTTATTGAAAAACAATGCCAAGCACAGGAGCTCAGTGTTGGGCCTGATGTGATCCACCTTATTAAAGATAATACCGAAGGTAACCTATTAGCCGCCAAGCAAGAGATCGAGAAAATGGCTCTCATGGACTTACCCTCTCCCATCCAAGTTACCGACCTTGAAGACGCTTTTGCGGATGCCAGCCGATTTACAGTTTTTCACTTAAGCGAACAAGCCTTGAGTGGCAATTTGAAGCAAGCGTTAAAAGTGCTAAAACAACTCCAAGCGGAAGGTATCGAGCCTTATTTGATTGTATGGCAGCTAACCAAAGATATTCGCACCCTAAGTGCATTGTTAGATGCAAGGCAGAAGGGCATACCTCCTGCCGCTATTTTCAAACAACAGCGCATACTGTTTAATAAACAACCTTTTTATGAAAAAGCCATGCAGCGAATTAAACCGGCCACCATAAACCAGCTATTACTTAAAGCACGACAAATCGATCAATCCATCAAAGGATTAAGTAATGAAAATACGGACTTGCTCATATTGCAATTGATTACTCGATTCTGCCATCTCTGACCTGTCATTCGTCTTTACATTCCTGAAAGGCATTCCACCTCAACCCCTTATGCATTTTCGGAATAAAGTCTCAATTTAATCAAAAACACCTGATTTAACTGAAATTTAATCTTTGATTATAAAAAATTGGTTTAATATACCTTCCCTTCAAAATTGAGCCTTTCTCGCCGCTCAGTACCCTCGTTTTTTTACCATTAAAACCATAAAAGGTGCAATGTGCAGAAAATAGAAGCATGGTTTGCTAACACCGCTATTTCCAAGCCGTTTTCATCACTTATCGGCAGTTTGTTAATTCTTATTTTTTTAGGTTACGGCCTTAAATGGAGTCAATTTGACGCTGACCCAAGCATCTATTTTAGTGATGACCATTATCACTATCGCATGTTTAAGCAATTAGAAGAAGACTACGGCCGCGTTGATAGCATCATGATGGTGATCAGTGCCAAAGAAGGCGATCTTTTCACTAAAGAAAACCTGCACATCATAGAGCAGGTCTCAGAGCAGGCATGGACATTCCCTTATGCCAATCGGGTACAGTCATTAAGCAGCTATAACTTCACTGAATCTGAAGATGACGAAATGATCGTTGAGCCGTTGATTGAAGATGCGCTTAACTTTACTGAAGAAGACGTACAGAAAGTTAAACAAATTGCACTAACAGACCCTGATATTGTTAGACGCCTGGTAAGCCCTGACAAACCAATGGCAATGATTCGAGTAATCGCTGCCCTTCCTAAAGTTGATCGCCAAGCAGAAGAGCGAGAGATGGCAACAGCAGCACTAAAAGTTGCCGAAGAAATTGAAGCCAATTACCCACATTTAGATGTTCTACTTAGTGGTAACGTTATTAGTAATAATGAAGTCACCGATGTTGCAACGCATGACACCATGACCATCATCCCCATGATGTATTTGGTTATTTTCGTCATGCTAGGGCTTTTCTTACGATCACTCTTTGCGGTTTTTGCCATTATCTTGGTAACTACCCTCTCTGTTATTGGCGCAATGGGTGCTGCTGCATGGTCTGGCATTGTCTTAAATATGATGTCAATGATGAGCGTTAACATTATTGTTACTGTTGCCATTGCTCATTGTGTACACATTCTGGTCTACTTCCTTCAAACTTATCACTCAGGTGCAAGCAAAGTTGAGGCTTTAGCGCAAAGCTTAAAAATCAATTTAACTCCTATTACGCTAACCAGCGTAACAACAGCCTTAGGGTTCATCAGTATGAACCTGTCAAAGATGCCACCTGCGCATGACCTAGGTAACATCACAGCCATGGGCGTCATGATTGCATTTATTCTTTCATTACTGTTTTTACCGCCACTCCTGCTTGTACTTCCTATCAAAAAACGCCAACTGAGTGATGGCGGCCAATTCAATAAAATGATGGATTCATTAGCAACCTTCGTCATTCAAAAACGAACGGGGCTTCTCGTTGTCACTTTGATCGCGAGCTTAAGTATCGTTAGCTTTGCGCCGATGAACATCATGAATGATCGCTTTACTGAAAACGTTAAGATGCCAAACCAGTTCCGCATCGACAACCAGGAAATGGATAAACACTTTGGTGGCCTATACACCATCGATTATGATTTTAAAGCTGCGCCTGATGGCAGTATTTCAGATCCTGAATACTTACTGGCACTTGAAAAGTTTGCTAATTGGATGCGTGAACAGCCAGGCGTTAGGAGTGTTCAGTCTTATTCAGACATTGTTAAGCGTTTAAATAAAAACATGCATAATGATGATCCGGCCTACTACAAAATCCCAGAAACGCGTGATGAAGCGGCTCAGTATCAGTTGCTATTTGAAATGTCTCAGCCTGCTGGCGTTGATCAAAGCAACATGATCCGCGTCGATAAAACCGCTACCCGCATGATTGTTTATTTACCAAGCACAGACACTATGGACTTAATCGAGCTTCAGCAACGTGCACAAGCTTGGATAAAACAAAACATGCCCGATTACATGTACTACCCAGGTGAAGGCATTGCTGTCATGTGGGCTTATTTAGGTCAAGAAGCCATTATCGACGGATTAAAAGGCGCAACCCTTGCCCTGTTGTTAATTTCAGTCATCCTAACCCTCGTCTTCCGCTCCATCAAATACGGCTTAATTAGTTTGATTCCTAATTTACTTCCCGCAGGTGTTGGCTATGGCATCTGGGCACTATTAAACGGTCAATTAAGCATGGGGCAAATGCTAGTGCTATCTTTAACTATCGGCATTGTCGTTGATGATACGGTACACTTTTTAAGTAAGTACCTGCGCGCTAAACAACAAAATAATGCCTCTTCACAAGACGCTGTTCGCTATGCTTTCAAGCAAGTTGGCCCAGCACTTTGGATAACCACTGCTGTACTAATGCTAGGATTCGGCATGCTGTATTTTTCAGGATTTATTCCAAACAGTAATCTAGGGCTACTAACGGTATCTATTATCTTTGCTGCTTTAACACTCGACTTTTTCTTGCTCCCACCTCTACTCATGTTAATTGACAGGAAAAAGGAAAAAGCGAAACAGGCCGTCTCTGCTAACGCGGCATAAAATTACCCCGGAAGCCACAAAGGTAAAGGCCAGGCTAGGCTTTTACCTTTTCAGCACTCCACACCCATCAAGACATAGACATAACGTTATATAAAAACTATTCAACTACCTAGTAATTTACTACCTAGTAATTTATTGCCCTAAAAGAAAACAACCAAAGAAAAATAAATAGTTACCTACCTATTAACATGATTATTTTTTTTATAATGCAACTAATTACATAAATTAAAATCTAATACATAGAAAACATAATACTATCGACTTTTATTAAATAAGTTACATTCAAGGTACACTGAGTCGCTTTGACTAAGCAATACCTCATTAGATAATCGCTTAACAAATCAAGAAAAACCTTTTTTTATAGGTAATAAGATCAATAGATTTAATTCGTTAGATAATTTCTTGATTTTATAATTATATATAGACCACCTAACACTACAGATAATTGATCCAACTTATAGGTAGCCCTTGAAACCAAGAAAGCCAAACAGTAATAAACTTGTCTTATCACATTTTGAACGGCTGAGTTCTTATACCAATATCCGTATGATCTCATCTAGCTCTTATGACGCGTTGATACTTGTAGAGCTTTATAGAAGATCAAAAAAAGGTTTAGCGTCTTTCCTTTTGACCATTGAAGCTTGCGCAAGAAAAATACATTCATCTTGGTTCACTTTATATGATACAGCTTATACTAACGGATAAGCATAAACAGACTGACCATTAGTAATCAGTTAGAACCAACAATATTTATCAATAAAGGCGACATCTAGACAACCTATGGCTTATCAGAATAATTGACAACCTGACTGAATTGTTAAGCTCTGTTTAGTTAAAATTAAATAACAAGGTGAATGAACGTAAAGCATCAACAAAAGGACCGACTATGTCATTTATTTGTGTTTTTTTCCAATGCTAGTATGCTTGCAACAGTCACCGACAAACACTTTCAGTTGATTTTGATGAGTTGACAACCACTGTACCCTTTATTAACTAATATCGACTTCATACTCATTAATACATTTTCATAGGATTTTACAATGACCATATCTTTATTCGTCGCCTTACTCATAGGCATTATATTTTCTGCTATCAATTATTTTTTTGTGATTGGGGAGCCTAAAGACCTTAGCTCGATGACTCAACTAATCGCACTGGCCTCACCCATTTTGGCGGCCATTATCTCTGTGTTAATTGCGTCACTGCTCAAACCAAAGCATAAAAAACACCCGACTCAAACCGCAAATATAGTCAGCGAAGAGCGAGAGCAAGGTACGGTTAAATGGTTTAATGTGAATAAAGGCTTCGGGTTTATCACCCAAAGTAATGGCGATGATATTTTCGTCCACTACCGTTCAATCCGAGGCCATGGCCGCAAAAAATTAATCGACGGACAGGCAGTCACTTATACTGTTATTAATAGTAACCGAGGCCTGCAAGCGGATGATGTCGAAGTCATTGGATAGATAGCGCATGCTTTCTATCCGCTATTTGAAAAATGAGACTTCCTTTTTAAGACTTAACTGACAAAATAAAGACCACTCGCTAATAATGAGGCGGTCGTTCTTGGATCACATTACCGGATGGAGCATCCACTTGTGAAACCACTCGCTGAAACTCAGCAATAATCAGGGCAATTTGGGATTGTAGCTCGAGAATATCCGCCTGCTGTTTGGCAACCATTTGGTTTAACGCGGCTATGGTATCCTCTTGAAACGCCAGTTGTGTTTGCAAATCATTGATTTGTTCGACAAGTTGCTCACGTTCTGTCATTTCCATCATAACATCACCTTTTCAAGCGGACTTCAACCCTGTGTTGAATAAGACTGCGTTTAAATAACAGGAGCGCAATACTCTGGTCAATTGGCCCCCAGAAAAACTAAACTGGCACGACAAGTTTTTTTAAGGCTAACAAACTTATGAGGGTAATTAAAGCAAGAAATGCCCCGGAAAGTTATTATTAATAATCACCTAAGTCATCAACGTTTCGATGACTAGGCATTTTTAGCGAAGCATGGAAGGGAGATAAATGTTGAAAGACTCTCAGCAAGACAAAGAGAATGAGAAAACCTTCATAAGCCTACGGGAGAATCAATTCGCCGCAATCTTCTTAAAGGGCTTACCAATCATCACAGAATACCAACCTTGATCGTCTGCGCGATAAACACTCCTTAACGTGTTGTCAATCAGTGGGTTCGCCGTTGATTTGGGTTTGACCTTGATATTCACATAATAATCAAGAGCTGTCGTAAACTGTGCAAAGCCATTTAATTCAACATCTGCCTGAACATCTTGTAGTTTCACATTGGCAACTGGCTGATCATCGAGCAAGGACAAGTCCGCTGCAAAGGTTCCAAGAAATACCTCTTGCCCCATATTAATTTTTAAAGACTCTATAATAATCCGGCCGTTAAGTGTTTTAGGAACTTTATCAATATTTTCAAACGCTTTAATATCAATATCGGCCAAACCTTCAACTTTAAACGGCAAATTTAAATACGGCTGCACAAAAGTGCCATCCACTCGCCCTTTGATATTTTTTAAATGGATATCGTGATCAATCAAATCAAAACGCACAGAGCCCGTTAAAAATCGGAACTGGTCTTTAATATCC
>JAPOUS010000044.1 GCA_026708525.1 Cellvibrionales bacterium
CCATCATCAAGTGTGCCATATCTTTATAGGCTTTTTCGTCAGATGCATTAATCGCACGTCGCCATTGCTTTGGCATAGCTTGTGTTTGTAATTGTTGATGCTGCTGCATAGGTTGAAATTGTACTTTTTTATTATGTTTCATAAGTACAGCCTCCTCTTTCTCTGGCTGAATTTAATGATACGCTTACCCTCTACATTTATGAGTAAGCTCATCACAATGCACTTTGAAATGTGAAAATATGACTGAGTTGTGACCATACCTTTTCACTTTCTGGTATGATTCCCACACTAAAATCCAATTTATTCCTATAAGTTCGAGAATCCTATGCCCGTTTATCGATCAAAAACCTCCACAGCCGGAAGAAATATGGCTGGCGCACGCGCACTTTGGCGTGCAACAGGCATGAAAGACGAGGACTTTCATAAGCCCATCATTGCCGTTGCCAACTCATTTACTCAATTTGTGCCCGGTCACGTTCACCTTAAAGATATGGGTCAACTCGTTGCCAGAGAAATCGAAAAAGCCGGCGGCGTCGCTAAAGAATTCAATACCATCGCTGTAGATGATGGCATTGCAATGGGACATGACGGCATGCTCTACAGTTTGCCTTCACGCGATATTATCGCAGACTCCGTAGAATATATGGTCAATGCTCACTGTGCAGATGCTTTAGTATGTATTTCAAACTGTGACAAAATCACGCCCGGCATGCTGAATGCGGCTCTGCGCTTAAATATCCCGGTTATTTTTGTTTCAGGCGGCCCCATGGAGGCCGGTAAAACCAAACTATCGGAAAATAAGCTCGATTTAGTTGATGCCATGGTGATTGCAGCAGATAGTTCAGTTTCTGATGAAGATGTGGCTGAGATCGAACGTTCGGCCTGCCCAACCTGTGGCTCCTGTTCCGGTATGTTTACCGCAAACTCCATGAACTGCTTAACAGAAGCTTTGGGATTAAGTTTACCCGGAAATGGCTCAACTCTAGCAACCCATGCCGATCGTGAGCAGCTGTTCTTAAAAGCTGGACGCACGATTGTAGAATTGGCAAAAACCTATTACGAAGGCGATGACGACAGCGTATTGCCTCGTAATATTGCTAACTTCGATGCCTTTGAGAACGCCATGATGTTAGATATTGCCATGGGTGGATCAACCAATACGATCTTGCATTTATTGGCAGCAGCACAAGAAGCAGGCAATGGCTTTAATATGCAGGACATAGATCGCTTGTCTCGAAAGGTGCCTCAGCTTTGCAAAGTTGCACCCAACACCCCTAAATACCACATGGAAGATGTGCATAGAGCCGGTGGTGTATTTGCTATTTTAGGCGAATTAAATCGTGCAGGCTTGTTACACAATGAAGTACGCACTGTCCATTCCCCATCTATGAATGACGCCTTAAATCAATGGGATATCATGCTCACTCAAGATGAAGACGTCAAAACCTTCTTTAAAGCTGGCCCTGCTGGTATTCCTACCCAAGTGGCATTCAGTCAATCAACCCGCTGGCCAAGCCTAGACGCCGACCGAGAAAACGGCTGCATACGATCAATAGACAACGCCTTTTCTCTTGAAGGCGGTTTAGCCATATTGTTTGGTAATATTGCCGAAGATGGGTGCGTTGTAAAAACCTCAGGGGTTGATGAAGATATTTTGATCTTTGAAGGGACTGCCCATGTCTGCGAAAGCCAAGATCAGGCGGTTGACGATATTCTTAACGATCGCGTGAAAGCCGGCGATGTCGTGATTATCCGCTACGAAGGCCCCAAAGGCGGCCCTGGCATGCAAGAGATGCTTTATCCGACGTCTTATCTTAAATCTAAAGGCTTAGGTAAAGTTTGTGCGCTGTTAACTGATGGGCGTTTTTCAGGCGGCACCTCGGGCTTATCGATTGGGCATGCCTCACCAGAAGCCGCTAGCGGTGGCGCTATCGCCCTTATTGAGCAAGGCGATACTATCAAGATTAATATCCCTGACCGTTCAATTAATCTGGATATTTCGGATGACGAGCTGACCAAACGCCGAGAAGCCATGGACGCCAAAGGCAAAGCCGGATGGAAACCAGAAAAAGAGCGTCCACGTAAAGTCTCTGCTTCACTAAAAGCTTATGCTAAGTTAGTGACCAGTGCCGATACTGGCGCGGTTAGGGATTTAAGCCAGCTGGACTAAACCCAGCAGCCACGACTCTACTCTAAGAGCGCGCACCTTGTTCCCATGCGCATGCATGGGAACGCATTGTTACAGATAACACCCTCGTTTGTCTTTGCTCACCCTGCGCTCTCGCCGTTCATCCTAAGCTTGCCAAAGTATGCCTTAAGCTTATTCACCAACGCTTCATCATAAATCGCCAAACCACAAACAATCAGTAAACACCCCATCATAATATTCTCGGTAATCTGCTCGTCATTCACTAGAGCCCCCAAAATTAACGATAAAACAGGCGTAATCAAAGGGATAACCGAAATGACAGCGACACTTACTTTTGATAAAAGGTGATAGTAAGCAATAAAGCCAACAAAAGAACCTATTACAGCCAGATATACCAAGGCCCAAAGACTTTTATCGGATGCATTAATCGGCGCTACACCATCAAACACCCACCAACAAAGAAACAAACCAGGTAAAGATAAAAAGATAGCACCCAAGGTTTGCTCCATTGCATCAACATTGCGATTTATATTCGATTTTTTAGTGAGCACTTGCGATAAGCAAAAGAATGTATTGGAAACTAACATTAATCCCAATCCCTTAACGGCATTACTATCTATCACCACATCATCTAAAAATATGATGGCCGACCCTGCAATCGCCAAACCTAGCGCAACCATTTTATTCCATAGAAAAAGAGGCTCTTTCAAAATTACCCACGCCATAAAGCCGCTGATTACTGGTGTTAGTGAAAACATCACCGCAATCAAGCCCGAATTGATAAAGGTAGATGCAAAGTAAACAACCGACATCGAAGGAAATAACGCAATGCTTGCTGACAAATACAGGGGCAGGTTTTTGACTTTTAACGCTGACTGAGGACGAAGAATAGCAACCGCAAGACCCGTGATAATAAATGCCAACAGCATACGAAAGGCCACTGCAGAGACATTACTCATGCTTTGATGACTGATTTGAATCGCCAAAGGCGTCGTTGACCAAATAGTCAACACGGTAAAAAAAGTGATGATAACAGGCATGGTTCTCCTAGCTCCTGTAATGCAATAAACCAAACCTACAAAAAAAACCGCAGACTTGGCTGCGGTTTTTTATTTATCTGTTTTTACCCAGCCTTAACTCAAGTGACACGCGCGTGTGCCATTTTCACAAGCGCACGCAGACGCACAGCGCGCATGGCAACCGGGCGAATAGCTTGAGTTAAGATGTATGGGTTAAACATAATTTTTCCTCATAATTAGCGATAATATACAAACTGAAAAGCAAGGCGTCAATGAGAATATTTAAATGAATTAATCACTTAGGGCATCCAATTTTCCACTCTAAGACCAGAAACTCTCAAGAATTCATCTTCATTGTTAGTCACTAAAATTAACCCTTCGGATCTTGCATGGCCTGCAATCATCATGTCGTATGACCCAATGGGTTTGCCACTACACTCCAGCTCTGTCTTTATTTGCCCAAACTGCCTTGCTGCACTCTCGCAAAAAGGTAAAACTTCTAGTCGACCAGCAAACCCTTCCAATACATTTAAATTTTTTTCGGTGTTTTTAGATTTCTCAGCACCGTAGATTAACTCACCCCAAGTCACCGATGAAATAGCAAGTTGGCCTACATGCGCATTAAAAAGGCGTTTGAAATGAGAGGGCCTTCTGTTAATAACATAAATACAAGTATCAGTATCCAACAAATATTTAATCATCGAGCGAATCTCTTTTTTGCGCTCTAGGCTGCTTGCGGCTTTTCATGAAGTCACTTGTAGCTTGATGTTCATTAAACCATTCATCCCATAAACTGCCTTTTGGAGAGATGATTCGAGTATTTCCTACCGCAACAACATCAACCTCTTTAATATTCTCTGGCAAAGCAACAGCTTTGGGGAGTCTTACCGCTTGAGACGTATTGCTTTTGAAAATTTTTGTTTTAACCATGCATCACCTAAAAGTATATCCCATAGGTATATCAATATAATCAAACCCACAAGGATATGCAAATGGTATATCCTTAACACTCAGTCATTAAATCCATGTTAATCGAAAGGGGTAATCGAAAGGGGTCGGGTCGATTATTTTTTAAACAAAACAAAGAGTTAACCTTTCTGATTTTGTTTGGCCTGATTTCATCATGTCTTATGATCTAATCAGCTAATACATACTCAATGTGAAGATAGTGTCAGAAAGACAAGAATGGATTCAACAGACGAACACCCGTGTTTTTGAAGTCTTTCGTATTTCTGGTCACTAACGTTAGGTCATAAATAAGTGCTGTTGCTGCTATCTGCTTATCCAGTGCATTTTCGTAATGAGGCACGCGAAGTTTCCCCCAGACTTGCGCTTCATCTATACCAAAAGGAAGAATATTTTCAGAAAAATCAACAATCACACTGTCAATCCATGACGCAAGTTTCTCAGCCTGAGCATTGTCGCCCCTATGTTGAATTTTTTCTACGCCACGCCTTAACTCACCGACAGTGATCACAGAGAGAAACACTTCATCTTGATCCTTGATGACCTTATTCATAAATGCTCTAACACTGGGAGTGGCTTTATTTTTTTTTCGTAATTCACTAATGACATTGGTATCAAGTAAATACATCGCTATCACCATCATCCTGTTTACGATCAAAATCGGTATCCTTGCCCACTTCGGGGATATTTTTTAACACCTGTGCCAGCGACTTTTTTGTAGGTTTTAGTAATGCTGCTTCAAGAATTTTTCGATGTTCAGCTTCAGCACTCGTTCCATGAAGACCTGCCCTTGCCTTAAGCGCTTTAACTACTTCATCATCAACATTTCTCACTAGTAACTTTGCCATCAATATTGCTCCAAGTCCCAAACAACAAAAAGATAGCATTGCTATCAAGAATTCACAATCTTTAATGAAGCCGAGTCGATTATTTTCTAAACAGCTCTTTCTATGAAGCCGACAATTGACATTCGTCAAGATTTTTCATTAGATAGCCCTTGGTTTAAAGGGGTGAGCCATGCCTAAAAGAAACAGGATGTATATACCAGATATCCCTGTACATGCCGTGCAACGAGGCCACAATCGTCAGGCCTGCTTCTTTACTCAAGAAGACTTTGCGTTTTACAAAACAACACTACAGGAAGCGCTTCAACGATATGGTGCGATATGTCACGCATATTGCCCATGACCAACCACATTCACCTGCTATTAACACCATCAAGTGACAACAGCATACAAAGAGTTTTTCAGCACTTGGGGCGACAGTATGCTCAATATATTAACAAAACGTACAATCGCAGCGGTTCATTATGGGAGGGAAGACACAAAGGGAGTTTAATCTTCGAAGATCGCTATCTATTTAGTTGCTACGGTTATATTGAACTCAATCCAGTGACAGCAAATATGGTGAATAAACCTGAGGACTATCCCTGGAGCAGCTTTCAGCTTAATGCTTTTGGAACACTTGACTCACTAATCACCCCGCATGATAGCTATCTATCAATCACTAAATCGCCCGCTAACCGACTTATTGCTTACCGCAAACTTTTCGACACACCATTGCATAAAGAGGCACGGCCACCTAGCACTTTTTGATCAGTTTAAATCCTAACCGAAAAAAATTAAG
>JAPOUS010000147.1:0-3113 GCA_026708525.1 Cellvibrionales bacterium
TCGTAATCATCCATTCGGTAATTCTTATCATCAGCGTAAGTGGATACCGAAGTTAATGTTACATTATCATTTACATCGTAAGTTAGTTTAAGAGAGCCTGTATTGGTTTGGGTGTTATGATAGGCATTGTGATCAGACACTGCTTCAAAATTAAAAGGGTTTTCTGAGGGTACGTTTGGGTTGTCACCTATGTTATTTTTAGCATGTGTGAAGGTTAGTAATGCATCGAGAGCATCAGTTGGCTCAAATAAGAGTTTTCCTCTAACCATCTGACGTTTGAAGCCAGAATAATCTTCTTCATTTCGGGTGACGTTTTCTACATAACCATCTGAGCGATAGTCTTCAGCAGCTAGACGAAAAGCTAATATATCGTCAACGATTGCACCACCAGCGGCAACAGAGTGACGTTTTGTATTGTAATTTCCGTAGGTGGCTTGCGATTTTCCTGACCATTCATAGGTTGGATCAAGGGTTTTAATAACCATCGCTCCATTTAATGCGCTTCGTCCCTGTAGTGTTCCTTGTGGGCCACGATAAACTTCGATTTGCTCAACATCCCAGATGTTCATAGCACCGTATCGAATGCTCATAACATCTAGAGCTACATCATCAACATAAACACCAGCTGTGTAATTATGAGGGTTGTTACCAAACCCTTCTATATTAACACCTCGAATAGAAAATAGACCTTCATTGCCGCCACGTGTAATACTCACATTCGCCAATCGATTATACACATCATTGAAATCTGAAATGGTCGAGTTGTTTAGGTCTTCGTTAGTTAATACACCTACGCTAACAGGGGTTTCTTGTAGGCTTTTATCTTGTTTTTCACCATAAATCACAACTTCTTCTTTTTGATCTAGTAGTTCTTTATCAATGGTATCTGTGGATTCAGCAGTTGCTGTCGTGCCATATAAGGCTAACGCAATAGCCGAGCTGAGAGTTTTCAGCTTAAACGCTTGCATGCAAGTCTCCTTTGAGGTGGGTTTTTATCATTATTTTGAGAGAGTGAATTTTAATAAGAATTATTATCATTTAGGTAGGAGCTGGTTCACATTTTTAGTGTTAACCAGTTCAATGTCATTATTTTGGTCTATGCGCTAGTGGCGGATTGAGTTTTTGATACGGGTCGTTTAAAGAGGCTAAACAATTTTTCTTTCAACCACTGTACGCCAATTGATAAAGCCAACATAACAGGCATCATGGCTAGTGTTTCGCCTGCTGATAAGGTATTGAATCCGATAATGCCCATGCCCCAACAAATCAAAACCCATTGAATAATATAAATAGAGGTAACGCGCTTTGAGAGGTAACCCAAAAATCGTGTGAATGGATTATCGATTCGGGCTTCAACGATGCGGTGTATACCGTAAAAAAGCAGCATATTAACACCAATTAAATAAAGTACGCCGCCAAACCCTGCATGAAAGAAATTATTAAAATGGTATTCAAAATCCCAAGCCATGAATCCACCACCGATCGCACATCCTGCGAATCCAATAATGAGTGAAGCATCAAATAGTTTTTTATGTTCGAAGTTTTTTAGCACTAACCATTTACCAAAGGCGAGCCCAAAAAGAATAAAACTCATCCAAGGGAATATAGGGAAGTAGACTTGATAATGATTACTAAAAAATAATCTGCCAAGGTAACTGATGTTTTCATGATGGTTTGCAAGGCCGCGTAATTCACCCGATACGGCTGCGATGCAGAGACCTAAGGCTAAAATAATCCAGGGGTTGGCTACAAAGTGTCTGATGATACCGATTAAAAATAGTGAGATTCCCACCATTTGTAGAATATCACCGGTGCCTAGTAAATAGAGTAATTGCGAGGTATTAAGTGGTGATTGCCAACCATAAGCATTAACAAAGCTTTCAGGCATGGTGCCAAATACACTGATAGGAACGATAAATTTTAGCGCATTCATCACGTAGGCAAAGGCAAGTATTAGCAAGCCACGTAAACAATCGTGTTTAAGCGACTGCCTTGTTGAAAGCACCATTGACAGCCCCATTAAGAATAGGAATGCCGCAGTGCCTTTGCCTACAAAGTGTATGATAGTGCCTAGCATCGAATCGTTTTGCACGGTTTTGTCAGCATACATCCATAAGGTATGCACAAAAATCATTAATAACACAGCTAGGCCGCGACCATAGTCAACAACCTTAAATCGGGGAGGTGAAGAAGTTTTCATACAGGTGATTCTTATTTATAGGGTGCAATGGGGTTATTAATTTTTCCGGCAAATTGCAAGCTGCCGGCAGGGTCAGTTAAATCAACCATTTGTTTGTTGTTGCCGAGTTGCAAGCGATTAAGGCAAGAGTGATCAAAGGCATCGATAAACAAATCATGCTGTTTAAACACGGGTGTAAGATCAGAATTATTTTTTTGAAAGGTTTTGATATGGCTCGCCACTGCCTGCCAAAAACACCGGTCGCTATAGGCCATGTGCTGGTACAAAATCACTGACATAAAACGGAAAAAGTCATCAAACACATCAGTGAATATGGATAATAATTCTTGATCCTCAGGTAGGGTGATTGCTATACGTTTAACAGCATCTGGCAGGCTGTCTGGGCTAACATTTAGCAGGCAAACTTCTTCGCCAATATCCTTCATAAACGCTTTTACTGGCACATGATTGTCAAACACTAAAATCAGGTTTTCCCCATGCGGCATAAACACCATTTTATGTCGGTAAAAACACTGCAATAGTGGCGTGAGATATACAGAGAAATAGCGATCTAACCACTCATCAATGCTCAGGCTGGACGCTTTGATAATGGCAGGTAATAGTGCATTACCATCAAAATCCACTTGTAAAAGTGATGCCATGGTTTTTAATCGCTGGTGCGATGCTATTTTGTGAAAAGGGTTTTCACGATACAAGCAGGCCAGCATTTTTCTAAACGGGGCATCTTTAAGTTCAGACTGATTAAACTCGGGCTGACGATAACCCAGCGCAGCATCCTCTTTCAAAATCGCAAAAGGTAATTGGCTAATGACAGGATCATTGCTTAATACATCCGCTACATAATCATTGATTGCTGGGGTGACTTCCATGTAGTCAGCGCTTAATCCGCGGACAAAGCCCATGTTGGTAATGG
>JAPOUS010000147.1:3123-5720 GCA_026708525.1 Cellvibrionales bacterium
AAAGCCACTTTAATATAGCGTTTACCAAATTGACTCTGATTAAAAAAAGTGCGGATCGATTGCTGTGGTTGAAATCGATCTTGGGTTTCACCTAAATAAATTAATGATTGGTCAACAAGGTCACTGGTGTAGAGTTGTTGAATTTTATTCGTCCATTGCCAAGGGTGTATCGGCAAATAATAATATTCATTGGGGTGCACGCCTTGCGATTTTAGATGGGCCTCAAATCGATCTCTATCCGTTGCATCTAATTCGGTTTCAATTAATGAATCGTACGTTAAGCCTTCACTAAGGCTTAGTTCACAGCGTGTTTTTTGTGCCGCGAGCCATAGCAATGACAAAGGATTTGCTGCCTCAGGGCTGTAATTGATAAAGTCTTGGGTGTCAAAACCTATGCGCCCACTGTTGGCAATAAAAATTGGGTGGCCTTCGATCATGGCCTGTTCTACAGTTTGAAAGTCTGCGTTTACTAGATCTGAGCTACTTTTGCCTTGCTGTATTTTAAAAAGCAGGCTGTACACTGTACTATTTACTTCTTCAAGGTAGTCTCTTAATTGTTTGCCTTTTAAGCCCAAAATATCCGCAAAATCTAATATGAAATGGGTAATGGCAAGGGGTAAGCGATTGCCTTGGCTATCGCTTCGCGTAATTGAGTCTGTATCAATAATCAGGTGTTCAAGAGCGATCTCTTCACCAGTGAATAGATACGAAACGCCAGAGTCAGGGGTTGTAATTTCATAGCTTCGACTACTGATACGTTTTGCTGTTAATATTCGCTCATGTAAAAATTCGGTTAAGCCTTTTTTCACTAAGTGACGATTAACTTGGGTAAAGCCATTATGGTCAGTAAGATCAAGCTCACCATTTAATGGAATCTGGTGTAGGTTTTTACACGCGAACTCAAAATCTCTTTTATGACAAATGCCGAGGTATGCGGTTTTATTTTCCAGCTGAATACGTTTTTGATGATGAAAACCAAATTCACGGTTGAGCTTGTGAATTCTATCGTTGCCAACATCAGGCTCGACCAATATGCGTTTGGCGTTTTTTTCTTCGAATAAAAATTTAATCGATTCACCAAAAACATGTTTGCCAAAACCAGGAATCGGTTTGTCATTGGGTGCTAATAAAATATGGAAACCCACATCGCCAGCCTCAACCTCGGTGTGGTGGGTGAGTGGAGATTGATTCGGGTCGTAGGTTTCCATAAAGCAGACAGGCTTAGATATTGCGCTAACATCATCACCTGAATTCACCTGGCCACTTACGTTCATGTATCCAAAGTAACACTCGGTATGGCCGTCGGTTAATAATTTTTTATATTCTGTCTTCACTTGCTTGAGTGTGTGGCCTGTCATTCCCCAGTATTTGGCATAGCCTTGGGTGACCCACGAATGAAATAAAGGCAGATCTTCATGCAATGAAAAGCGTTTAAAGATTAAAGGGCCAAGGCTTTTATTGTTCATTAGGCAACTCCTTGAACGCTAATGGTTTCGCGTTTGAGCAAAAAGCAAGTGATGACGAAGGCGAGAAAAAAGCCTGCGGCAGCAAGATAGAAGGGGGCGTGCGAGCCTAGATGGGTAACTAACGCTGCCGAGGCAAATGAAGCGCCAATCAATCCGATGTTTTGACTCAGATGTAATTTAGAGAAATGCTCACCAAAATCGGCTCGAGGGCTTGCCTCAAATAAGATGAGCTCGATTCGAACGGTCATTTGATAGAGCGCCCAAGCGTAAAGTATTCGACCAAGGATGACAGATGCAATAAAGCTCTGCCCCTGCAAAATGGCAGCAAATACTGCTAAGGCGATAGCAATCATGACATGCTGTGGGTGGCTTAAGGTTTGCTTTTTTACCTGCTCTAAAATCAAAATGCCAATGGCCCCAAGCGCGGGAATGGCATAAATCAGTGCAGTCAATAAAGATGAATCCCATTCGCTTATAGACTGCCAGTGTTGGGTAAAAAACGGACGAATCAAAAAGGCACTAAAATACACAACAACCGAAATGCAGCAAAGCTTAATTAATAAAGGGAGGCTGTTGGGTTTTGCTTTTTCTTCATCCTGTGATTTATCTTTTGTATCAATGGATGATTTGAGTAATAGGCAAATCACGACTTGTAAAATATCAGCGCTAGCCATTAACAAGTAGGCCGATTGGGCGGTGAAGTTTTCCAGCCAAACACTACCTAAAAATGCTCCGCCAATGCCGCCAATATGCATTAACACAGAGAATAAACCGACTAAGCCTAAGTGGTTGTCGCGTGATTCAAGGCGTAATACAAAAGGATAAATCAGCAAATAGCTCGCTTTAAAGGCCAGCATAATTTGCGAAACAATCCAAAATAACCATAAATCGGTAATGAAATAACAGCCAACGCCAAGACTTGCAGCAGCAAGTTGAGTGACGATCCAAAGATCTAGCTCATGAATCTGTTTTGCTACTTTCGCCCATAAGGGTAAAAACACCATAATGGTGACACAGCTTGAGGCAAGGTATGCGCCCGTTATCCAGGGGGCTGTTTGATTAAAAGCCTCTGAAAAAAATTGCGGATAAAACGGCAGGAGTAGGGTATCGACAGTCACGGATACCAAGGTA
>JAPOUS010000006.1 GCA_026708525.1 Cellvibrionales bacterium
TGACAATCCTCCTCATAATATAGCTGAGGTGGTAGGGGTAAGTAGTCGTTCAATCAATAACTGAGTGAACAAATACAAAAAAGAAGGCCTTTCAGGCTTAAAATATAAAGCCCAAGTAGGCAAGTAAGGCAGTGGTCGTCATTTTTTTCGTTAAACCTATTTTTTATCAACTTGACTTAAAAGCAAACTGCTTGCAAATGAACTGACACAACCACCTGAAAATTAAAATCAATTTTTTATTGTGTGAACAGCTTTATTTCCTAGTTCCCATGCTCTGCGTGGGAACGCCTAGATTTTAAGAATTATATTTTTGATATGCATTCCCACGCAAGAGCGTGGGAACGAGTTTTGCGATCAAACAATCGCTGAGAAATAGAGTACTAGGAGCCTTCCCAAGAACAAACTCTATTGGCTTTTGCCTGTTTTTTCTTCGATCTCTTAGGATACTTTATCGCCCGGTTTAGCTCCGTCGTCTGGGCTTAACAGGTAAATGTCTTTATTGCCTGCGGCGAGAATCATGCCTTCCGACACGCCAAACCTCATTTTGCGTGGTTTAAGGTTGGCGACTAATACAGTGTGCTTGCCGATTAATGCTTCAGGCGAATAGCTGGATTTAATGCCAGAGAAGACTTGTCTTTCACCAAGGTTGCCGACATCAAGCTTAAGTGCTAGCAGCTTATCTGCGCCTTCAACAGCGTTAGCATCGATAATTTTAGCGACGCGTAAGTCTACGGCTAAGAATTGATCGATGCCGATCTCTGAAGGGGGTTCAGCTTGTGCCTTTTTGTCTTTTTTCTTTTTGGGCTTTTCCTCATTTGCTGGTGAGGGAGCCAGTAGCGCATCAATCTGCTTTTGTTCAATTCGTTTAGCAAGGGGCTTAAAGTGGTTGATTTGATGATCAAGTAGAGGCGTTAAATCACTCCAATTGGTGCTTTTATTAAAGAATGCTTCAGCTGCTTTTGCCATCTCCGGCAAGACAGGCGTTAAATAGGTGATGAGTAATCTAAAGAGGTTAAGTCCTGTGGTGCAAATGGCTATGACGTCATCGGATTTGTCGGGTTCTTTGGCTAATGCCCATGGCGCTTTTTCATCAATGTATTTGTTGGCATCGTCGGCAAGTTTCATGATCAGGCGAATTGCTTTGGCATACTCACGATTTTCGTAGTGCTCATCAATGGTGGATTGCTGCGCGGCTGCATCATCAAATAATGCAGGGTTATCAAGCGTGCTGGCTAGCATGCCATTGTTGCCTTTAGTAATAAACTTAGCGCAGCGGCTAGCAATGTTAACTAACTTATTGACGATGTCAGTATTCACTTTGCCAAGGAAGTCTTCTAGGTTCAGGTCAATATCATCCACTTGACTGGTCAATTTGCTGGCATAGTAATAACGTAAGTGTTCTGGATCAAAATGCTTAAGGTAATCGTCAGCATTAATAAAAGTGCCTCGAGATTTGGACATTTTTTGCCCATTGACGGTTACAAAACCATGTGCAAACACCCCTGTCGGAGTGCGGTAGTTTGAAGCACTTAACATCGCAGGCCAAAACAGGGCATGGAAGTTGATAATGTCTTTGCCAATAAAATGGTAGAGTTCCGCTGTACTGTCTTTTGCCCAAAATTGATTAAAATCCATGTTTTTGTTGTCGCAAAAGTTTTTAAAACTTGCCATGTAGCCAATGGGGGCGTCTAGCCAAACGTAGAAATATTTGTCATCAGTGCCTGGAATGTTAAAGCCAAAGTAAGGCGCGTCGCGGCTGATATCCCAGGATTGAAGACCTGTCTCAAGCCATTCTTGTAATTTATTGCTTACAGGCTCTTGCAGGTGTCCGCTGGTTGTCCATTCTTGTAAAAAGTCAGTAAAGTCCTCCAGTTTAAAGAAATAGTGCTCAGAATCTTTTTCAACCGGAGTGCTGCCGGAAAGCGCAGAAACTGGGTTGATTAAATCGGCAGGAGTATAAGTTGTACCACAGGCTTCGCAGTTATCACCGTATTGGTCAGGTGTTTTGCATTTTGGGCAGGTACCTTTGATAAAGCGGTCAGCTAAAAACAACCCTTTTTCGGTATCAAATAATTGCTTTATGGTTTTTTTCTGAATATGCCCTTTGGCGTGGAGTTTATTGTAAATCTCTTCACTAAATAGCCTGTTTTCTTCACTGTGTGTGGAATAGAAATTATCAAAATTAATCAAGAAATTATCACAGGAGGCAACCTGCGAGGCTTTGATCTTGTTAACGTGGTCTTCAGGAGTTAAGCCCTGTTCTTCGGCTTTGAGCATGGTGGCGGTGCCATGTGCATCACTGGCGCAAATGTAGTAGCAGGTATTGCCTTTTAATTTTTGGTAGCGTACCCAAATATCTGTTTGAGTGAACTCCAAAATATGGCCCAAATGCAATGGGCCATTGGCGTAAGGTAGGGCTGAGGTAACGAGAATGCGTCGATTTTGGGGTGCCATCAGTAGTGCCGAGTAAAAAACGGATCATTATATCTTTCAATGCGGTGCTTTGCTATTTCCATTTATCAGTGCAGACAGGGGGGATGGAGATTGCACCCGTGGAAGATTGCACTTGCCGACATTACTCACTAAAATCGGCCTCTTTTCTAGAGACAGGTTAAGATTGTGAGTAACGCCGAAGTCGTCGATTGTTTAAGTCAGTATCAGGATGCCTATTACCCGAATGGAATTCCAGGATCAGTGATTGCCCTGTGTGAGCTGCAAGGCTCTACCCTAGATCTTAAATTATCGATTGGTTTTCCTCTCGGTGATAAAAAAATGGCCTTTACCGATGCCATCAAACAACATGTGCTTAATTTGCCGACAATTAGCAGTGTTTCGTTAGCGATTGATGAGACCGTTCAGCCCCATTTGACCCAAAATAATCTGCCAAGTTTACATCGTGTTAAAAATATTATTGCGGTTGCTTCGGGTAAAGGTGGTGTGGGTAAATCCACCGTGTCTGTTAACCTAGCCATTGCGCTAGGGCAGCTGGGTGCCAGGGTGGGTATTTTGGATGCGGACATTTATGGCCCAAGCCAATCCAAAATGCTGAATATTGAGGAGGGAACCCGTCCCGAATTTATCGATGAAAAACGTTTTAAGCCGATTGAAGCATATGGCATTCAGAGTATGTCAATGGGTTACATGGTGACTGAGAATACGCCAATGGTTTGGCGTGGCCCTATGGTTTCAGGTGCGTTAACGCAATTATTAAATCAATGCACTTGGAACGATCTGGATTATTTGATTGTCGATATGCCACCGGGTACGGGGGACATTCAACTAACGCTTGCCCAGCAAGTGCCCGTAGCAGCTTCCGTGATTGTCACAACACCGCAAGAAATTGCATTGCTTGATGCAAAAAAAGGCATAGAGATGTTTGCTAAAACTGGCATTCCCGTTCTAGGCTTAGTCGAAAATATGGCGCTGCATACATGTTCTCAGTGTGGGCATCAGGAGGCCATTTTTGGTGAGGGTGGAGGTCAAGTCTTAAGCGAGCGTTATCAAGTGCCCTTGTTAGCGTCACTACCTTTGAATCCTAAAACACGAGAAGGGATGGATGCTGGCAAGCCACCTGTGGCGATTGAACCAGAAGGTGAGCTTGCGCAAACCTTTAGAGATGTGGCGCGAAAAGTGACGGCTCTACTAGCACAGCGACCAATTAATCAACGAGAAACCGCAGCAACGACTATTGCGACTGACGCATAGAAGGAGTCGATGATGAGTATTAAATCTGATAAATGGATTAAGCGTATGTCGCTTGAGCATGCCATGATTTCGCCTTTTGAACCGACTCAGGTTCGAAATGATGGCGGGAATAAGATTATTTCTTATGGCACATCCAGCTATGGCTATGATGTTCGTTGTGCAAATGAATTTAAGGTTTTTACCAATATTCATTCGGCAACGGTTGACCCTAAGCATTTCGATGAGCAGAGCTTTGTGAATGTGACAGGCGATGAATGTATTATTCCACCCAACTCTTTTGCGTTAGCGCGGACAGTGGAATACTTTAAAATTCCGCGCAATGTGTTAACCATTTGTTTAGGTAAATCTACCTATGCGCGCTGTGGCATTATTGTTAATGTGACACCGCTTGAACCAGAGTGGGAAGGGCATGTGACGTTGGAGTTTTCGAATACCACGACATTGCCTGCAAAAATTTATGCGAATGAAGGGGTGGCACAAATGTTATTCCTTGAATCCGATGAGGTTTGCGAAACCTCCTATAAAGATCGAGGTGGCAAGTATCAAGGGCAAACCGGGGTAACCTTGCCAAAAGCCTAATCGTTTATTTTTACAAGAATGTGTTGTTTATGAAAATTGAAAAAAATACTGTCGTGCGGTTTCACTATGATCTTTATGATCAAGCGGACGGAAAAAAAATTGAAACCTCGAAAGAAGGCGACCCAGTTGCCTTTTTGTTTGGCCATAATAATGTCATCAAAGGACTAGAAGAAGCAATGGTAGATAAAAATGCTGGAGATGCTTTTGATGTAGAAGTGCCTCCTTATAAAGGCTACGGTTTGCGTCATGATAACTCAACTCAGCGTGTTCCCCTTAAGCATTTAGTAATCGATAAAAAAGCCAAGCTTAAGCCTGGAATGGTGGTTAATATTCAAACGGATCGGGGTCAAAAGCAAGCAACGGTTATAAAAGCTGGTAAATTCAATGTGGATGTGGATACCAACCACCCCTTTGCAGGTAAAATGCTAAAGTTTGCAGTGGAAGTGATTGATGTTCGAGAAGCAACGGCTGAGGAAGTGGCCCACGGTCATGCGCATGGTGTGGGGGGGCATCAACACTAAGTTTGCTACGAGCAGGTATCTATTGGTTAAGATTCAATGACGTTTGGAAATAGTCCATGATTTTATGTTGAAGATTTTTTCCCCAATCTTTGAGTATGAATAGTGCATTACTCGGCGTACCTCGTAGGGTTCCCGCATAAACACTGGTTTTTCTACCTGCATTTGAGCCAGCTTCCTTAAAGCTAGCTGTCTTTAAGTTAGAAGATGACAGTTTATGTTTACAATTTACGTCGGGTTCGGGGTTAGAAATCGTTTCGATTGAGACTACCTTGAGATCGGAGATAGAAATATTGTCGTATGAAGCTAGGTCGAGATCGGAGTTAGAAATATTGTCGTATGAAGCTAGGTCGAGATTGGGGTTAGAAATATTGTCGTATGAAGCTAGGTCGAGATTGGGGTTAATAGGATTGTTGTGTGCATCAACAGGACTTTCGTATGTATTTACCTCTAATACCTTATCCAATTCCTGGTCCTCTAATACCTCATCCACTTCCTGGTATAGTGGTTCTGTCGCCACTGCCTCTAGTGGGTATGCCGGGTTAGAAGGAATTTCGGTGTGGGAGAGTTTTTGGAAAAAATTGAAAAAGTTTCCTTCGGCTTTGATGATTCTTATCTTGGGGGTAATTTCAGTTGCTATGGTTGATATGAACTTAGTGCGTTCTAGGTCTTTTGTTAGCATATTAATATTATTATTAAGTACATCACGGCTTTTTGTCAAAAGATTACCGATCCTTTCAGAGGTATTTTCATTTTTTTTCATGCGTTTGATTAGTTTGCGGCTACTTTTTTTAGTGGCTATCACTTCTTTATCCAAGTGATTTGTTTTTGTAACATTATCACTCATGACGCGTTTGTATAATTTATTGAGAGTGTTTGAGTG
>JAPOUS010000332.1 GCA_026708525.1 Cellvibrionales bacterium
TAAGTATCAATGAAACAATAGGTAACATTATAAAATTTTTACAACGATGACCTAACAAAGAAAAAGCATGTAAAAATGTGAACGCCCCATAGAACAAAATTAGACACCTTAGCTATTTATACAACGGCAACTTGAGTGATATGCCTCATAGGATCCGTGCTAAAAAAGTAGTACTTATTCAGCCTGAATGAGAACACTTATTTTTAAAAAGAATATTCAATTAAATCTCCGACATAGACGAACACACTTATTACACCAGCGGCTTTGTGTGCAAATTCGCAATCATCACTAGCAGATTAAAATATGCTTGGTTTTTTTATTTCACCCAATATCATCAATGAATAAAAATTTTAACGTTCAAAAAAAAGGGATAAAAATAATGAAAAATATACTCGCCTTACTTTTTATGCTCTCCTTTTTAACTGCCTGTTTAGACGATACGCAAGTCACTTCGCCTATCGATAGCAATAGCACTAATGGCAGTGATGACAATGGCGACAATAACGGAGGCGATGACGGCAATGATGGTGGCAATGGTAATCCGCCTACCGGTGATATGGTTAATCTAGATTGCTCAAACCAAGGCAACATCGTCGGCAATCGTTTTGATCTTGATGCTAAAAAATATATTTTATGCCTGCATAATAAATTTCGATCCGACACAGCCAAAGGCAATGTACCTGCCTACGGCGGCAATTTACCCATGGCAACTAATATGCAGGCACTGAGCTGGGACAGTACCCTTGAGCAAGTGGCTCAAAACTATGCCAACCAATGCCAATGGCAACACAATGACAATCGTACAGATGATTTTGTCGCATTGAATGGCAACCCTGAGATCACCTATGTCGGTGAAAATATCGCGTTCTACGCCTCCACTAACAACCCTATGTCGATGATTCGAGTCCAGGAGATGTTTGACGCAATGGCAACGGGTGAAGCCATCAACTGGTCATTTGGCACCATTGGCAATACTGAGTACTGTGATCAAGGTCAATGCGGCCATGCCACTCAAATGTTTTGGGCCAATACACAATTTGTTGGCTGCGCCATTACTCACTGTGATCCAACCATGGTACCTAACCCTGAATTCCCTTTCACCGATATTTATATGGTCTGTAATTATGGGCAAAGCGGTAACTATCAAAACCAAACTCCCTATGTTCAAGCACTGTCAGAAGGTGCCATTTGCTCAGATAATCGCAGCAACACACAAACCGAATGTACCGAAGGGCTTACCCATGCCAATAACTATGATGATGGGCTATAAGGCTTATCATCAATACCGTAAAGCTGCTCTCAGTTTAATCCCTTAGGTTTATGGTAAGCTTTGAAAAAAACCGACTATTTTAACATAGCTTACCATGACCTCTCCGTTTCAGCCTGCCTCCATCAATAGCCTCCAACTTAAAAACCGTTTTATCAAAGCGGGTACCTTTGAAAACATGACCCCTGGCGGTATGCCATCAGAGCGACTGCACCAATTTCACCAGCAAATGGCTGAAGGGGGTATTGGCATGACTACCCTTGGTTACTGCGCGGTTGAAAACAATGGTCGTCTGCATGATCGTATGATGTACATGGGAGAGCATATTCGGGATGAATTAAGCACATTGATTCAGTCTCTCCATCAAGCAGGCACCAAAGTTTCTGGCCAAATGGGGCATGGCGGTGGTTTTAGCCAAAACACCGCATTAACCATCAAGCGACCCAAAGGGCCTAATTTTGGTATCAATGCGTTAGGAATCCCTAAAGGCATGTTTTTTTGCGACGCCATGAATAAGAAAGATATCGATTCTTTTATCAGGGCATACAAAGATGCTGCCCTATTCATGAAAAGCGTGGGCTTTGATTGCTTGGAAATTCATTTTGGTCATGGCTATGGTTTATGCCAATTTCTTAGCCCCAAAACCAACAAACGTAACGATGAATTCGGCGGATCACTATCTAATCGTATGCGCTTACCGCTCAAGGTTCTCTCTGCTGTTCGAGCGGCCGTTGGCGATGATTTTCCCTTACTTGCTAAAGTGAGCATCACAGAAGGTGCTAGAGGCGGCATACAATTTAATGAAACCCTGAAATTTTGCCAGGCATTGGACAAAGAAGGCATCGATGCCATTATACCTAGCACTGGCAGCAGCACGATGAATCCCATGTTGATGTTTCGTGGAGAGAATATGTTGCCGCATTTATTGCGCCACGAAAAAAGCGCCTTGATGCGTCTAATTTTAAAACTTAGCGGCAAAGCGCTATTTAAAACCTACCCTTACTCACCTTTATACCTAAAAAAATATGCCGCTGAAATTAAAGACAGCGTCAATGCAAAACTCATCTATGTAGGTGGTGCAAGCACAGTAGATGATTTTACTACCCTGATTGATCAAGGCTTTGACTTCATTCAACTCGGGCGAAGCTTATTAGCAGAACCTCTCTTACCTAATAAGTTAGAGCATAACAACCCTATCAAAGCCTGCACTCATTGCAACCAATGCTTAGGCACCATAGCGCACGATGAAGGCATTCACTGCCCTTACTATCTGTAATCAAAAAATCTATTGATAACGTATCATGAACATTCTACTAACAGGCGCTTTTGGCAATCTTGGCCTAGTGTGCCTAGAGCAAGCACTATCTCAAGGTTTTTCTGTTATTGCTGTGGATATTCCTTCAAAGCAAAACCGTCAATTAGCCAATAGGTTTAATAAACAGTGCCGCGTGATTCTGACCAACTACCAAGATTTTCTTTGGTTGGAGAATCACTTACAAAGCATTGACGCCATCATCCATTTAGCGGCTATATTACCCCCCTTGACGGAAACTAACGCAGGCCTTTCACATCAAGTTAACATCAAGTTAACTCAAAAAATCATTGAGAAGCTAAACCGTATCAACCGTAAACCGATATTTATTTATCCTTCGTCAGTCACTGTGTTTGGCTTAGGCGGCAAACAACCCAAAAAAGTCACCGACAAACCTTGGGCAACCGATAATTACACCCAACAAAAATTAACCATTGAATCAACACTAAAAGAGAGCCAAATACCTTATGCTATCTTACGCATCGGTGTCTCTGTTGATGCCAGAACCTTAAAAACGGACTGGCAAACACTAAAACAATTACTCAACACGCACCCTGATAACCCTCTAGAGTACATTCATCCCAAGGATGTCGCTCGTGCATTTATTCAGGCAGCGCAAGAAAAGACCGCGCTTAGAAAAATCCACTTAATCGGCGGGGGCTCAACTTGCCAAATCACACAATATGATTTTTTAAGTACCGCCTTCAATGCACTTGGTCTATCACTGCCAAAAGAGATGATGGGCAAGCAGGCGTTTTATACTCACTGGATGGATACAACCGAAAGCCAACAAGTCTTAAGATATCAACAATTGACATTCAGTGATTACCAAAAAGACATGCGAAACACACTCCAAATAATTCGTGCGTTTATCTTTCCCTTTCGCTGGCTGATTAACCCATTACTCAAATACCTCCTCAAAAAGGGTTTAATGTGATAGATTCTTAGACGGTCTCTTATACGTCAATAAGTTCGCATAATAAGCTAATCATTCAACATGATAAAAAAACCCTACCCATTTATTTTCACCAACGATGCGAACTATTCTACGCTGCAAAATACAACGGGAAGTCTCATTAGCGCGACCGTTTATGGCGGCAAATTACACTATTACCCGCACTTTTTTACCCACACCCAAAGTGACGAATACCTGGATTATTTTCTTGAAAACTCTCTAGGGTACTGGAAATCTATCCAATGGAAAGATCACACTAATCATCAACACATAAAGGCATCTTTTTCTCATATTAACTGGCGTCAGGAGCATGTAACGCTATTTGGTAAAACGCATCCACTACCACGGCTTACTGCATGGTATGGTGATACTAATGCCATTTACCGTTATTCCGGCATCACATCACACCCTCACCCTTGGGATAAGCAGCTTTTCTTAATAAAGCAGCAAATAGAGCAAACAGCCCATTATGCGTTTAATAGTGTATTAATGAACTGGTATCGAGATGGATCAGATACCGTTGGCTGGCATGCCGATAACGAATCAAGTCTTGGTAAACAGCCTGTTATTGCCTCTATCAGTCTTGGCGAGACACGTGATTTTATTTTACGTAAAAACACAGACCCTAGCGATCACATTCTAATTGCGCTTGAACATGGCTCATTACTCCTCATGACTGGAGGTATTCAGCAGCATTGGCAACACAGCATTCCCAAACGCAAAAACTGCAATCAGTCTCGAATCAATTTAACCTTTCGAAAAATCATTCAACAAGCGTAAAAAAATTGTGGATTAACCCAACCATATTTTATTAATATACACTTGTCGTTTATATAAAAGTGGAGGTATGTATGACTGAAGCAAGACATGGCTTGACCGTCGGTGTAGAAAACAACGATCATGAGATATTTTTATCAATGAAGGCCATAGGTAAACTGACCCATGAAGACTATGAAAAAATCACCCCCGTTATAGACTCTGCTCTCGATGCGGTCAGCAATGAGGAAGTAAATGTCTTTATTGATGGCACTGAACTGGAAGGCTGGGAATTACGCGCCGCCTGGGATGACTTTAAAATGGGCATGAAACACAATAAACAATTCCATAAAGTCGCCATCTACGGCAACAAAGAGTGGCAAGAAAAAGCCAGTAAAGTTGGTAGTTGGTTTACATCAGGTGAAGTAAAATTTTTTGATAACCAACAAAAAGCCATGGATTGGCTACATTAAACCATCTGTTTCTATGATAGATGCCTAAGATAACTAAAAGCCTGTCTGATAACAGACAGGTTCTACAAGGGCGCTTACAGCTATCCAATCGCTCAATTGACCTATCTCAAAGTAAGCGTCTATCCAAACATTTGATTAAGACAGATAAAACATAAGTCGATAGTCATTTGAAATCATTAAGACGGAATACCCTTCTGAGCATTCCCAAGAGGATCTGGGTAAGTTATTGAATATGAAAAACTGCGGTACCTTCTTCTGTTGCCAAATTTGTAGGCACTTTACCACGAACAAAAATCGCTGTACCGATGTAATCATTTTCCATAATTTTTTCGTGAATACAGTCTATCACTGTATCTGCAACATCCCCAATAATCTCACCAATACGACCAAACTTTTTAGCTATACCCGCTAGCATTCTCAAGGTCTTAAACATCCGGGTATCTGAATCCAATTGTAAAATAGAAGCTACGGCTTTGTTTGCATCTTCAGGCCAGGTAAAAAAAGGTAAGTTTTCTCTATTCACGTTGAGCCCTTTTTTAACAGCCCAAGGCAATCTAACTCTGTGCTCTTGTAAAAATACATTGTTATTAAAGAACTGAACACTCACAGAAATTTCAGCATTACCAAACCACTCGCCCGTCTTATTTAAAGTCAACCCAGATAGCGCAACCACATCCGCTGATAACATGTCAGTTGTCGACATCGAGCCTGGATTGTATTTGAAAGCTAATTTTATTTTGGTTGCATTTTCTAAACCCTTAACATTGCTCTGTTGATAATCATTGAGTTTGCAATCTTGTTGAGTGCAAAACATGCCGCGATAATACACTTCCTCTTTATCAGCATCTTTGGTTGGATAGTAAATCAACGTATCAGGAGAATTAGCCACACATTCAACCAGCTCCA
>JAPOUS010000019.1:0-4977 GCA_026708525.1 Cellvibrionales bacterium
AAAACTCGCTCTTCACTGGCAAATCCTCATTGCAATTGTACTCGCGGTCATTGTGGGTATGCTTTTTAATAATCCCGATCATGCGCTTCACAACGAATTAATGAGCTTCTTTAATTTTGTTGGGGATTTATTTCTTAATGCATTAAAAATGCTGGTTATTCCCTTGGTTTTTTCTTCAATTATCTGTGGCGTAGCCAGTATCGGACGCGGCGAAAGCATTGGCCGATTAGGTATTAAAACCCTACTTTTCTATTTATTTACCAGTCTCCTTGCGATATTACTTGGGCTGTTACTGGTTAATTTGTTCCAGCCGGGGTTAATTGATGGCAAGCCCGCAGGGCAAGAGCTCCATTTCCACACCAATTCTGATGCACTGAACCAAAAACTCAGCACCATCACAGAAAGCAGCCAATCAATGACAGGGTTGTTTGATATATTCTTACGTATGGTACCGCCGAATATTATTTCGGCAGCAGCTGAAGGCCAGATGTTAGGATTAATTGTCTTTGCCATGTTATTTGGCTTTTTTATCACCAAGATAGACCAAGAACAACACGACTCTCAGGTTGGATTTTGGCAGGGCATCTTTGAGGTCATGATGCATATGACCATGTTCATTATGAAGTTTGCTCCTATCGGCGTCTTTGCCTTAGTGGCAAAAACCATTTTATCTACGGGCTTAAATATTTTTGGGCCGTTGCTGTGGTTTTTCCTCTGTGTTTTTCTGGCGCTTGTGATTCATACTTTTGGTACGATGGCACTGCTACTAAAATTCGCAGCAAAAGTTGATCCTATAAAGCACTACCGAATTATGAACCCTGTCATGCTAATGGCGTTTTCTACTGCTTCTTCCTCTGCGACACTCCCTTTAACCATCGAAGCTGTTGAAAAAGATGCTGGCATTTCCAATAAAATCACCTCGTTTGTTTTACCCTTAGGTGCAACGGTTAATATGAATGGCACAGCCTTGTATGAATGTGTTGCTGCCATGTTTATAGCACAAGCCTATGGGCTTGACCTGACATTCCTACAGCAATTTACGATTGTGGTAACTGCCCTATTAACCTCGGTAGGCGTTGCAGGTGTGCCCGCAGCCAGCCTTGTTGCCATCTCAGTTATCTTAACCGTGATTGGGCTGCCATTAGATGGTATTGGGTTATTGTTAGTCACTGACCGACTACTCGATATGATGCGAACAGCGGTTAACATTTTTGGTGATTCGGTTTGTGCGGTATATATCGCCCGCTCAGAAGGGGAAAAAACCAAATTGGTGTAATAGTATACCTCAACAGACTATCTCTCACTCACACAGAGTGAGAGTAGATAGGGTCAATTTCCATTAATTACGCTTATTAGCCTCTTTAATACGATGTAATTCACCTGCATCAAAACGGCACCTCTTAAGAATCGATCCAATAAATTCACTTTTTGCTTCACAATAAGCATCCACATCACCAGGGTGACGCTTCGCCAGGTCTTTTTTTAATGCACCATAAGCCTCTACACTCTCGGGGTGGGTTTTTAAGTAATCCTTAAACGCTAAATGATTCTTTACTGCCAACGCGTCTGGATCGCAGACATATAAATTATGCGGGTAGACAGCCAGAGCATCTTTAAACATCTCACGCCCATTAAGGCCTAAATTCCCTTTGTATTCATAGCCTAACGCCATCAAGCGAGATTTTACCGTATCAAAATCTGCCGTATCCTCAAGCAGGATATCAATATCAATAATAGGTTTAGCGGCTAGCCCTTCAACTGAGGTGCTACCAATATGTTCAATAAGACAATGAATTCCATCTAGATGTGTTGCTAACAATGTGGCAATTGTTTGAAACCACTGCCTCCACACAGGGTCATAGGGTTTAACCTCTACTTGCATTTGTCTGTCCTCAATGTACTTTAGCCTTAGACCTATCAATACAAAAAAAATCTCCTTATAAAATGTTACAGCCGGATCGCAGTTTATTTTCATTATCAGGCCTATTCCCTTTTTCTTCTCACTACGGATCACAGTTTTCATTAATGCCCTGAAAAACCGCGTTATTAGCGTTTATTTTTTCACCGCCCCCATGCAGAATAACATTCATCCATGATGGAAGGCATCACTGCCACCACTCGTTTAATAACAAATAAATAGGATGACCATGAGCATGAAAAATAAAAGCGCACTCGCGCTAACTGCCGCTTCTCTTCTTGCATCACCCCTTGCGATAAGTGATGCTCCCTCAAACAGCCCTTTTTCAATGAATGAAATTTCAGGCTACGCCACGCCTGAAAGCAAAGGCAAAGAAGGTAAATGTGGCGAAGGCAAATGCGGTGAAACCAAAACATTAAAAGGTGAATCTGAAGGCAAGTGCGGCGAAGGCAAATGCGGTGAAACCAAAACATTAAAAGGTGAATCTGAAGGCAAGTGCGGCGAAGGCAAATGCGGCAGCTAATCTTATCTTTGCCTCAGTTTCACTGAGGCAACCTTTTCTTGGAGTACTCGATGCAAATAAAACCTGAAGGCGCAGGCCTTGGCCTAAGGCGGGAGCTGTTAGACGATTGTGTTTCATTTAGCGTGGCGCCTGATTTTTTTGAAGTCGCCCCCGAAAACTGGATCGGCATAGGTGGACAGTGGGGTGATTCGCTCAAACAAATTGTGAGTCGAACGCCACTGGTTTGTCATGGCTTATCATTGTCTATTGGCAGTACCGACCCTTTAGATACTCAATTAATTTCTGATATTAAATGCTTTTTAGATGAATTTAACGCAGCCTTTTATAGCGAACATTTAAGTTACTGCTCTCACCAAGGCCACCTTTACGATTTGCTGCCTTTACCCTTTACCGATGAAGCCATTAAACATGTCAGTCAGCGTATTCGAGAAGTACAAGATCGTCTGGAGCGAAGAATAGCGATTGAAAATGTGTCTTACTACTCTGTACCCGAGCAGGATATGACGGAAGCGGATTTTATCAAAGCCGTCTTAGCCGAAAGTCAATGCGACTTATTGTTAGATGTCAATAATGTCTACGTTAATAGCCAAAACCACCAATACGACCCTTTGGCGTTTATCGAGGCAATGACGCAAGAGTCAATCCCCTACCTTCATGTCGCCGGGCATTTTCGTAAAGACAATGGCTTTATTATCGACACCCATGGTGCAAATGTTATTGACCCTGTGTGGTCATTACTCACATACACTTATCAATGCATAGGCAATAAACCTACACTACTTGAGAGAGATTTTAACATCCCAGAAGCAAGCCAATTAATGCAAGAAGTTGAGCACATTAAATCCTTACAAAGCCAATGCTCACGCATAAAGAATAACAATAAAAACTAAAGGACAAGCGGCTATGCCAACACTCCATGAAACTCAAAAGGCTTTTTGCCAAGCTTTAAGAAATCCATCCGATGACAATCCCGCCTTTGATCATCTATCAATCTACCAACACTTGGTATTTAATAATATTGATGGTTTATTAACCGGCAACTTTCCTGTCATTTATCAATTACTTGGGGATCATGTATGGCGAACACTCATAGAGTCTTTTATTCAATCACACCAAGCCAAAACACCTTATTTTTCTCAAATAGCGAAAGAATTTATTCGCTTTCTTGCATCAAATACGCATCAGCAGCTGCCTGCTTTTCTCCCCGAATTGGCCGACTATGAATACGCTGAATCTGAGGTGTTTATTGCCACCGAAAATGAAAGTGATAAAAATCAGCCTGTCCAGATCGATGCAAATAGCTTTATTACGCTTAAATCCACCGCACGACTTAAGAAATATAACTATGCTGTGCAATTAATTTCTGAAGATAATCACGATTTAAATAAAATCTCAGAGCCTACCTATTTTTTACTCTCTCGCGATCACCAGCAAAACGTTCGGTTTTTACAATGCAATGCCTTAACTTATTCATTGTTCGAATTACTGCGAATAAACGAGGGCTCTTCGTTAGCAGAAGTATCAGAAATCCTCTTTGAGTCCGTTCACCCTCACTTGCCAAACCTGAGCCAAAACGAATGGCTCCACAATGCCATTGAACTGAGCCAACAAGTCCATGCAATGGGTGCTATCCGAAATATTTTTCCTAAAGTGGTCTCGTAAATCCCATGAATCTATTTACCCGCTATCACCAATGGACGTTCAAAACCGTGCAATGGGATTTTATTGCGTTACTGCTCATTCGGCTCTATTTAATCCCTATCTTTTGGATGGCTGGAATGAATAAGCTGACGGCATTTGACAGCACTGTGAGCTGGTTCGGTGACCCCAATTGGGGGTTAGGCCTACCCTTCCCTACGCTGATGGTCATTCTAGCTATAGGCGCAGAATTAGGGGGAGCCGTATTATTATCGCTCGGCTTATGGGTCAGATTAATCAGCATACCTCTTATGATAACAATGGCTGTAGCAGCAGTAACCACTCACTTACATAATGGATGGCTTGCGATTGCTGAAGGTACCGGGTTCTTTGCAACCGAGCGAACACTAGAGGCAACCGAGCGACTAGCACGAATTAAATCACTCCTTAAAGAGCATGGTAATTACGAATGGCTAACAGAGCATGGCAATATTGTTATTCTTAATAATGGTATTGAATTTGCTGTGACTTACTTTGTCATGCTACTCGTATTATTTTTTTATGGTGGGGGCCGTTATGTCAGTGCAGATTATTGGCTTTTAAAATTAACAAAACCAATTAAGCGAACTAGTGACAGATAAATTATTTTTGAGTATGCTTGGATATCAACTATTTAAATAGGTAATATTCAAGTGAATTCATCTTCTCCTGTTGCTGTTGTTTTAGATCATCAGCAAGCCATTATTTATCAATTAAACGAAGAGTCTCCAAAAAAATGGTCGATTGACCATGAAAACGATTACGAAATAAACCGCAATCACTTACACCAGCGGGCCAGCTTTTTTAAAGGCCAGCGCGTCCCCGAAGACTTAACCTGCTATGAAGCAATTGCCAAAGC
>JAPOUS010000019.1:4987-5652 GCA_026708525.1 Cellvibrionales bacterium
GATGCACGTGAAACCTTGATTTTTAGCCACGGCAAGGGTAAATCGTCGGCTGGGCTTATGTTTCTAAAATTTTTATCCAGTCATCACCATGAAATGCTCAACCATGTTGTAGGGATGGAATCAACCGATCGCTTATCCGATAAAGAAATTATCGATCATGCAACACATGTATTTCACAATGAAGACCATCGACGCATGCTAGGGTTGACAACACATTAGGCAATATACCAACGATTAATAACGGCTATTGGAGAATTTTATGGTCGCTCTGCTTTTTAGTTTATATTTTATTTGCTGTGTTCTCGCTCTTTTCTCCCGACATTGCCTGGCAACCGGTATTTTTTCGATAACCTTTATTCTTTCCATTGGTTGGTATTTTCATCATGCAACCGATACGCTAAAAATTCTTTTGTAAATCCGTTTATCTTAAAAGGTTATTATGAATAACGATGCAGAACAACGACAGCATACCTTATATCATCACCTCAATGCGTTCGTTCTTTTAACAATCAATGGCATTTTACTCTTCGCATTTTATGATCAATTTTTTAAGCATGAATTGCCATGCCCATTGTGTTTATTACAACGTCTTGGCTTTGCCGCGTGCATGTTTCCAATCATACTCAATATACGCTATGGTATCCGCGCTTGGCACTACGGGTTGT
>JAPOUS010000088.1 GCA_026708525.1 Cellvibrionales bacterium
AAACCTTGAAATTTAGCGCAGAACCTCAAAATCAATTATTAGAGATGCCCTTAAGGGTACTTCTAAAAATTGCTTTTAGTTTCTGTCAAAAAGCGCTTTTCTGGTTAAGCGCTTCCATTCTTTTTGCAAAGATTGCTAGGGATAATACAAAGCCTACCAAGCAACCTAAAGCGGTATATTGCAATGATGGAGAAGAAGCCAACTTCGCCAGTTTTTATTTTTCGCTTTGAGCGTCTATTTCAAAAGGGGAGATGTGGACTTGTCCATCGTTAGGAGAAATATCAAAAATGTTATAAGGGTATTCTTTCTGCCCAGATAAAGGGTAACCTTCGGTTCTGACAGTTGCCCCAGCCTTCGAGAGCCTTTTCTCAAAATCCTCTACCAAATCAGGACCGCCTATTAAATAATAGACCGTGTTTTCATTGTCGATATCGTTAATGTGATGTTGCAATCGACCATACAAATACCCTGCCTTTTTTTCCTGTGTGAGAGTGATATTGAGCTTTATATTGGGATTAAACTCTCGTAGGATGTCTTCGCCTATGATGTCATTATGTTTTTTAAAGCTTGCATACACTTCGACATTGTCTGTGTTATCTGCCGACAATAATTTTGAAATGACAGGTGCAATGCCTGTACCTGTCGTAATATAGCATTGTTTATCTTTCGAGGGGGGGTGGCTACCTCGGAGTTTGCCTTTAGGTTCAGCTAAATAAATAGTAGAACCTAGCTCCGCGTGTTCAACGTAATGATTAAAATATCCATCATCTACTTTTGCATAGTAAACGATCAGCTCACCGTTATAATACTCTGCTTCGGATGATGCGATGCTGTAAGTACGATTAAACCATGATGGGTTGCTTGAAGGGTGTGTAAGATAAGCAGAATCGATTTCTCCTGTTTTTTTATTGATGGTAGGAACGTAAAATTTGGCAAAGTCACCGGCTTGAAAGGATTGGTTTATTTGGTCTTCTTTCATTCTATAGGTAAGTTTTACCGTATTGCCGAATATTTTTTTTTCTACAAGTTTGGCTGGGCTTAACCTTTTTCTTTTGACGTTGTCATCTTTAACGTCATCGATGGTCGGCGGTAAATTAGGCTTATACCCTGACCTTTCAATTAGAATAGTTTCATTGGCGAATGTAAGTATTGAGGTCATAGCGAGATATAATAGGATAATAAGTTTTTTCATGGGTTAACTTTACTGATTAGAGGAAGGTAGCGTATGAATAGTCAATGTTTTATCAGTATGCCCTGACCATGCGTGTCTTGCTGGTAAATAAGGTGTTCGCCTTTTTTAAAATCGACTCGAATACATTCACCTGCACGAAAGTTATCAAAGCTTGATTTATCATCGAGTGATAACGCTATCTCTAATGTGTTTTGACTGATCATTTTTTTTGAAATGACGGTAGCAGAATGCATGCTCTCGTTTGGTCGGTTGAGGCTGTGGCTGGTAAAAATTGCTGACGTTGCATGAGTAAGGCTTGTCATAATAACGATAAGGCTCCAAAAAAAAGCCCTTGAATTAACTGAGAATGATTATTAATTGAGAGTTTTAGCTGGGATAAAAGTTTAATTTTATTAAAGAAAAATTCACGATAGGTTTTGCCTATGAGCCTGAAAGGAAGCAACGATTTCTAAGTAATCATCAATCGACCTATTATTTCCTCATCGAAACGAACAGCCCAATGAGGAAATACCATGTCAAAGTCATTAATCAACACACAAATTAAACCCTTCAATGCCAAAGCGTATCATCGAGGTGAGTTTATCGAGGTATCGGATGAATCACTAAAAGGTCAGTGGGCCGTAGTGTTCTTTTATCCTGCTGACTTTACCTTTGTATGCCCAACAGAGCTTGGCGACCTTGCAGATACTTATGAAGAATTACAGTCACGTGGTGTGGAAGTGTATTCCGTCTCAACGGACACCCATTTTACGCATAAAGCCTGGCATGACAGCTCAGATACGATTAACAAAATTAAATATCCTATGGTTGGCGATCCTACAGGGCAAATCACGCGCAACTTTGAGGTCATGATTGAAGAAGAGGGGTTAGCCGAGCGAGCAACCTTTGTGATTGATCCTGAAGGTAACATTCAGGTGATTGAAATAACGGCAGGTGGCATTGGCCGAGATGCTTCCGAGCTACTTCGTAAAATAAAAGCGGCACAATATATCGCAGCGAATCCTGGTGAAGTTTGCCCAGCAAAGTGGCAAGAAGGTGAAGAAACCTTGGCGCCTTCGTTAGATTTGGTTGGGAAAATTTAATTTCAAATAGTTTCCCGCCTAGGCGGGAATAAAGTCGATAAAAAAACAGGGGAAAAGGTCATGTTAGATGCCAATATCAAAGCGCAGTTAAAAAGTCATTTGGATAAAGTGGTTCAACCCGTAGCGTTGATTGTGTACCAAGATAGCAGCGAGCTAAGTGAGAAGCTTTACGCCTTTGCTCAAGAGGTTGCTGAATTATCACCATCGCTTACTCTGACGACAGAGCCTTTAGACAAAGGCAAAGCAAGGTTAGCACTTAAAAATGATCAAGGCCGTGAGCCCATAGCTTTTGCCGGTGTACCTATGGGGCATGAGTTTACTTCTTTTGTTTTAGCATTGCTGCTAGTAGGTGGTCACCCGATCAATATCAAAGCCGAGGATGAAGCCTTAATTCAAACGATTGATACGCCAAAAATAATTGAAACCTGGGTGTCGTTAAGCTGTCAGAATTGCCCTGATGTGGTACAGATGATTAATCAACTGGCCATTCTTAATCCCCAAATTCAACATGTCATGGTGGATGGCGCGCATTTTAAAGAAGAAGCTCAAAAGCAAAACGTACTGGCGGTTCCTGCGGTATTTTCAAACAATGATCGAGTCAGTAGCGGGCGTATTGAGTTGACGGATTTTCTTGAAAAGTTAGGTGTATCTACCACTGTAGACTTGAGCCGAAAAGGGTTGATGGATGTATTAGTCGTAGGCGGAGGCCCTGCGGGTGCATCAGCTGCGATTTATGCTGCGCGTAAAGGGCTTAAAACCGCAGTAATTGCCGATCGTTTTGGGGGGCAAGTCCAAGATACCGTGGCGATTGAAAATTTTATTTCCGTCTCGCATACCGAAGGGCAGCAATTGGCCAGAAACCTTGAAGCCCATGTCACCGAATACGATGTCGATATTATTAAAGGCCAAGTGGCAGATATAGAAAAAAATCAGCATTTCACTGTCACACTGAATGATGGGCAACAATTGCAAGCGAAAACAGTCATTGTTTCAACAGGAGCGCGTTGGCGAGAAATGGGTGTCGAAGGAGAGGATCAATACAAAGGTCGAGGCGTCGCTTTTTGCCCGCATTGCGATGGACCATTGTTTAAAAATAAACGTGTCGCCGTTGTGGGTGGCGGTAATTCTGGCATAGAAGCTGCAATTGATTTAGCCGGTATTGCAAAAGAGGTCACTGTGTTAGAGTTTGCCGATACGTTAAAAGCCGATGCTGTATTGCAGGCAAAAGCTGCGGCAACACCCAATATTACTATTCATACTTCTGTGCAGACGACGAGCGTCTACGGTGAAGGAGCAAAGCTTCAAGGGTTAACCTACAAAAACCGAAACACTGAGGAGGAAACCGATCTTGCATTGGATGGAGTATTTGTTCAAATTGGTTTGATGCCTAATAGCGAATGGATAAAAGACCGAGTCGATGTGAATCATCGTGGTGAAATCATTGTCGATTACCGTGCTGAAACCTCAGTGAGTGGCTTATTTGCCGCAGGTGATGTCACGGACAGTGCTTACAAGCAGATTATTATTGCCATGGGGCAAGGAGCAACCGCATCATTAAGTGCATTTGACTACTTGATACGCCACGATGCCGATGCAGTCACAGAAAAGGCTGCTGCGTAGAAATTCAATGCCTGCAATATCAGGCATTTTCGTTAGAGGTTTTTATGATAAAACTGAAAGATCTGCAATATTTAATTGCCGTTGATGATTTCAAGCATTTTGGTCAAGCAGCTAATGCTTGCCATGTGAGTCAGCCTACACTCAGTGGCCAAATCAAAAAACTGGAAGAGCAACTCGATCTGCAATTGATCGAGAGACATAATAAAGGTGTTATGTTAACGGCGGCTGGCGAAGCACTAATTCAGCAGGCGCGTGATATTCTACAAAAAGTAAATCAATTCGAGCAAAGTGCGCAGGCATTACATGATCCTTTTGCAGGTGATTTGCATGTAGGGTTAATCCCCACCCTTGCGCCTTATTTGTTACCTAAAATCATGGGTGAATTAAATCAACAGTTGCCTGATATTGATTTTTATCTGCATGAAGATAAAACCCATATTCTTCTTGAGAGATTACATAAAGGGGAGGTAGATTGTTTAATTTTGCCATACATGGATACTATGAAAACCTTGGATTGTTTTGATTTATTTAAAGAGCCGTTAACACTTGCCGTATCAAAAGATCACCAATTGGCTTCAAAAGCAGTCGTCAATTTTGATGATTTGAAAGGGCAAGAGATTTTAGCGCTCGAAGATGGCCATTGCTTAAGAGAGCAGACCATGGGCTATTGCTTTGCAGCAGGGGCAGAAGAAAATCAGCAGTTTCGCGCATCTAGCCTTGAAACGCTTCGCTTTATGGTGAGTGTGAATACAGGCATTACCGTGATGCCAGAGCTTGCTGCAAAAGCGGATCATTCGGCGAATCTTTGCTATATCCCTTTTGATGAGAGTGCGCCAAAAAGGCGGATTGTTTTAGTAGTTAGATCCAATACGTCGCGCTTCCCTTTAATGCGCAAAATGGTGTCATTGATAAAAACAATTTTTAATTAATTGTCTTGAGTCGTTTAAGTTGCGTGGTTAGAATCTTCATAAAGTACAAGCGGAGGTTTTATCATGCGAAAAGATAAAAGTATTATGCGTCGCCATCACCCTCTCCATCATAAAGATGCGCTAGGCTTTGAGCCTTTGATGGATTTGCGTCAAAGTATGGATCATTTGTTCGAAGACTTCTTTTCTGGTAGCGCTGTTTCTCATGCATCCAAATGCAATGTGTATGAAGATAAAGATAATTTTCATATTGAACTACAGGTGCCGGGTATGTCTGAAAAAGAGCTAGATGTCTCGCTTGATGGGCATGTGTTAACCATTAAAGGTGAAAGCCATATTGATCACGAATCGGATGATAAAAATTATCACCGTGTTGAGTTTGCGCATACTTCCATTAATCGTGCGTGGGAATTACCGCCAAATGTGGATGTTGAAAAACTTCAAGCCAATTTTAAACATGGCATCTTAGATATTTCGATACCAAAACGGCAGGGTAGTGATGTATCCAAAAAAATCGAAATAAAAACGCATTAATCTGTTTTTTCTATGGACGTCCTGGTAAGACGACCTCTAGGTGTGGGATGTGGTCTTTACCTATGTTTATAGCTTCTGTCGTTTTTTATAGCTTCTAAAAAAGGCGTGCTACATGAAACAATTACGTTGCCATCTTTATCAAAAAGAGGAAGGGGTAGGAAATCGCTATCAGTGGATTCTGGTTTTTTTCTACTCTTATTGTTTTGGTATGGCGGGTTTTTTTTTCTGGTACTCCCTTTTGATGAGAGTGCGCCAAAAAGGCGGATTGTTTTAGTAGTTAGATCCAA
>JAPOUS010000040.1 GCA_026708525.1 Cellvibrionales bacterium
AAAGATGTTGCCCTTCGTACTCAGAAACCAATTCATCGACAAGCTGCTCTACTCGCTGACAAAATGTAGTAAAGGGTTCGGCATTAGGCGGTGAATTCACCACCGGATTACGCCAATAGTTACTAAAGGCTTCTTCATCGTGTTTTCGAATATCGTCGAAGGCTTTTCCATCCCAATCCCCAAAAGAAATCTCTTTAAGATCCTCTTTTATGCACATCGGCAAACCTTCATTTGATGAAATAAATTCAGCAAATGCCCGACAGCGAATTAATGGAGAAGAAATCACTTGATGCCATTGACTCACCTCATCTCTCGCATAGTCAGAAGATACCGGCTGAGATTTTAAGCGCTCCGCAGCCGACGCCATGACGTCAAACCCTTTTTGGGTGAGAGCAACATCGGTGCGTCCACGAAAAATCTCGCCGCCTTCCGTTTGACCATGCCGAAGCAAATCAATGGTTGTGACAGGCCATTGCGTTAATTCAGGTTTTGATGCTTTGGTCATGTTATATCTATAGTGTTTTTTTCTGTTTTTATTTTTGGCAATCGAACCTTACTGAATCGCAATATGATTAGACGGCCTCAGAAACTAATTTTTCACTGACATGCGCATCACGAAAGCTTGCCATCTCTGACTGAAGCTTACAACCGAGTTGAATCAATGGCACAACCATTGCCGCTCCCGATCCCTCACCTAATCGCAATTTTAAATCAACTAAGGGCTCAAGCGATAACGCATCAAGAATATGTAAATGACCGGGTTCCTGCGAGCAGTGAGACGCCATCAACCAGGGGGTAATAGAAGGGTTAATCTTAACTGCCACTAATGCTGCTGCCGTACTAATAAACCCATCCAGCATGACAGGTATGCCCCGTTGCGCACAGGCAATATAAGCCCCTGCTAATGCAGCAATTTCGAACCCGCCAATTTTTCTTAATACGTCTATAGGGTTTGTGGTGGTATGTAGCGCAAGTGCTTTTTTTATCACATTGATTTTATGTTGAATACCCTGAGGATCTAAGCCTGTCCCCGGGCCTGCAACCTCTTCAACCGAGATATCTAATAAACGACTAGCTATAGCTGCTGCTGATGTTGTATTGCCGATACCCATCTCGCCGCCAATAAATAACTGACAATTATTAAAGCTTGCCCAGTCTGCTGCTTGCTTACCATGCAGCATGGCTTGATCACACTGATCGGCTGTCATGGCATCGTGATAACAAAAGTTTTTTGTTCCTTTGCCAACGGTTACATCAATGACGCCAACCGTTTCTGAAATTTCAGATACTGTACCTAAATTAAACACTGTTAACCGAGCATGCAGACTTCTTGCTAACACCGCAATGGCCGCACCCCCACTGGCAAAGTTTTTGATCATTTCGGCAGTTACCGACTGAGGGAAGGATGAAATATTCTCTTCGGTCACGCCATGATCTGCCGCCATAATGACAATATCAATGTTGGATAATTCAGGCGATAATGACTGTTGGTAGGCAGACATCCGAGTAGCAAATTGCTCGATATCACCTAAAGAACGCGGTGGTTTGGTTAAACTAAGCTGATAGTCCTTTGCTTTATTTTCAAATAAAGCATCGTATTTCTTAGCCTCATCTAAGTACCATGTCACAGATATACCCCCCACCGATCGATAGCCGTTTAGCTGTTTCTCTTAACTTTGCTTTATCAAGAGAAAACAGCAACTTATCATGCCCCCAAAGGACGTGTTATGTTTTTTTCGTCATTTTACTCACCGAAAAGTGAGCTAGGAAGCCTGAAAACCATTTCTTTCAGCCACTTCACTTCTTTATTAACCAGTGACTCCAATACTCACTGATTTTTACTTTACTGTTAAAGGGCAACCTGCTGCAACAAAGGTGACGTTATCGGCTAATTTGGCAATCGCTTGATTCAACCATCCGGCTTCATCAACAAATTTTCTCGTCACTTCTCCTATAGGGACAACACCAAGCCCGACTTCATTTGCAACCAATATGATATTACCTTGTAATTTCGGCAATACTCTCAGTAATGCATCTTTTTCTTTCTGCCAAAAATCTTCAGGCTCAGTAAAAAGACAATTTGTGACCCAAAGGGTTAAGCAATCAACCAGTATGCTTCGGTTTGGGTCAGACCACTGTTCAAGCACGCAGGCTAGATGCTTGGTCTCTTCGACCGTTTGCCAACGAACAGCAGCAACCGCTCGATCCGCTTGATGCTTGGCAATTCTTGCTGACATTTCGTTGTCTTTCGCTTCTGCTGTTGCTATATAGAGCGCTTGCTTCTCATATAATGCTGGCTTTTCGCGTTCACTTCCACAGCCATTTTGAGGCGACTCAACCTGCAAGCTTGCTGCAACGAGGCTCTCAGCAAAATGACTTTTACCGGATCTAGCGCCGCCAAGAACAAGATGAATCACCGATTTTTCCTAATGAACCGTTGTTGACTTTTATACCCTCAAAAAATTTTAATCGTAAAATTTCGACCAATCATACCATGCTAGCACTTAAGTGCACAGCGTTTGTAAGATAGATAAGACTCAGAAGGTACAGAAGCAGCTCGTCTCAACAGTGCTTGATGTGATTTTCAACAAGAGGCATTTAATATCTGTTGGTTAATCAAAAATCTCTAGCGGTTAAACAACTAATGCAACAACAGCCACAAGCAAGAAGCATCGGACAATTAACGACTTTATCGCTGGCACCTCTCGACTGACTCTATCTTGCAACACAGCGATTTGCGTTTCATTGTCTTCAGGCTCTATGGCTAATGCTATATTCATCTGCTCATTTAAAAAGACTTCATTTGGCCGTTTAATAGATAAAATGCCTTCGCACCAAGACGAAAATACTTCACCTGCCTTGCCTGAAACGATAAAGCTTAACCCTAATAGCCTAGCGGCTGGCCACTCCAGCCAATCAAGCAATTGCTTAAGGATAGTGGTCACTTCTTCGTTCTTTTCAGATTGAAACTCGACCATCAATTGAATCAGGCGATATAACAATGCCGCCACAGGATTAACAACAACAAACCAAAATATAGGGGCAAACCACGAGCGAAGCGCAGCTGTGATAAACACGGTATTTTGTGTCATTCTTAGATGATCCAATGGTTTATCTTCACAATCAATGGTTTGATCAGTCAGCGATTCTAGAACTTCAGGCACATCTTCAACCTTATCTAGCTGCCACTTCTCCAGCACCTCAAACATGCTTGAGAAAATGGGCTTTGGCGTTATTGCTAATAAAAGGATGAGAACATAAACAACTAACTCAACGATAAAGCCCAAATGCGAGCTTATCACCAAGAGCAACACAGCAATAAAACAGGGGATGCCCAAGGTCAGAATGACATGACACCAGCGCCCCATGGGAAAAGCATGAGAAATATCGGCCCACTGAAAAAACCATTGTTCGCGAACACTCTCAGGGAGATTCACCCGAAACTGAAGCATAAGTAGGACAATGACAATCGCAATGCTTTCCATCATCACTCCTAAATCGCGATTTGAAAAATGGAGAGTAGCTACTTGAGATCACACTGTCAAAAAAAATTAACCGTACAAACCCATATATGGCTAATTTAGAGTGCAGATAAATAACGCTGCCAATCGAAAGCCTGCCCCGGGTCAGTTTTTCGTCCAGGTGCGATATCTGAGTGGCCTTGAATGCGCTCTTTGGTTAACATGGGGCAGTCGGTAAACAAGCGCTTAGTTAGCTGAATTAATGCCGTGTATTGCAGATCTTCATATGGCACATCATCGCATCCTTCCATCTCAACCCCTAAACTAAATGCATTACATCCCTCGCGTCCATTAAAGCTTGATAGACCTGCATGCCAAGCGACCTGATCGATACCAACATATTGCGTGACTCGGCCTTCTCGATTGATAAAAAAGTGTGCGGCAACTTTTAGGCCTTGAAGATCCATAAAACTCTCATGCGCAGTACAATCAATACAGCCCATAAATAAATCATCAACAAAGGGGGTTAAAAATTGACCCGCAGGCAGAGAAATATTATGAATAACTAAAAGGGAGACCGGCTCAAGCATCGGCTCTGCATGGGGGCTTTGCCTTTGGTGGTAATCATTGTAGCGACCATTTTTGAGTGCTGGATTTTGCATCAGAAACCTCAGTATTTACCAGGCTGAGTTACTTACTAGACTGAGTAACCATTAGTTTTCTCGAATTCCATCAATAACGGCCGCCAATGCCTGCCCAAATTGGCTATTGTTTTCTAGTATCTGAATCTGCTCTTGGCGGATAAGTTCCTCAAACTGCTCAAAATGCAGATCGCCAACTTTTTCACCTTTTGCATTGGCTATCACAAATTGGTCGCGCTGCCTTAAAAAAGCCACAACCTGGCAACGCTGTTTGCCTTCTTCATTAACCCAATCTAACCATAAGCCGACATACTTTGGCCCTAGGCTAGCTTTTCTCTGCACATGGTAGCTTTTTGCTTCGCCCATTGCGGCCTCAAACATGCCATCCTGGATCCCCATTAAAATAGACTTATGCAAATAAGCCAGCTCACTTAAGTAAAGTTGGGTTAAGGTTTTATCAAGCGTCGAGGCGTACCACAGTGCTGATAAGTTAGGAATGAGTCCCTTTATCTGCATTAAAAACTCACCTCTTGAGACATAGCAAGCAGAAGGCCTAAGGCTTTGCAGAAGCTCAATAAATAAACTGAATTTTTGCTGAAACGCGCCAGATTCCATGCTCGTTTGTTCTGCTTCTTTATTTAGCAAGTCCATAAACGTTCGTTCAGCCAAGCCAACAGAACCTGCAACCAAGGGCTGCATTTCAAGCATAGCTTGCGATTTAGCTAGCACAGCGGCATGAACAGAACTTTTTGACGATAAACTTGGGGCCATAAATCGCAAATATCATGATGATTAACAATACAATGAATCGGCTTTCTCTACTCATTGGTTTCGTGCTAAGTCTATAAAAAGCCCTGACGCTTTGATATGTGAAAGCCCATTTAGGCTCAGAATACTTATCAGATTGTGATCTAAGGCGAGCTTTTGTTATAGTTCACCCTCTCGATAACATACTACACCCTAGTCATGCAGCCCTCAGACACATTAAAAGCTACCATCCCCTCGCAAATTTCATCAAGTCTCAAAGAAGATATTGGCTCAGGGGACATTACTGCCCAATTGATCGACTCCAGCCAAATGGCACATGCGCGTATCATCACACGAGATGATGCAATAATTGCCGGAGCCGAATGGGTAAATGAAGTCTTTTCACAAATTGACTCTCGTGTCGAGATTGATTGGAAAGTTGCCGACGGCCAAAACGTCAGCGCCAATGACACGCTATTTGAACTCAAAGGGTCTGCAAGATCCTTATTAACAGGTGAGAGAACGGCTTTAAACTTTTTGCAAACTTTGTCGGCGGTTGCTACTAAAACCCATCATTATCAGCAACTGATCAATCATACATCAGCAAAAATTTTAGATACTCGCAAAACCCTGCCAGGCCTGCGCCTAGCTCAAAAATATGCAGTAACTTGCGGCGGCGGACAAAATCACCGCATTGGGCTTTATGATGCGTTTTTAATTAAAGAAAAC
>JAPOUS010000203.1:0-4375 GCA_026708525.1 Cellvibrionales bacterium
GCTGAATTTTACTATTTTTTCTTGCCATTTATCCAAACTGAATCAATGGTGAAATCTTTATTGATAACAACAAATGAGGCGTTAAAACCGGCTTTTAGATAACCTAACTTATCATCTAAGCCTAAACATTTCGCAGGATAGGCACTTGCCATACGCACGGCTTCTTGCCAATCGCCGTCTAGCCACTTCGCCATATTTTTTACCGCAGTATGCATATCTAAATCAGCACCTGCTAACACACCCTCTTCGGTTTCAAGCTTTCCACCTTTTGCCTGTATTTTTTTATCATTTAGCATAAAACTTTTATTAGACGAACCCACGGTTGACATGCTGTCCGTCACCAAAAATACTTTGCCACGCGGCTTGGCTTTTATCGCAAGCTTAATGCACTCAGGATGCACATGAAATCCATCAGCAATCACACCGCAGTAACACTGATCCGCCAATAACGCGGCTCCAACGGCATTCGGCGCACGTCCCATTAAAGGTGACATCGCATTATACAGATGCGTAAAACCGCGTAATCCTTCATCAATGGCTTGCTGGCAAGCTTCAATGCTTGCATCTGTGTGACCAGCAAAGACTTGCCATCCGTTATCGATCAACTGCTTGATCGTACCTTTTGGCTGCTTTTCGGGCGCAAGCGTGATGAGCTTGTGCTTACCGAATGCGCAAGATAACTGTTGCAGAGCCGCCTGATCTATCACGGAAAAAAACTGGTCATCATGCACCCCTTTTTTGTTTTTATTCAAAAAAGGACCTTCGAGATGAATACCAACGACTTCTGGCAGGTCACTCTCGTTTATTACCTGCATAGCCTGTTGCGCTTTTTCTAAGGTATCGCTAATTAATGTCGGCAGCATGGCAACCGTACCAAACGCACTGTGCGCTTCTACCATTGCCTTTAAACCAGTCTCAGAAGTCTCATCATTCAATAACACACCACCACCGCCATTCACTTGGCAATCGATGAATCCTGGCACTATCCATTTATCGGTATAGTCGATGGTATTGGTATAGTCGATGGTCACATTGCCGTCTGAGGCTATCTGTGCAATTTTATCACCATCAATAACGAGTTGATGATCGTTTCGCAGCGTTTCTCCATCAAAAATATCGCCCTTGATTCGAATGGCCATCAATGTGTCTCTGTCACTTTATTTAAATAAGGGGGAGCATCAGGGTTCATCCCACGCCTGATAGCTACAGCATTCACTAACTTATAAAAACGTTGAATTAACAACAGTGGTTCAATCATTGGCTCTGCTTGAATAGTTGGCAGTCGCCAAGATTCATTTCCACCACGCATAGCTGCATATATCCTGGCATCACGTGCCGAAAATTCAGACGCAATCGCATTCAACCCTTTCAAGGTTTCATCATCCTGCCCAAGCATAAATACAGGAAAATGTTTTTGCACTAATGTCATTGGCCCATGTTTTACCTCAGCGCCACTAAAAGCCTCTGCATGTATACCACAAGTTTCTTTAAATTTAAGTGCAGCCTCTTGCGCTATCGCCAACCCAAAACCACGCCCTACGACTAGTAAATTATGACTTTTAACCAAGGTTGACTCTGCTCTTTCCCAGTCTAATTGCCACGCTTTATCCAGTTGTTCAGGTAACAAGGATAGCGCCTTGTTAAGTGTTTTTGATTTTGCAAGCTGCGAAGTTAGATGCAAAATGGCACTAAGACTTGCTATAAACGACTTGGTCGCTGCAACGCTCTTTTCAGCACCCGCCTGCAAAGGCACCACCCAATTCGATAATTTGGCTAATGGCGATTGTGTATCATTCACCAGTGACACCACCAAAGCACCCGATAGTTTGGCTTGCTCCGCACTGGTTAATAAATCTGGGCTTTTACCTGATTGCGAAATACATAAAAACAGCACGCCCGCTAAATGTTGCTTGGATTGATACACTGAATGGATCGAAGGTGATACAGAAGAAACAATGACACCTAATTGTGATTCAAAGACATATTTCGCAAAAGATGCCGCATGATCAGAGCTGCCCCTTGCACAGGTTAACACCACTAAAGGCCGGCCATTTTTTCTTAACACCTGAATTGCCTTCGCCACATTTTTAATCAATGCGTGGTTGCTAACCAGCTGACGGTTGACAACAACTGAGGCCTCTTTTGCTTCCTTATACATGAGTGTTTCATCAGGCTTAAGAGAGCTATCCATCGATTTCTCATATTCTGGCTCAAAGTCTTGTCATTGTTGATAGGAATCGCGCATTTGTAAAGCCATTAATCGATATTCATCTGCTACTTAACAACAGGAATTTCTGATAGACGTGTAGTATACGCTGGTGATTTTAATCGTCGCTGCATGGACCAAAAAGGGTCAATACCAGTGCTTGCAAAAAACACCTGCATCTCCTTTTTATTTAACTGATCAACCACTTGCATTAACTTAGTGGCTTTTTTACTCTGGTATCGATCAAAAAAATTCAACTGTGTAGGATTTTCTTCTCGAATATCCAACAAACCTACACCCGCTCGAGCATAGCGATAACCTGATTTGAAAATAGCTGATACACCCTGCTTTGCCGCCTTGATTAAGACACGTGTATCATTGGTTGGATAATCGAGAGAAATCACTCGTTGCTGACTTAACCGACTTTGCTCAAAACGTGACGTTTCAATAAACACTAACAGGGTTTGCGTTAACCCTTGTTGTTTACGTAGCTTAATGGCCGCTCGTTGCGCATATTGACTTACCGCCTGCTGTAATGGATTGAGCGTGGTAATTTTTTCACCAAACGAACGTGTTGAAAAAATTTGCTGTTTATTTTCTGGCTGCTTATCGAGCTGATAGCAACGCTCACCATTTAGTTCAGCCACCACACGCTCGACCATGACACCAAAATGTTTACGTATCCATTTTGAGTTAGCCTGCTGCAAGTCATATACGCTCTTTATACCTAACAAAGCTAGGCGCTTACCAAGCCTTGAGCCTATACCCCAAATGCTATCAACCGGCATTTTTTTAAATAGTGCTGCCCAACCAGCCAGATCATCCAGAACACAAACGCCGTTCAGCTTTTTGGATTTTTTAGCAATGCGATTAGCAAGTTTTGCCAAGGTTTTTGTTTGCCCAATACCGACACAGACAGGCATGCGTACATCTTGCCAAACCTTAGCTTTGATGGATTGGCCATACAAATAAAAATTTTCTTGGAAACCATCTAATTGCAAAAAGCTTTCATCAATGGAGTACACTTCCAACGCATCGGTGTATTCACGCAAAGTACTTACTACACGCTGTGAAATATCGGCATATAACTCATAATTACTACTAAATACACGGACATCATTAGCCAGCAATTGATCTTTAATTTTAAAATACGCATGCAAATCAGGGATATTGAGTGCCTTGGCTTCTTTGCTACGTGCGACCACACAACCATCATTATTGCTTAACACCACCACGGGTTTACCGCGCAATTCAGGTCTAAAAATTTGCTCACAGCTAGCAAAAAAGCTATTACAATCGACTAACGCATACATTTATAAATACCGAATAGCGTGCGTAACAACCCCTTCAATCAAGCACTCCGCTTCATCGCATAATGTAATGGGTGGATAAGATGGATTAGCAGGCACTAATTGCCGATTGGATAAATCGAGTATTTTGCACACTAGCTCCCCATCGATAGCTGCAATCACCACATCGCCTGTTTTTGCCGACAGCGAGCGATCAACCACCAGTAAATCACCATCATAAATGCCTTTTAGTTGCATGGAATCACCCGATGCTTTAGCAAAGAATGTCGCCGCAGGGTTTTTAACCAAATGTCGGTGCAGATCAATACCACCCTCAACATAATCATCCGCAGGGCTTGGAAAGCCTGCTGAAACACGTGAAGCAAACAAGGGCTGAAAGGGAGACTTATCAGGTGAATCGAACGGATCTGGGATTCCCCCCGAAACAGAAAATGATTCTGGCAGCAAAGCAATTTTCATGATGTTCTTATAAAAGAATTACTGTATATATTTACAGTAATCTATTACACATCAAAAAGCAAATCGATTTTGATGCCATAAGCTTTCAAAGGCTGTGTCGAGCACCCTTAGGCATACTAAACGTGCACGAAAGAATGCTATACCATGAGGATAACAGATTCAGAAAATACCTTACTCGTCCGCATTCGATTCATCATCTTCTTCTGGAAGATCATGCGATTTGAAAGTTGATCGAACCCCCGGATCTTGCGGGCTCGACTCGGCTGGAGCACCGGCAATCGGTGCCTCTAGCGATGCGCTTTGTGCTTCACTTGATGAAGGAACTTTTTCTAAGCTACCTTCTGAATCAGCAGGTTCAGCAGGTTCAGCAGGTTCAGCAGGTTCAGCAGGTTCAGCAGGT
>JAPOUS010000203.1:4521-5513 GCA_026708525.1 Cellvibrionales bacterium
AGGTTCAGCAGGTTCAGCAGGTTCAGCAGGTTCAGCAGGTTCAGCAGGTTCAGCTGAAATACTGTTTTCTCTTACCGCCAGTGCTTCATTCACCGCCTTTAAAATATCCTGTGGCAGCACCTTGGGGTTCTTTTCTTTTTTCTCTAACAGCTGCGCACGCTTAAAAGCATTCATAGCTGCTGCATTAGCCAATCCACTAATATCCGCCGCACTAAATCCATCAATGTGGTCAGAAATCAATTGTGTATTGATCGCTTGCTCTAAAGGCAACTTCGAAAAATATAGGTCAATTAATTGTCTTCTGGCAGCCGAATTAGGCGACGGGATATATACTTCACGGTTTAACCGTCCTGAACGCTTAAGCGCAGGATCAATCAACTCAGGGCGGTTAGTCGCCCCTATAACATAGACGCCATCCATATGAAAAATGCCGTCCATCAATTGCAACAAGTGATTTAATAAATTTTCTGCCCAACGCTCGGAGTTATCCGAACGTACACGCGCTATACTATCAATCTCATCGATAAAAATAACCGATGGGCTTTTGCTTTGCGCTAATTCAAACACCTCCGTTAGGTATTTTTCAGATTCGCCCACCCATTTTGAAATCAGTTTATCATTGGTGACAGCAAAAAAATTAAGCCCCGCTTGCGCTGCCATAATCTTAGCCAATGTTGTTTTACCATTACCAGGAGGGCCGCAAAGTAAAATACCTCTAGGCACATCCACGCCGTATTTTTCAATTTCTTCAGGTGGGGTATTTAATAATTTAATAACCGTAATCAGTTCTTCTTGTACGTCTCTCGCTACAATAACGTCTTCCCAGCCTAAAACACGAATATTTTTGCCGGAGTTTTTATCTTTTCTCTTTCTATTTTTTGACCTATCGCCTGAGGTAAGTATTTTTATTGACTTCACCAAAGAAAAAGCAAATAGCGCAAAAGGGAAAAGTAGATGAGAAGCAATAATTAATGTATCAAAAGAAATTTCGA
>JAPOUS010000103.1 GCA_026708525.1 Cellvibrionales bacterium
TTAGTAAATCAACCCGCCTAAGTCAAAATTGGCTCTTTGCTTTTTTAATCAATGGTGAGGGAAATGGCTTGGATAATGGCGCCAATCGCTTTGTTATTGACAGTATTTCAGAGTTTTTTTACACGCCTCACCCTCTTTTCACGCTCTATGGCAAACTCATTTTTACCTTTTCAGAAAATGAATACACCGAATCCCCCGTAACATTAGGCGATAACACAGGATTAACCGGCTATCCCCTCCAATACAGCCATGGAGACCACTTTTTTGTGTATCAGGAAGAGTTGCGCTTTTACCCAAGACTGTCACTTTTTCAGCTTATCGAGTTAGGTGGCGCCATTTTTTATGGTATAGGAAAAACCTTTGGTAAAGGTCAGCAGGAAGGTAACAACAATAGCCTATTGCAAACACTGGGGTTTGGTTTACGACTCTACTCCACCCGTTCAAGCGGCGGCAATACGCTATATTTAGATTTTGCTCGTCCCATCTCTAAAGATAACAGCCTCAACAAGTGGGAATGGCGACTTCGAGGTAAGAGCCAAATTTAAAACGCCTCACCTTTAGCGCGCCAGCATTTACAGATATTTTTTAAATGCGTCTAAAGCCACTTCATGGTGGTTTTTTGTTGTAAACTTAGGCAATTGCTCAAGTAATTTGCCATCTTTACCAATCAAAAACGTTGACCGAATCAGCCCCATAAACTCCTTACCCATAAATTTCTTCATGCCCCATACACCATATTCATCGGCAATTTTATGGTCTTCATCCGATAGCAAATGAAAGTTCAAAGCATGTTTATCAACAAATTTGCCTATTTTATCGACAGGATCAGGGCTTATGGCGATCACTTCAATATCAAGGTCGGCAAACGCTTGCAAATGATCGCGAATCCCTTGCGCTTGGACGGTGCAACCGGGTGTACTGGCTTTCGGGTAAAAATATAGAAGCACATATTTTTTATTCAGAAAATCATTAAGGGCAACGGTGTCGCCTGCTTGGTTTTTCAATGAAAATGCAGGGGCTTTATTTCCAGCAATAAGGGCCATAGTAATCCCGACTATTTTTTCAGAAGTGTATGTTATAAAACTTTTTCAGCAACAGTAAAACAACCTTGCTGTCGATCAGTAAAAAAGTCTTTTAAAATATCATTCATGATCGGAAATGCAAGCGAATCCCAAGGAATTTCGGATTCATCAAACAGGTGTGCGGCTAAACTTTCCTCGCCAGGGTTGACGTGCGCCGACGAAAGTTTCGCAAGATACATCACATAGATCTGACTGATCCGCGGGATGTCATAAATGCGATAGAGTTGACTCTCAGAAAACTCAGCCCCGGCTTCTTCTTGCGTTTCACGTTTAGCGCCATCAAAGGCTGTTTCGTGATTTTCCAAAAATCCCGCCGGTAATGTCCAAAAGCCTAAACGAGGCTCAATGGCGCGCTGGCAAAGCAGAACTTTATCGTCAAAGACAGGCAGCGTCCCGACAATAACTTTGGGGTTCTGATAATGTACTTGCCCACAGTCATTGCAAATATGACGTGGTCTATTGTCCATAGGCGGTACAGCCACATGCACCTTACCACCACAGCTCGAACAAAAATTTATCATTAACTCTCAGTTTACCCTACGTTGACTCGCCAGTTATTTTAACTCGCGATATTTGCCTTGGAAAAAGACTAACGGTGCCTTGTCAGCAGGATGGGAATCGAATTCCACTACCTTACCGACGATAATGATATGATCACCGCCATCATGAACGGCGTCCATCTCACATTCAAAACTTGTCATCGCGCCTTTTAGCACAGGGCTCGTTGATTTACCCATTCGGTAATTGCCTTCAATCAACGCATGATCGCCCTTTTTAGCATATTGATTCGATTCATCTTGTTGATCTTCGGACAACACATTCACAGTAAAGTGCGTCACACGCTCAAACAAGCTAAAGCAATCAGAGTTTTTTTGTAAACTCCAAAGCACCAAAGGGGGCTCAAGCGAAACCGAAGCAAAGGAATTCACCGTCATACCAAAGGCATGATGGTCGTCAGGTTTAGCAGTAATGACACAAACCCCTGTTGCAAATCGGCCTAAGGCATTTCTAAACTCACGAGGATCAAAGCTCATACAGTGTCCTTTTTTATTATATAAAAGTGCTCAAATTAGTGGATATACGTTCTTGGGGGGTATTATAGGGATTTACAGTAAAATAACCCTTGAAGGCTGCGCATTTTCTAAGTAAACCCCCAAAATGCGATAAAAATCAGTAAAAATGAGAAGAAAATCCAGTCATATTTACAGTTTGTCAGCCACTAACCATTTTAAAGGGATGCGAGTCTAGCGAAGTTAACAAAAATTTGCGAGTTTTCTCCCGAAAGAAATTATCCAGCTGTCAAGATACCGACTAAGCAGCTTAACGCCGCTCATTAACGTAACCCAAATCGCTCACGATTCTTTTCTTTGGCTTTATCCGATTTTTTTAATAACACATAGACGGCACCGACTCCCCCATCTTTTGGAGTAGCCGAATGATACGCTAACACTTCAGGTAATTCCTCAAGCCATTGCAATGTGTAATTTTTAAGCAGCGCCTTCTTATCGCCTCTATCACCTTTGCCATGCACAATTAACAAGGTTCGCAATTCATACTCACGTGACTCTTTAATAAAGCTAAACACCGCCTTACTGGCTTTTTCAATTGAGAGCTGGTGTAAATCCAATCGTGCATCGATGCTGTATTTCCCCAAGCGAAATTGCCTGAACACCCCATCTTGCACACCAGGCCGCTTAAAACCAACGATATCGTAAGGCAACACCGCTTTTTTAAGCAGCGATGAAAAGGGTGAATCCAATGATTGAGTAAAATTTTCCGCAGCGTCCTTACGTGATTTAAAATCAAGCGATACGGCTTTTTTCCCCGGGCTGGCTTTATCCTGTTTAAGAGGGGTCACTCCTTGCATTTCATTTAGAAAATCATCGTCTGACATGTATCACCACGCTATCAAGGTTTGCTTTATCTGTAGGTTTACGCTGTACATAAGCCCAGCCAACTCTACAGTGGCAATCCTTATATTTTAATCAGTTACGCACGTTTATACGCTTCAATAAGCATATATTAACCCAAATATTTCTAACTTTTCCCATTTAATGCAGGCCGGAATTCTGCTAATCTTGATATGTTAATATTTTGAGAACCCCCCATGCTTGATTTATCAGCTTTATCACAACTTAAACAGCTTAAACAGGAAATTCGAGAAGCAAACCCAACTCTTAAAGGCATGGTAAAAGGCACCTCTAAACGTTTTGGTTTTGTCATCAAAGAAGGGAGTAATGAGCAATACCTCCTTCCTCAGTCTGAAATGGATCGGCTTCTTCACGGCGATTTTATAACGTTTAAACTTGAAAAAAGTCAAAAACAAGACGATAAGCCCATTGCCAAAATAGAGAAATTCATCAGCTCCTCCCTCGATACATTCATAGGTTTGGTCAAAGTTAAAAACAACCAAATGTTCGTTATCCCTGAACACAAACAAATTAATCGATGGATTTTTATCCCACCAAAATTCCGTAAAGAGTTACGCGATGGTGATATAGTTCAAGCTAAGATCTCTCAACACCCTTACAAAACAGACGGCAGAGTCCAGGCACAAATTATCGAGAAGATTGGACAGCCATCAGACCCTTATATCGAGCATCGCTATTCTATTGTCAAATTTGGTATCCCTGCCAGACACTGGAAAAATGACGAAATCGAAGCCATACGCCAAACAGCAGAGCAATGCCTTGAAGAGGCCATATCCAGCAAAGCTGACATGCGAGATAAATGCTTTGTTACCATTGATGGCACCAACACTCAGGACTTAGATGACGCACTTTGGGTTGAGCAAACCGATGATGGCTGGCAACTGGATGTTGCCATCGCTGACGTCTCAACCTTTATCACTCAAGATTCACCCCTTGACAAAATCGCAGCCAAGCAAGGGCACTCTGTCTATCTTCCGGGGCAAAAAGTCCCCATGCTGCCCGACATACTAGCCTCAGACGTTTGCTCACTTCGATCCAATGTCGATCGCCTTGCCCTGGTTTGTCAAATGACGCTGGATAATGAAGGCAACATTATCAAAACAACCTATACAGATGCGGTCATCCACTCCAAAGGCAAGCTAGGCTACGATGAAGTAAATCGGTATTTATTAAAAGAATCTGATGGTTTCAGCGATGAAATAAACCAATTGCTCGATCAACTTAAAGCCGTCTCCGACCTTCGACTTAAATGGCGAGAAACCCATGCTGCAATGACTGATGAGTACTATGACTATCGCTATCAGATGGATGATACCGGCAAGATCATCAACATTGAAAAAAACGAAAGAAATCAAGCGCAAAAATTGGTTGAAGAGTGCATGATTGCTTGCAACGCAGCAACCGCCTCGTATCTTAGCTCTCAAACTGACCATGCATTATTTTTAGCGCATGATGGCTTCAAACTCGACCAAAAACCTGGAATCAAAAAGCTCATCAACAGCGAATTCGAAGGCACTGAGGCCGAACAACTCTTTGATCTTACAGGCTACCTTGCTTTTTTAAAACAGCCTGAAGTCAAAGCATCAGCCCTACCTGTGAAAGACATTTTACGTAAAAAAATGAAGCGCAGTGAATGGTCAGCGACGGTAGCCCCCCATTTTGGTCTCGGGCTAAATAGCTACACCACATTCACCTCCCCTATTCGTAAATATAGTGATTTGCTAGTCCATCGACTCATTAAAACGCTAATGAGCGGTCAAACCCCACTGGCATTAAGTGCTGAAACCTTAGAAAACCTCAATCAAACCACGCTAGCGACTCGAGAAGCTCAAAAAGATTGCGAAACTGCGTTAAAATGTGATTATTTAAAAGGGTTTGTTGGAAAACCCTTACAAGGCGAAATTGCTTCGATCAACCACCGCTTTTTAGGCATCTTCTTAAGTGATTTTGATCTACTTGGGCAAATACCGGTTAAAACATTGGGTAAAGCGTCCAAGTTTAAACAAGAATCTCTTCAGCTTGTCACCGATAGTCACACCTATAGGTTAAAAGAACCTGTCACGGTATACATCCATTCCATTGATAAGAATGAGCGTTTAATTCGTTTATCATTCGAAAACCACGCGGCCAAGAATGAACAAGAATCCACATCCGACCAGGCTGGATAACCAGCCCTATGTTTCACTCTCGACCAAAAAACGAGATGGCAGCTGGGTTAATACCCCAGTTTGGTTTGCTATAGAAGGCAATACCCTTTATTGCTTTTCCGCAGGCAATGCTGGCAAAGTTAAACGCCTAAGAAATTTTTCAGACGTTAAGCTCAATCCCTGCACAGTCAATGGCAAACTCCTCGGAGATTGGCAAGATGGCTCAGGTGAGATACTACCGAAACATATGGAATCTGAAGCCCATAAAGCATTGG
>JAPOUS010000214.1 GCA_026708525.1 Cellvibrionales bacterium
CTAACTGATTATTAGGAGTCATTCATAAGGGGAATACCCATCAAGATTTTTACTACGATGGTGGTAATCGTATCCAGTCAGTGTTTAAAGATAATGGGTGGCAAGATTTACTGTCCTATAGGGGTAAGATTATTGGTTCAGTGTCACAAACGGTAACAAATCAAGTATTTTTTTCGAATCAAAGCACCGCTGCCCAAACCGGTCTTGATGAACAATCCAATAAAACCTCTGCATTTTATACTTATGATGGCTATGGTCGTATGACAAGCCTAGGTAAAATTCCTGATAATCAGCGGATCGATTTTCTTTGGAATCAATTATTGTTGGAGCAAGTCTCCGGTTTAACTTACATGCAGCATCGATTTTATCATTCTTTTTTCAAGCGATTTATTTCAAGGGATAAGCTTAATGTGGAAAATTGCTACACTTATGCGCATGGTAACCCGGTTACTCTCATTGATCCTTCAGGGCTAAACGCGCAGCAAGTGATGAATTATGGCTTGGGAACTGGCTTTAGTATTTTAGGGGTGCTTGGGGCTATCTTTGCTTTTCCAACGGGGGGTGCCAGTTTATTAACATTATCTGCGGCAGCTGGCATTGGTGCGGGTATCAGTACCGCATTGTCAGGTTTATCTTTAATGGGCTCACAAGCAGCCTTGGATTCTGGCAATAAAGCGGCAGCTAAGGCACTGCAATATACCAGTATGGGATTGGGCGTGTTAGCGACCGTTGAAGGGGTCGTTGCAATAGCACCCAGTGTTGCAGATTTTTTTGGTTATCAATCGCGGTATTTAACAAGGTATCTTGGTTTTTGGCATACGCCGAGAGTAGTGGTTGATAAATGGATAAACATGTTTAGCATTTTAGAGGAACAGCCGAATTTTTTTCCAGATAATATGACAGATTGGACAATTAAGGAGATCACTGAGATTACGGGCACTTCAACCGATATAGAAAAAGAGGAGGAGATAGCGAATTTTCTAAAAAAAGTTCGTGATTGGCACAAGAGTTGGCAAATTTCACGTTCATCAGCTGCCGGTTATGATGTTGTGAACAAGGAGGTTTATCGTTATGCGCCAGTAAAAGAACGTTTAGCTTCGCAATCTTTCGGAAGGTCGCCGTCAACTGTTAGGGGGCTCGGTCGGTCAGAGTTTCCACCTAGGATCAGTACGTCAACTAAATTCAGTAAATATGTTAAAAACCACATTGCAGATATTACAGAAAAACTAGGTGGCGATGCTTCGTTAGCAAAAGAATGGTATCGATCTGGTCGCTATAAGGGTCAGATCACTAGTATTCTAGAGGAATAAATCGATTGACGAGGGGTTATTATGGTGGATTATCTTTATTTTTTCAGATCGTCTTACAGCATTTTACCCTTTGTATTTTTATTGCATATACATTCGATAAATGCTGAGGATTACCAAGGCAGTCAAGCCTATCATCAAAATCAACCCTTTAATGTTTCGGTAAATACGGCTACGGGCACCTTTAATTTTACTTACCCACTGATTCATATCCAAGGCCGAATTAACCCGTTAAAACTCAATTTAACCTATCAGTTTAATGCGATAGGTATGTTTGGCTTTCCAAAAGGGTGGCGATTAGATATTGATTACATTTCGGATAAAACGGCCTATTTAGGTGGCAAGCAATGGTTGATTGATGATTTATGGCACGATGAAACGCCTGATGAACCTCCTTATGCCTCAGGGCTTAAATACTTTAATCAACATGGATCTAAATTCAAGGATTTAGGGGTTGCGAACCCTATCCCAGAGCATAAAAACGCAACCTATCAATATCGACTCGATCATAAAGATGGGAGTACAAAATATTTTTCGCATCAAGGATTGCTGGTTTATGAGATTGATCGCTTCGGCAATAGCATTGAATATATTTATGAAGCACCGATAGCTGAACTTGGGAAAGCGAGACTTGATAGCATTATTGATAATTATGGCAACATCTATAAATTTACTTATGAACCGGGTGTATTGATATTGACTTACCCAGATGGCCGCCTACAAAAAATCTATTTTGGGCCTGAGGGTGTCAAAACCATTATTAACCCTAAAGATCAACGGGTAGATATCACGTACATCAAGCGAATGGGTCAAACGCTGGTGAATAGTATTGAGTCTCCAAGTGGTTTAATCACAGAATTGGCCTATGACAGTATCCCTTATAAAGAAGGAGAAAAACAAAAGCAATTACCAGTTGTGATTGAATTTAGGCAAACCGATTTGTTGGATAACCGTATTCATCATCAAGTACATTATGAATATAAAAAGGGCAATAATTACACAGGCTATCCTGAGTATGGTATGTCTAAAAGTGCCGATAGTTTGATTGATTCCGATAACCAGAATTACCGTTACTCAGTGAGGGTTATTGAAACGGATGGCAATTATTTACAACCTGTCATTCATCAAAAAGTTTATGAATATAATTTTTTACATTTGCCCGTTGAGGTGAGAACCTTTAAAGATGGTAAGCATTACCTTAGAACAAGCTACCAATATGATATCGATCCTTTCAAGTATAGCCGTTCAACCAATTATGATAAGCCCACTTTAGTTGAAAATAGTATTTGGGATGATGCAAATAATCAGTGGTTGCCAAGTGATAAAGTCACTTATCAATACGATTATTATGGAAATAAATTATCTACTTATCACTATGTTTTTCATCGTGATAAACAAGATTGGTTGCTTACTCATAGCGAAGATACGGAATATTTTACTTATGCTTATAGCTTAGTTTCTCGGTCGACAAAAACAGATAATCTTAGCGGAAAGTCTATCGTCAAAAAATTTGAACTTGCACCAGATAAAAAAACACATAAACAACTAGAAATTAGTGCAAAATATCGCTGGCATGAAAAAGACTGGCGGCCGTGGCAGCGCAAAGTTATGAGCTTTGACGATTACGGTAGAAAAATCGAAGAAACGCTTATGTGGTCTGACAACGGGCATGATGGAGTGCAAAAAACCACCAAGAAGACGCATTATAGCTTCGATAAAAACCATGCATTACTGACGGTTCAGCATGTCAGCCATCAAGGTCGAACTTGGACGATAATACTCGATACTCGAAATGGGAACCGGCAGAAAATAATCACCCCTAAAGGTGAGCAAACCTGTTATGAATACAATGAAATTGGTCAGTTAACTAAGCGAATAGATCCCGCAGGAAATGCGATTACTTCAGATTACTTTACTTATGCTCAGAACGGAATGAATGCGGTTATCCATTCAAGCCCGCTAGGTGATAAAAGACGTTTGATTCATGATGCCTCGGGTCGGAAAATAGCCAGTCAGTTTTATTCGCAAGGACAATACATAGACAGTCACCGAAATGTATGGAGTGCTTTTGGTAAGCCCCTCTCTGATATTGACCGTTTTGGTAATGAAACAACCTACACTTATGATGACCAAAAACGACTGGTTAAGAGCATCGATCCTTGGGGAAATAGCACGCAATTGATTTATGATGATCTTTCTTTAATCACGCAAACCATCATCAATGGGCAGATCTATAAAACAACCAAAAAGATTCCATGGCTTAGACAGCGAATAAATCAACAGTATCCGTTTTTACAAGAAAGCAACACAAGCGGCATATTCGTTGAAAAAACGATTACCCGGGATGCCTTCAACAAATCCATTGAAGAAAGTTTTTCTCTGGTTGAACCTACAGCCGGTATCCGTTCAGACACTGTTATTACGCGTAAGCAGTATGATGCCAGTCATAACTTAATAGCATCGGAGACGATTGGCTTTGATGGCATTCATCTTGATAAAACCATGCACTATGATCTTTTTAATAACCTAACGTCCTTTGATAAGGTCATGCGAACACATGATGATAAGACAACCCATACAAGTTATCAGTATCGCTATGATGCAGACAATCTTTTAATTCAAGAGTCAACACCCCATGGGCTTGACCTCTCTCCGTTAGTCACTACCTTCGAATATGATAAGAATGGTAAAGAAATCGCTAAGATAATGCCTGATGGGCATAAAATATGTCATGGCTATGATAATCGAGGCTTATTAATCTCGAGCCAATGGTATCGTGACGATAAACCTTACCATCTTTCTCATATGTACGATGCAGATGGTCGTTTAATTCAAACTATTGATAGTGACGATTATAAAATACACTATCGGTATAACGAATCTGGGTTGTTAACTCACCTCTATGCACCAGATAACCGTTCGCAAATCTATGAATATGATAGGTTTATGCGCAAAATTGTTCAGGAAAACCCTGATGGCAGTCAGCTCCATTATCGTTATGACCAAAAAGATAAAGGCAATCTTTCTGCGATTGTTCATAAAAACGGTTTGGTCATGTTTGGCTACGGTAAAGATAATAATGGTATCCATGGTAAGTTAATCGAGATGAGTAGAGACTTTTCGGGTACAGGTAAAACGATATCTCAGTATCGTTATGATGCATTTGGCCGTAGGGCGAGCGTTCAGTCTGTTAACGCTATTAGCAAAGCAAGCTTTGAAGTGAGTTACGAATATAATCCAAAAGGTGAGCTGCTTAGACAAATGACGCAATTAAAGCAGACTGATCAGCCGCCCGATAGTTATGGCATTGAGTATGCCTACGATTCATTGCACCGGGTGATTAGTGAGCAGCATCATCAGCTATCTGATAAAAACCCTACCTTAAATCATCACTTTGCGTACCGATACGATGGCAATAATAATCTTATTCAAGAGCAACACATCGATTCGAATGGGAATAAAACGGTTTATGATCGAGTCTATAATACGATTGATCAACTGGTCACTATAAGATCTAGTAAACACGATAAACCTTTGACAATAACGTATGACACGAATGGGCGTTTAACGAAGGATCACCTTGAAAGTAACTACAAATATGATGATGCGAGCTTTTTATTAGGTATTGAAAAGGCTTCAGGAGAAAATCTTCATTTTCATTATTGGCCTAATGGATTATTAGGGCATTTACTCAGCAAAGAACATCAAGATTTTTATTATGATGAGAACAAACGGGTGCAATCAATTTTTTCTCAAGGTGAATGGCAAAGCCTGTTGAGGCACCGCGATGAGATTATTGGTACTATTCTGCCGACGCATATTAACCAGATTGATCGTGTCAATCAAAGTTCTGGGTTGCGTTTGGACTTGCACAATTTGGACTTGAGCTATTCACAATATCATTACCAAGCATACGGTAATTTATTCGAAAGCTCAGATGATAAGGAAGATTTCGCACTATTCCCATTTGAATTCACATGGAATCAAGAGTTGAATTTTAGTGGGCTGACGTACTTGCGTCATCGATTTTATAACTCTCTTTTGCGTCAGTTTCTCAC
>JAPOUS010000108.1 GCA_026708525.1 Cellvibrionales bacterium
ATGAGACATAAACTCTACTGAGATTACACTTATAAATTAAAGTTTCCTGTACTACGTTATAGGTCCATCATAGTTTAGTAGTTAGTAGTTACACGCAATAGTTACAGTAGTTAGGGGTTATCGCCGCCAGGGTGTCCAGTAGTTATCCACCGGCCGAAACTATGGAGGGATCAGCGTAAAAGAACCTTCTGATTGAAATCATGATGTCGTTTTTTTCCGCTCTTTTGCTAACTTTCAACAATCTATCCAACAATGCTTTCAAGCCCTCAACGTGTGCCGACTTCTTGCGTAATATCCATTGTATCAAAAAAGCGAATGACTGGCCCCACTGACATTGATCGGTCAGCCCCTTTTGGATACACTAAATGGACATCAAGTGGGATTTCTTCAGTTTGACCGACTCTATAGAGTTGACCTTTTTCTATAAAAGCATCAATCATCACGCGAGGCAAATAGGCAGCGCCTCGATTATTCAGGATGAATGCCAACGCAATCTGGCTTTGCCCAGTATGAAGAATGGGCGACACAGGCTCAGGAAATAACCTCGCTTGCTGTAAATTAAACGCCGTCCCCCAATCGACAAAGACATACCCATGTGACGGCACATCGTCAAGGCATTGATCAGGTTTATTACACACCATGATCAACTCCAATTGTCCGATTATTTTAGACTCAATATCAATGTTTGTCGGCGCATCAAATACTGCAAAAATATCCACTCGCCCACCGAGTAATGACCTGACTAGGTATTGAGACTGATTGACTTCCGTTCGGATATAAAGATTAGGAAAGGCTGCACTAATAGCTGGCAGAATCGATTGTAAGAAAGCATCCCAAAGATTGGAGGTTCCGCCTAGCGCTAATTGCAAATTTTGCTTTTTAGGCACACCAACCTCTTGCACAGCCAATTGCCAAGAAGCCAGCATGTTTTCGGCATGAGGCAATAAACGCTCACCTTGAGGCGTGAGAAGAATATTGTGCCGTTGACGCGTAAACAGAGTGACGCCAATTGTTTGCTCCAATTGCTTGATTCTCGAACTCACCGCTGATTGCGTTAAATATAAATTTTCAGCAGCATGACCAAAATGGCGAGTTTTTGCCACCTCAAGAAATGTTCTGAGTAAGTCAGTATTCATCAAACCTTACCTACGATAAAGAAAATCGATTGATAACTAGAAAAAACTATCATTTTACAAAACAGCCATCAAAAAAAATAATAAAGCTAGTAAATATAAACAATCAAGGTTATCTATTGACATGGAAAATATCCATTCCTGTGTGAGCCAGCGAAAATTCTACGGCGATCAACATTTTCCGTATGGATTAGCACGCAGCGGCGAATTTACTCGCCAGCAGGTAGCTTTGCTCGAAGACCACGGAGAGGCCTATCAAGCATCATCTGAAGGGACACGCGAACCTACAACGGAAGAAGAAAATGCCTTTGTATCCACCTGTCATGCTGAAAAGGAGCCTACCACTTCGCACGAAATAGCGTGGGCCACCTATTGCAATAAAATCACTAAAAAGCAACAAATTACATCATCGCCGATAGGTAAAGCTAACCCATCAAACCCTCTTTATCCTAGAGAATTCAATGACTCAGATTGATCATACTAAACGGACTTAATTCATCCTCATGAAAATTTGTTTTTTAATGTACCCGTGGGATCGCATTGATCCTGCAACAAACAGCACCTTGCGTCTTATTCATGAAGCAGCTACCCGGCAACTAACCGTTGCCATAACAACACCGAATAATCTTACCGTGAGAGAAAGCACTGCCTTTGCCTTTTGCAACGTCCTTAAAAAAGACAAAAAAATCAGTAGTAGTATTCCTACTTTTTACAAAACGGCGAGTTTTAAACGCTGCAAACTCCCCTTAGCTGGATTTGATGTGATTATCATGCGCGCCAACCCACCGCTTGATACAACTGCACTGAATTTTCTTGATTCCGTTCGTAATGATGTTTTCATTATAAATGACTTAGATGGATTAAGAATTGCAAATAATAAACTCTATACGGCCTCCTTCAGTGGCGAGGCAACGAAATTTATTCCTGTCACGCACGTTTCAAAAAGCATAGATTATCTCGAACAAGTACTCGACGAATCCCCTACCGAAAAAATGATCATGAAACCACTCAATGGCTATGGTGGCAAAGGCGTCATTGTTGTCGAAAAGCGTGCTCAACAAAGTTTTCGTTCTTTGCTCGATTTTTATATCGGTAGTGATGACGGCAATTATGTGATTTTGCAGGAATATGTAGAGGGTGCTGAAAAAGGCGATGTACGCATTCTCATGCTTAATGGCGAACCTATAGGCGCTATGCGGCGTGTGCCTGCTGAAAAAGATATTCGCTCTAATATACATGCGGGTGGCCAAGAAGTTAAACACACCCTCACCAAAGAGGAAAAAGCTCTGTGTAAAGCCATGGGGCCTCAGCTTGTCAGAGATGGGCTGTATCTCGTTGGTCTTGATGTCATTAACGGCAAGCTTATTGAGGTTAATGTGCTAAGTCCAGGTGGCATAACGCGTATTAACAAGCTAAATCGCGTGAAGCTACAAAAACAAATTCTTAATTTTGTAGAAAATATGGTGTCGGCGCGGGAATTAGTCACTGAACGTAAAAATACTTTTAGGAAGGTTATTGAAGATGCTGAAGCTATCGGAAACTGACATTCTCCAACGGCTTGCTGACAAGCATTGCTTTGAATGTGAAATGCTTGACGGTAGCTTTCGCTTAAAAGAAGATAGCTACAGCCCTAACATCTGTGTTGCCATCCATGCAGGTAGCCAGATGCGGCCGACTCTGATGCGTCATTGTGCTTTGACAACAGACGAAAGGTTTTATGAGGAAGACCCTTATACTGAGCAATTCATTCAAACCATGCCGATAACACTTATCGCAAATGATTCACGTTATGAATATGACTTAAATCGACCTATCGCCAACTGCCTCTATACCAAGGCCTGGGGTAAAACTGTTTGGCAAAAGGCGGTACCGCAAAAAGAACGAGCCATCAGTATCGCCAAACACCAAACCTTTTATCGTGTACTTGACGCCTTAATTGCGGCCGTGGAGCAGCATTTTGGTACAACTATTATTTTTGATGTTCACTCGTATAACTATTTACGCATTCAAGAAGACACTCCGACCTTTAATTTAGGCTCGGCCCAAATTGATAAAGACCGCTGGCAGGGTGTTGTAGATGCAACGCTTGAAAGGCTAGGTAAAATTGTCTTGCCCAATATTCTGGTAGCCGTTAAAGAAAATGCAGTATTTCATGGCCGAGGCTATTTGATCGCCCATGTGAATAGCCGTTTTCAATATACGCTGGTATTACCCCTTGAAGTGAAAAAAATCTTTATGGACGAATTAAGTGGCGAAATGTATCCACAGGTATTACGGGCATTAGCACCCCAATTCAAGGATGCTCTGGTCGATATCGCCACATTTTTTTCTCGACGATTTATAGCAAAAAGACGCATTAAAAAAGCAGATATACTGCCTGATGCTCTCGAGCCTGCGATCATTAAAGTTGACCAGGCGCTTTTTGAGATAACAAAAGGGCTTGAGACGCTGCATTACATTAACCCAATCAATCTTGCCACTGAGCGCAAACAATTTTTTAAACGCAACGGCAATTATCAGCCTCAGTTTAAATATCGATCACTCGATATAGACCCTTATCAGTTTCGAGAACGTTTATATCGTTTGCCCATCGACTCTATCCAAGACCCGAGTATTCAAGGGCTTTATCGTGATGTGATTGATGGATACAGCAAGAAAATTGATTTACTGGTCAAAGCAGGCCAAGCGGATTTCGTTTATGAGTCGCTTAAGTATTATGGTGAACCTAAGGCCATTGATGAGATGAACGCACAATTTTTGATGCATGCTAGTGCTTTTGAACCCGAAACAAAAGACGTTATTCATGCGGACGAATTGTTGACAAGAATGAAGGCCGCTGCTGATGAATGGGGCATGCAGTGTAAATTTGACATCAGCTCAAAGCTCGTGGCCTCTGCCATGGTCTCTCATAGCCGAAAAATTATCATGATCTCAAAAGATGTCGCCATAAGTCCTCTTGAAGCGCGTGCTTTAGTCCATCATGAGCTAGGTGTTCATATGGCAACGACGCTGAATAGCCATCAACAGCGATTAAAAATTTTTCAGTTAGGTCTGCCTGGCAATACGTTAACGCAAGAAGGACTAGCTATTTTAAACGAATACCATTCAGGCTGTATAACACTGGATCGTCTGCGTAGGCTTGCACTTAGGGTACTGGCAGTGAAAGAAATGCTGAATCACAATGATTTTCGTCATACCTACAGCTATCTTCTGGAGGCCTGCAAAGTGCCCAGCGATCAAGCATTTACGCTTTCAGTGAGAGTGCATCGTGGTGGAGGTTTCACAAAAGATTACCTCTACTTGAGCGGGGTGAGTCAAGCATTAGGATTAATCAAGGAAAAGGACATCAGTCATTTATATATTGGTAAAACCGCTTTTAAGTATCTTGACACCATCAATGAAATGATTGAACGTCAGTTAGTGTCGCCCCCCACCTATGTGCCTTCGTTTTTAACACAGCCTGCTGAGTGCTCGTCGATTTTAACGTATTTGATGGCTTGTATTCGCCATCCTCAACCCACTATTAACCTCAACATAAATAAAACAGCAGATTAGACCAGCCTATAAAAATTTACCCAACTCTGTCGGCTGAATATCACCTGATACACAACCTATGCATTAGCTCTTCAGAATAGCGTGCTACTCATACTCACAGAAAATCTAACGTTTCTAACCTCGATTGAATTAAAGGGCATATATTTTTTGAGCGTCCATATATGCCCTAAATAACTATTAGCTTTACTGCTTGAAATTTTCCGTTTTCCTTATTCATAAACATTCACAGTTAAAAGAAAATGAATTGATGAATGAAGAATTTTTACAGAAAGGTAATAGTAAGTATTTCATATCTACAGTTACAACACCTAAAGACTTAAACGCTTTTGCTAAATCTTGGCATTTTGACTAAAAAAATAAATTTCATCCATTTGAATATTCTTCAGATGAAAAGGTTAAAAAAATCAATATGAGCCAAAAAGCTATAAGGGATGCTGGAAAAATTCAAGCAATAATATGCTGTCTTGGCCTACAGAAAATCTTGGGTGTATGCATCTTGCCAACAAATCACGGGCACCCTATTTTAATAGATCATTCAACGGGTCTTTGGGTTGATTATTTAACTCGACAACTTTATCGTTTTAAGGGCATATATGGACGCTCCAAAAATATCAAGCAAAAAAATCCCTGTAGAGTGAGAAATTCTCGCTCCC
>JAPOUS010000039.1 GCA_026708525.1 Cellvibrionales bacterium
TCACTAAAATATGATCAATGCGCAAGCCTCGCTTAGGGTCATCATTAAAGCCTTTTGAGCGATAATCAAACCAGCTAAATTTATCCATAGATTCTGGATAAAAATGCCGATAAGTATCGGTAAGCCCTGTTGCCATTAAGTTGTCATACCATTCGCGCTCTTCTGGCAAAAAAGAGCATTTACCCTGTTGCAACCAGCGTTTACGGTTATTTTCGCCGATACCAATATCAAAATCCGTGGGTGATATATTCATATCACCCATAATCAACAAACCATCAGAATCCTTCTTTACTTCATTAATGTAATTAACGAGGTCTTTATAGAACTTTTCTTTAGCTGGGAATTTTGTTTCGTGTTTACGGTTTTCGCCTTGCGGAAAATACCCATTCAACACATCCATTTTTTTGCCATTAATATCATATCGTGCATGAATCAAACGGCGTTGAGCATCTTCATCGTCTGTGGGAAACCCTTTTTGCACAAATTCTGGCGGCTGCTTGGATGCTAACGCCACACCGTAGTGCCCCTTTTGGCCAAAAATCTCAAAATGCCAGCCTAAATGCGCCAAGTCATCAAAGGGAAATTGCTCATCATGTACTTTAATTTCCTGAAATCCGATAATGTCCGGATCTAGCTCTGATTTCAGTGCATCTAATTGATGAAAACGTGCACGAATACCATTGATATTAAAACTGACCACTCTAACCACAAGCAAACTCACTCATTTTTTTATGCCAAAAAAACTATGGTAACAGCTCAACGCAACAATAAAAAATATCTGCGCGACTATTCCCTTTTTTGATCGATATTTAACTGATTTTATCCTCCGTTTGTGGTTAAATGCGCGCCTCAAATCTACAATAAAAACGATTTCGGCGAGTGGGGTAAAGTGTGTCTTCGATGTTTTTCTGTGATACCTCAAAGGACTTTGTTAAACGCCATATTGGCTCAAGCCCAAAGCAAACAGCTGACATGCTGGAGCAGCTGGGTGTTTCATCCGTTGAGGCATTAATCAAGGAGACGGTTCCTCGAGGCATTCAACTTAATAGCGCATTGCCTATAGATAAACCCGCCCTCTCTGAGCAAGCATTCTTACATCAAGCCAAACGACTGGCAAAACAAAATCAGGTCTTTGATTGCTACTTAGGCATGGGGTTTTATCCAACCCACACACCAAGTGCTATTCTCAGAAATATCTTTGAAAATCCAAGCTGGTATACCGCTTACACACCTTACCAGCCCGAAATTGCGCAAGGCCGGCTTGAGGCATTAACTAACTTTCAGCAAATGGTGATGGATCTAACCCAAATGCCGCTGGCAAATGCTTCCCTTTTAGATGAAGCCACAGCTGCCGCCGAAGCCATGGCAATGAGCCAGCGTATTGCCAAGAAAAACAAAAGTTTAAACTACTTTGTTGATCAGCATTGCCACCCTCAAACCAAGCAAGTCATGAAAACACGGGCTGAACATTTTGGTTTCAATCTGATCATCGGTGATATTACCGCTGAACTGGCATCCCAAGAGTTTTTTGGTGCGCTAATCCAATACCCGAATACCTTGGGCGAAGTCAATGACTTGACCTCGATCATCAACACTATCCATGATAAAAACGCTATCGCAACCGTCGCCACCGACCTCTTAAGCCTTTGTTTACTTAAAGCACCCGGTGAAATGGGGGCTGACATTGTCGTCGGGAACAGCCAGCGTTTCGGTGTACCTATGGGCTACGGTGGCCCACACGCGGCTTTTTTTGCATGCTCTGAAGCACACAAACGTGCCATGCCTGGACGGATCATCGGCTTATCGAAAGATAGTCAGGGCAAACCAGCTTATCGCATGGCCATGCAAACCCGAGAGCAACACATTCGTCGTGAGAAAGCGACCAGTAATATCTGTACCTCTCAGGCGCTATTAGCCATTATGGCGAGCTTTTATGCGGTCTATCATGGCCCAGATGGGCTTAAAGCCATTGCCACACGCATTCACAATGCAACCCAACTATTAGCTAACGCCCTTCGAACAAAGGGTTATGAAGTCATTAATAAAGGCTATTTCGATACCCTGACCATTAAAACAGCTAATGCCCAATCGCTTTATGAAAATGCTCTAAAACACAAGATTAACCTTCGATTGATCGATGATGAACACATGGGCATTAGTTTGCACGAATGCCTCAACGAAACCGCCTTTGCTCGGTTACTGAGCATCTTCAATATCGATGCACAAGATTGGCAAACACCTGAAGGCCTAGCGATCCCTGCTTCATTACAACGAACCTCGGATTTTCTAACCCATCCTGTATTTTCACAATATCAAAGTGAAACCGAATTGATGCGCTACATGCGACGTCTAGAAAATAAAGATATCGCCCTAAACCATTCAATGATTTCATTAGGCTCTTGCACAATGAAACTGAATGCCGCCACAGAAATGCTGCCCGTCTCCTGGCATGAGTTTGCCCACCTGCACCCTTACGTACCTAAAGATCAAACCGCAGGCTATCAAGTCATTTTTAATGAATTGATCGACATGCTCAAAGCCGTGACAGGTTACGATGCTATTTCTCTGCAACCCAATGCAGGCTCTCAAGGAGAATATGCCGGGTTACTAGCCATTAAAGCCTATTTTGACAGCAAAAACGAAAGCCACCGCAATATCTGCTTGATCCCATCTTCCGCGCATGGCACAAACCCTGCCAGTGCAGCCATGGCAGGGATGAAAGTCGTTATCATTAGCTGTGATGCCGAAGGCAACGTCGACATAGAAGATCTCAAACAAAAAATAGATCTCTACCAAGATAATATTGCTTGCCTCATGGTAACCTACCCTTCAACCCATGGGGTTTTTGAAGAGGGTATTCAAACTATTTGTGAGATGGTGCATAAAGCGGGCGGACAAGTCTATATTGATGGCGCAAACATGAATGCGCTTGTAGGCATAGCAGCACCAGGAAAATTTGGTGCCGATGTCTCTCATCTTAACTTGCATAAAACCTTTGCCATCCCTCATGGCGGTGGCGGCCCAGGCATGGGGCCTATTGGTGTTAAAAGTCATCTTGCGCCCTTTCTGCCAGGCAACCCAATCGATGAGAGCAATCAAACCGCGATCTCCGCGACTGAGTTTGGCAGTGCAAGTATCTTATTAATTTCGTGGGCTTATTTATCGCTACTCGGCAAAGAAGGCTTAACCCAATCAACTGAAATGGCCATTGTCCAAGCCAATTATATCGCCCACAGACTCAAACCTTATTACCCCATCCTTTACTCAGGAAAACACGGACGCGTGGCGCATGAATGTTTGATTGATATTCGAAACATTAAATCTACCTCTGGCATATCAGAAGAAGATATCGCTAAACGCTTGATCGATTTTGGTTTTCATGCACCAACTATGTCATTCCCGGTGGCCGGCACCTTGATGATTGAACCAACAGAAAGCGAATCGAAAGCTGAAATTGATCGCTTTTGTGATGCAATGATTCAGATTCATGAAGAAATTAAAAAAGTGACTGACGGCGTTTGGCCCCTCAATAATAACCCCTTGGTCAATGCACCTCATACCCACAACTTGGTCATAGCGAGCGACTGGCCTCACCCTTATTCTCGCGAAGAGGCGGCCTACCCATTGGATTTTGTTAAGAGCAACAAGTACTGGCCTCCTGTTGGACGAGTTGATAACGTCTACGGCGATCGAAACCTCTTTTGTGCCTGTCCGCCTCTAGAGAGCTACGAGGAATAAAGCAAAGTCCGTTCGCTTTATTCCTTAGTTTACTCTTACCGCAAAACGATTGCTGAATAAACCTTCAGCATCAATGCATATACTTTATATCGAGGAAGCATTGGCAGCTGCGCACCTTGCTGACAACCTAAAAACCAACAAAAAATCTGAAGATACATTTTTCTCGATACTTATTTAAGAGTATCTCTAATAATTGATTTGAGGTTCTGCGCTGAATGTCAAGGTTTTCAGCAAGGCGAATGCCGTTAATGTTAGACACCTTAACAAAGCCTTCAACGCCGCTGAAAGCCTTGTAATTAGTGCCCGAAGGGGCAGTTATGAAAATCCGCCCTCCCTTTTAATTGACAGGTTTATTTTAAAAAACAAGGTCAATCGCTTGTGTGACAGAAGCCAAAAGCAATTTTTAGAGGTGCCCTTAAAAGTGCCATTAAACATAAAGCCCCCTCTTTTTGGAACTTTTCTGTTTTTTATCTTTCAAAAGCGATTAATTTTTTTATCTATTGGGTTCATGAAATGGCTTATCGGGTTGCAATCAATGGCTATGGCCGTATCGGTAGAAATATTTTACGCGCATTTTTTGATAAGGAAGATTCTTATGACATCGATATCATTGCAATCAATGATTTAGCACCGGCAGACATTAATGCCCACCTCACGCAGTATGATTCTATTCATGGCATTTTTTCACAAGAAGTTACTGCCCAACATAACATGCTGAACATTGGCGATAAAAAAGTGCAACTTTTTCAAGAACCAAACCCTGAAAATCTTCCCTGGAAAGATCTAAATATCGATCTGGTACTGGAATGCTCTGGACGTTTTTTAACCAAGGAATTAGCATCTAAACATTTGCACGCTGGTGCTAAAAAAGTCCTTCTCTCCGCGCCATCTGGAGATGCGGATGCCACGATTGTTTTTGGTGTCAATCATCACATACTAAAAAGCTCGGATCTAATCATTTCTAATGCCTCATGCACAACCAATTGCCTTGCACCTATAGCGAAGGTCTTTCATGAGTCAGTAGGTATCGAGCAAGGTATGATGACAACCATTCATGCTTATACCAATGATCAGGCGAACCATGATAGCTTTCATTACGATATTTACCGGGCAAGAGCTTGCGCTCTATCCATGATCCCAACAAAAACTGGAGCAGCTTCAGCTGTCGGTAAAGTGTTACCTGAGCTAAAAGGCAAGCTTAATGGCATGGCCGTAAGAGTACCCACAGCGAATGTCTCTATGGTAGATTTTCATTTTCTTGCAACAAAACCGACCTCAACTGAAGAAATAAACCACTTAGTAAAAACCGCGTCTGATAAAGGCTCACAATCCGTCCTGGCCTATTCTGATAAGCCGTTGGTGTCTATTGACTTCAACCACACATCCGCATCATGCCATTTCGATGCCACACAAACCATGGTCAACACATATTGGGTTAAAGTAATGGCTTGGTATGATAACGAATGGGGGTTTGCTAATCGTATGTTAGATGTTGCTAATTATCTGAATAAGCACATCTAACATTAAGAAGGCCTAGGGAATCCGCACTGAACGTTTTACTGGTTTTTCCTGGGGTAACC
>JAPOUS010000032.1 GCA_026708525.1 Cellvibrionales bacterium
GTTGACTTTCTCGTCTTTTAGCGTTTAGATCGCTTTTTTCACGGCTTGTTCTTCAAGTTTTTCTTCAGCCCGAATTATACGAACTTCTTTACGGGTATTTTCATCGGCGCTTTTAGCGGGTATGACCTCTAAACGAACTAATGTGCCTTTTTCTCCGCGAATCAAGTTGACGACTTGATCTAAGCGCCAGCCAACAATATCGACCATTTCACCGTTTTCTCCTTGGGCGACTCCCACAATGCGATCAGAAGGCTTCAATTCACCTTTTTTAGCTGCGGGGCCTCCAGGGATTAACCTTACTACCTCAGTGTAGTCATCCTTCATTCGAAGTAGTGCACCTATCCCTTGAAGTTTAAGGCTCATGGAAATATTAAAATTTTCCGAAAGCTCTGGCGACATATAATTAGTATGTGGGTCATAGAGTTCAGTAAAGGTGTTAAGATAGATTTGGAAAACATCTTCACTATTAAGCTGCCTTATCCGTTCAAGTTGACTTTTATAGCGCTTGGATAAGGTTTTAATGATTTCGTCAGTCTTTTTGTTTTCGAGCTGCATCGAAAGCACAGCAGATTTTAGTCGCTTTTCCCAAATCTCTTTTCTTTCGGCTGTTGTTTTTGGCCACGGCGCTTTACTTCGGTCAATTAGCAAGCTGTCTTCCTCGTCAAAAGTCATTGTGTTTATTTTTTGATCAAGGTTGTCGAGTTGCTCTGCCAACAGTTGGGCTAAAGTTAGGCGGTATTGATTAAAAATGGCAAAACCGGGGTTAAGGTTGGCTGTTAATAAATCCTGCTTCATTCCTTTTAAGTATTTGAATTTAAAGGCAGTAACATCCTTATTTAAAAAGACTTGGCGGTTGCTATCGATAGTATTCAGATAATTATTTAAAAACTTCTCAGCTAATGCGTCATCGAGGATTAACTTTTCATAATGCTTATTTTTTAACAACTTGAGTGTTTCAAGGTTGGCTTTTTTTTGTGCATCTGACCAAGCGATGTCAGTCAATGGCTCTTCTTTGCTAACCTCTTGAATTTGCTCTTTAGATTCTGATTTGGCGAAGGAGAGGCTTCCAGTAAGGCTCAACAACATGCCGATAATTAGTGAATAAAATAAAGAATAAAAAGAAGTTTGTTTCATAGGGCTTCTATTTGGCTTCAATAAAGCTATATAAAGATATTAAGACCAGCTTAACACAGAAGTGTTCCGGATCTTAAAGCCTTGACAGTCGCCATCTCAATTTAGAGCGGTAACGGCCGTTTATTTTTTGTATTTGGCTGTTTTGTTAACACCCAATAATTTGACTATAAATTGAAGGTGTTGCCAGTACTCAATAGAACAGGCCCTAAAGCATAGTAGCGGTTTGTTGATGTAGTCAAGCTTATTCTCTGGCGTTTCTCGTATTAATTCACGATAACAGAAATAATACGACTTAAGCGCTTTGAGGGTTTGCTGCTTGGTTAATTCAATGGTTAGTTGAAAGGGCGACTTTAATAAGAGGGCAGAGGCTATACTGTCGCTCTCATAAAAATCGGTCGTTGCGATTGGTGTCTCAGGATTAAATGTTTTTATGGTATTAAGTATGTTAGTGAAATGCGCCTCACGGCTACCTTGGCTTGTTGAGTAGATATGCGCTTTATTCTCAGGCTGATAAAGGTGTTGAATCATCTGAGGAGCCGTTTGAACGATGCCTAATAAATAGCCATATTCCATGAGGGTGAGCTGTTTAAACTCTTCCGCGTAGTCGGTATAAGATACCCTAAATTGCTCTTCGTTGATGACGCTTCGTTGCGTTGTTAGTAACGTTAACCTCCTTGAGGAAACGAGTAGCTTGTCATTGAGCTGCTCTTTCGCAGTAAGAATATTTTTGATCGTTGTCTCTTTTGAATCTTCGCTTTCAATCAAGTGAAGGAGGGCTAACTTAAAGTCAGAATCAAAGAGATCTGGATTTTCTATCTGCTGCTGGAATAAAAAATGGATCAGCTCGATATTCGGTAATGAGCCTATGGTAAATGCTTTGGTTTCATACTCTAGGCAGTTTGCAATGGCTTCAACAAAACGCTGTTCGTTGATGAGTTGATTCTGCGCATCATGCATTTGTTTATGCGTGGTTTGCTTATTGGTTATATCAGGGGTGTAATCGTCTGCCATGATTCTTCCTTGCATGGATTTAATACCATAATAAAGCCTTTTATTAGTATGTTTATTCTAAATTGTCTTGGTAACTTAAGATCATCTTATAAAACACTGCCTGGAGAGTGAAATGGCTGAAGAAAAAACAAAAGAAATCAAAGAAATGGCTGAGAAAGCAAGTGACTTGGCTAAAAATATTTGGTTAGCAGGCTTAGGTGCATACGGTAAAGCGTTTGATGAAGCCCAAGGCACTTATCAAAAAGTCACAGATAAAGTAAAACAAGCCCAAGAATCAACCAAAATGTTTGATGACTTGGTAGAAAAGGGTAAGCAGCTAGAAGGCGAAACTCAAGAAAAACTTCAAGAAGTTAAAGAAAAAGCCAATGTAAACCTTGAAGAGCGGCTATCTAAAGTCAAAGAGAGCTTAACCTTCAATTTTAAGAAGACTGCTGATTCTGATGAGTTGTTAGGTGAAATTTCAAACAAGCTAGATCTTGTACTTTCGGCTTTAGAATCAAAAGAAACCAAAGCACCAGCTAAAAAGACGGCAACACGCAAAGCGGCTGCAAGTAAAACCGCGTAATCTTTGTCACTCTCGACGATAAAAGGAGCATAGGCTCCTTTTTTTGTTTATCAGCAACCCTTTTGCTCATATTTTTTTCTATGACCGTTAATGTGTGGGGTAGTTAACAGAGCCAATTTTCTCTCTGTGACAGGATATTAAATAAAAAGGGCATAACAATAATAAGATGAAAACCCGCGATAGGATCTTGCTAACTGCATTAACACTCTTCAATGAAGAAGGGGAGCAAAATGTCACCACGGTTGATATTGCTAATGAGATGGATATAAGCCCTGGCAATCTTTACTATCACTTCAAAGGTAAAGAAAGCATTATTGAATCTTTATATGCCCAGTTTGATGCGGACTTCTCGCAATTATTGCAACAAAGTGAAATAGCTGAAATGAGCCTTGAAAATCACTGGTACTTTATGTACGTAATTTTTGAGGAAATCCATAAATACCGATTTTTTTACCTTAATCAAACGGATATATTGCAACGTTATCAGGATATTGGCAGACGATTCAAACGTTTAGTCAAACAAAAAGTTAAGACTATTGAGTTATTATGCAAATCACTGATTGAAGCAAATGCATTAAGTGATAGTTTAGTTGGTAGTCAACAATTGGCAGAAAATATCAGCTTTACCTTGTTATATTGGTTTCCTTATCAGCAATTGATTAATCCTAGTGCAGATTATGACAAAATAATTCACGCAGGGGTTTATCAGATCCTATCCCTTATAGTACCCTATGCGCAGCTTGAAGATCACAGCATTGCTCAATCATTGTTATCCATCTATCACGCGCGGATTTAATTGCGATAAAACTAACAAACCATGCCTGAATTTTTGCACCGAATTATTCCTGTTACCCCATTTCAACAAAATTGCTCGCTGTTAGTTTGCAATGCAACCAAAAAAGCGGCTCTTGTGGATCCAGGTGGTGAGCCTGACAAACTACTGATGTTGCTTAAATCATTGGGGGCTGATCTCGAAAAGATCTTTTTAACTCATGGTCATTTAGATCATGTTGGTGCTGCAAAAACACTATCTGAGCAGATGGACGTACCTATAGAGGGCCCGCATATTGCGGATAAATTTTGGTTGGATGGCCTGCCTGAATATGCAGAAATGATGCAATTTCCTAAAACCGATGCATTTGTTCCTACTCGCTGGCTTGAAGAAGGGGACACCTTATCTTTTGGAGATGTCACGCTAGAAGTATTGCATTGCCCTGGCCATACGCCAGGACATCTGGTGTTTTATCATCAAGTGCAACAAATCGCATTTGTGGGCGATGTAATTTTTCAAGGTTCTATTGGTCGAACGGATTTCCCTCAAGGTAACCATGGCGAATTAATCAGCTCGATTAAAAATAAGCTATTTCCCCTTGGCGATGAAGTGGCATTTGTTCCTGGGCATGGGCCGATGTCGACCCTAGGCAATGAAAAGCGATATAATCCTTTTTTGCAGTAACGTACTTTACGAACAATCATAAAAAAGCGCAACCGGAGGGTTTCTATGGATTTGGATAAACGTGCTTCCATTCGAAAGAGTATTAATACGCGCGTGCAGATTAGTCATCCATCATTCGGTGAGGTGACTGTCCGCTCAAAGGATATTTCTGATGGCGGCTTGTCCGTTTATTTAGGCGAGGGCGGTTTCCCACCGGCAGGTACAGCGGTTGATGTGCTCATTCGTTCGTTAAATGGCCCGGTTAATACGCAATCCGTTAAAATGGAAGTTAGGTATATTCAAGCAGGTGTTGCTGGGTTGAAGTTTCTTTGATTAAGGTTTTTGTTCAAACGCCTATAAGTGACGATTTCTGTCAGCTTGCGGATGGGCTGGGATTAACCTTGACCGATAACCGTGAATTGTCTGACTTTATCTTATTTGAAGATAATGGGTTAATTGCACTCTCGCCTTCTGATAAATCACAAGGCGGTGCTATTTACTGTGATTTTTTATCGTCCGAATTTCAACGCTACCTTAACAGCGTTTCCAGAAAATCGTTAATTGCTAAAGCCTGCGGTCTTAAGAATGGTCGAACACCTACAATTCTAGATATATCGACAGGCCTTGGAAAAGATGCAATATCGCTTGCTAATCTTGGTGCAAAAGTCACTATGGTTGAAACAAATCCTTATATTTATCTCATGCTATACGCTGGCGTTCGAGCCCTTAAACAGTCAAAAGTGTCATTTTCATCAGAAATTGAATTGTTATCATGCCAAGATGCAATGGAGCTTCTAGCAAAGAATATCGAAGCCTATGATGTAGTCTATTTTGACCCTATGTTTCCTGAGCGAAAAAAATCGGCTAAAGTCAAAAAGGCGATGCAATATTTTCATCAAGTAGTAGGAGAAGACCATAACAATCCTTGTGATATTTTCTCTCTAGCATCTAAACAAGCTAACGAGCGTTTAGTAATTAAACGACCTAAAGGTAGTGGTTATTATGCTGAGAAAAAGCCCAATTATAGTCTTGAATCTAAAGTGATTCGATTTGATATTTATCTGAAATAAATAATATATTCTATCCATAACCTGCATCTGATTGAGCCTTTCCAAATCAACCTACTAGTCCG
>JAPOUS010000254.1 GCA_026708525.1 Cellvibrionales bacterium
TGCCCCACTTGCACTGCATTTAAATTGTTATATTCGGATTCGACTGCTCATCTTCTTCATCCGAATCTGGCGGTGTTTCAAAAGGAACCTTGCTAGGGCATTGAGAATTGATGCACTCCCAATCATCCTGGCTTTTTTCACTCATTAATTGATTGCACTCATTACAGTACACATCTTCACTTTGCGCTTGCAACACCAGCAACAAAAAAAGTGAGATCAAAACAATAAACACATTTTTTTTCATAAAAGACTCCTATTAAAAGAGTCTTTGGAGAAATCAACCGCCTAAACGTTCAATAATGGTGACATTCGCCTGACCGCCACCTTCGCACATGGTTTGCAAGCCAAAACGGCCGCCTGTGCGTTCTAATTCATTTAGCAACGTGGTCATTAACTTCCCACCTGTTGCACCTAACGGGTGGCCTAAGGCAATCGCCCCACCGTTAACATTGGTTTTTTCAAGCGGGTAACCGGTTTCTTTAAGCCACGCTAAAACCACCGATGCAAACGCTTCGTTAATTTCAACCAGGTCAATATCATCCAGGGTCATACCTGCTTTTTTAAGGGCATATTCAGTCGCAGGAATTGGTGCGGTTAGCATCCAAATTGGATCTTCTGCACGTACACTAATGTGATGAATGCGAGCACGTGGTTTTAAGCCGTATTTTTCAACTGCCTCTTTAGATGCGATCAAAATCGCCGATGACGCATCACAAGTTTGTGAAGCAACGGCCGCTGTGACTTTATCGCAACCAAACAAGAAGTCGAGCTCGGCCATTTTTTCTAAAGTAGTTTCTCGCGGGGTTTCGTCTGTAGTTACACCTTCAAGTGGCACAATCTCATTATCAAAACGCCCTTCTTTGATCGCTGTGATCGCACGTTGATGCGATTGCAATGCGTATTCTTCAAGCTCTTTACGAGAAATACCCCATTTATCTGCAATCATTTGCGCAGATTTAAACTGCGTTGGTGGCTCTTCGCCATAACGCTCAACCCAGCCTTTTGAACCTGAAAACGGATCTTTAATACCCAAAGGTTCAGCCGCAGTCATAGCAAACGAGATAGGAATTTGCGTCATGGTTTGTACGCCACCAGCAATAACGACATCTTGCGTGCCAGACATAACAGCTTGCGCTGCAAAATGTACCGCCTGCTGTGATGAACCACATTGACGATCAATGGTTGTACCTGGCACTTCATCACTAAGCCCTGCGGCTAACCATGCGGTGCGTGCGATATCACCAGCAAGGGTACCCACGGTATCGCAGCAACCAAAAATGACGTCATCATATTCATTATCTGGAATGTTGTTACGCTCAACAATGGCTTTTAATACGTGAGCGCCTAGGTCTGCACCATGTACATGCGCTAAACCACCTTTACGTCGCCCTGTTGGCGAGCGTACTGCATCAATAATATAAGCTTCAGGTTTTTTCTCAGTACTCATTGTATTTTTATCCTACACTTATTATAACTCTTGTTTTTTTACCTAGTGTTTACTATTAGATAGTTAGGAAAATTTTTCCATGATTAAAAAAACCTGACATATCTAATTAATCGCCATCTTCAGAATCACTATCGTATGGGTCAGCCGACATAAGCTGATCGCATTGATCACAAAGAACTGGGGAGCTCCCATCATCTTCTTCGCAAGTTGGGCAGTATGCCCACACTAACGAAGAGCTATAAAATAAAAAACCGATTAGTGATGATGCAAAAACTTTCATAGACATATGCTTAACTAAAATGAACACATAACCTATGTCCCCTTTATCACTATTTAGTTCACAAAAAGGTACAACCTGCACCTATTTTGTCGCTATCAGCAAAAATTGCCTCAGCTACACGCGCTTTATGGAAGGCTTGATCGCCCCACGTATTATTTAGTGCCCAAGCTTTCTTCATAAAGATATGAAGATCCACCTCAAAGGTGTAACCCATGGCACCATGGACTTGAATGCTGTTTTTAGCACCCGTCAAAGAAGCTTCACAAGCAACCGATTTTGCATGAGAAACATTTTTATCGACTGTGGATAGGTCATTAGCAATCGCATAAGCTGCGAATGCTACAGGTGCTTTGGCATATTCTAATTGCACAGCGACATTGGCCATGCGGTGTTTAACCGCCTGGAAGCTACCGATCGGTTTACCAAACTGGTTACGCTCAGACGTATATTGCACTGAAATATCGATCATACGCTTGGTTAAACCAATTGCTTGTGCAGCAGAAGCTAGAGCCCCTCGGTTAACACTTTTAGCGATTAAGCTATCTGCTTCAGACCCTTCAACCAGTAAATCAGCCTCTGCTTCGTTAAAAACAACGGAATACAAACGGCGAGACAAATCTACCGAGGCATTAAATTCAATGGTCGCTTTGGCGGGATCTACCGCATACAACGCACTACCTTTTTGCATGATAAGCACATCAGCAACATGTGCATCTTCTACCAATAAGTTTTGCTCAAGACCGACGGCAACCTTTGCACTACCTTCGGCAATTTTTGGTAACCATTCCGATTTAAACGTATCGTTTGAAAGCGAAGCAAGTAATGGGACAGCCACTAAAACCGTTTCCGTTAGATTGTTAGGCAACGCGACATAACCGCACTCTTGTGCCAATAAAACGAAGTCGACTTCATTCATGCCAAGGCCACCAAAATCTTCGGGAACGGTCATACCGGTTAAACCCAGCTCGGCAAGCTGCCCCCAAAGCTCATCGCTTCGGCCAGTGTCTGTGTCCCACAATTCGCGAATTTTCTCGCAAGTGACTTCATTGACTAAAAATTCACGCACGCTGTCTTGGAACAACAATTGATCTTCAGTATAAGTAAAATCCATTGTCGTTCTCCTTAGCGTGGCATGCCAAGCAATCGCTCGGCAATGATATTACGTTGAATTTCGTTGGTGCCTGCGTAGATTGGGCCAGATTGGGCAAACAAAAATCCATCTAACCAAGTACCTACACCTTTCGCCTCAGGCGCAAAAGGCTCAAGTTCAGCGCGGGCAGATAAAATCGCCATCGCGGTTTCATGCATCGATTGATCAAGCTCGGACCAAAAGATTTTATTGGTCGATGACTCCGCACCAATTTTACCGCCTTTAATTAATCGGCAAGCCGTTTCGTAAGTCGTTAAGCAATACGACTCTGCTGCCATGTAGGCTTTAATAACCGCATCACGAATCGATGGATCACGATCCGCACCGGCTTGATTTTCTTCATAGAGTTTAACTAGGCGGCGTGCAGTTTCCTGGAAACGTGCAGGCGATCTAAGCATTAAGCCGCGCTCAAAACCTGCGGTTGCCATAGCCACTTTCCAGCCTTCGCCTTCACCACCTAGGCGGCGATTAATAGGCACTTTGACATTATCAAAGAAAATCTCCGCAAAACCCGGCAAGCCATCTAACTGAGGGATCGGGCGAACGGTAATGCCTTCTAAATCTAAAGGCACGAGAATAAAGGTTAACCCTTTATGGCGCTGAGAGTCAGGATCAGTCCGGAACATACCAAAGCATTGATCCGCCCAAACAGCTCGAGTAGACCAAGTCTTTTGGCCATTAATAATATAGTATTCGCCACACTCAGATAACTCAGCCTTAGAGCGGATCGCTGCCATATCAGAGCCGGCATTAGGTTCTGACCAACCCTGGGCCCAAACCTCAGTACCATCGGCCATTTTTGGCAAAATGTCGGCCTTTTGTTCGTCAGTACCAAACTCCATCAACGTTGGCCCAAGCAAGAAAATCCCGTTTTGATTAACACGGTTAGGCGCTTTAGCTCGAAAGTATTCCTCTTCAAAGATTAACCATTCAATCAGGTCAGCATCTCTGCCACCAAGCTCTGTCGGCCAAGTGACCATACCCCAACGGCCTTCGTTCATTTTGGCTTCCCACTCACGGTGCTGTTGGAAGCCTTCTTCGGTATCATAAGTTTTTAATGGCTCTTTAGGTACGTTTTCAGCAAGCCAAGAACGAATTTCTTCGCGAAAGGCTTTTTGTTTTTCAGTATATTGAATATCCACAGTGTCACCTCTTATTGTTTTTCGGTGAATTCAGCATCACGCTTGTTAACAAACGCATCGCGTGATTCGGCAGAATCAGGGGATTGGTAGGCTTCTAGTGTAAAGCCCTGCTCGGAGCGGTATTTGTCTTCTAAATTGCCGTCTTCAATACCCGTTAAGGCTTCTTTCGCAAGTGCAATCATACGCGGTGACTTTTCGGCAATCTTAGATGCAATTTCACGGGCTGTTGGTAATAATTCTTCCCGCTTAACGACTTTTTCGACAGCACCTAATCGGTAGGCTTCTTGCGCGTCAATTGGTAACCCTGTGAAATACATGTAACGCACTTTTTGTACTGGGAACATACGCTGTAAATGCGCACCACCACCCATTGCACCACGATCAACTTCAGGTACCGCAAAAGTCGCACATTCAGAAGCTACGATAATATCGGCAGCACCTGAAATACCAATTCCGCCACCTAACACAAAACCATGAACCGCCACAATAACAGGCTTAGGATTTAAATGAATGGCTTTAAACGTATCGTAGTTACCTTTGTTAACTTTAACGATGAGTGAATCATCTGCATCTAACTCTTTGATATCAACACCTGCACAAAACCCACGACCCTCAGCGGCAATAATAATCACACGACAACGATCATCATTGCCAAGTTCTTCGATAGTTGCAGCAATGTCTGCCCAAGTTTTAGAGTCGAACGCATTAACCGGAGGCTTATTAAAGATTAGCTCTGCAATACCGTTTTCAATGGTCACGCCAAAGGGTGTACTCATAAAGCTGATACCTGTATTTTGATTATAATTACCCTAAAAAGCTGCTTTGAGCTTTAGGCATCTAACGTTTCAATAGACAAAGAGGCGAGATTTTAGAGCAAAAGCGAATAATTATCAAAAGAAGATACTTGATGTATGATCAGCTGCCTCTTTAATTTGTATTAATAGCTGCTTAAGTCATCGCAAGGTTAACGACCTTGCACTCCCATGCAGGCGCATAGGCGCGAGACCGTAACTGCAAGAAGTTATTAGAATAGAAGATTAATACATAAATAATGTGAGCTCGAGGTCAAAGTACCAAAGACACGCGACAGATCGTAAGCGTCCAGCCAAAGTGTTCTGGTCAAGTAAACCCGGACACTAAAATTTGAGAATTTGTACGGTTAATTTATGCATAACTAACGCGCTTCGCTTGTTGGCTACCCACTCCGATGC
>JAPOUS010000272.1:0-2879 GCA_026708525.1 Cellvibrionales bacterium
AGTTTTTTTAAGAAAGTGTCTTGCCATTTAGCATAAATGTCAATTTTGATAATGTCCCTTCAAAATCTTTGGCGCCTACAGCCAATGTCACGGTTTCACCTTCGTAAAAAATATTGGTAGGTGGCGATACCCATAAGGTGAGTGGTTGGCTGCTTGCCTTAATGTTACCTGATGCATTTTGATACGCAGTGCTCTCTGCTGTTTGTTCGATGATTGAAGGATTCTGTGTTTTTTCTAATTGGCCTGAGCGGTTAGTTTTTTTTGTATCTGTCTGCAAAGATTGATCTGCTTGTGTGGCGGCATTTTTTGAATGGTTATCAGAGTTTTCTGTTTTTTGAGGGGAAGGTAGGCAGGCTGATACAACAGCTGTCAGCAATACTATCAATAGGTAGAGAATACGGAGTTTCATCTGCTTGGCCCATCCATCTGTAAACTGACATCACTATAGTTAACCTTTTTATAAAGCGTTAATTTATCGTTTAAAAAATGACGCATCAGGTGTGCCCATAAAACACCCTATAAGGTAAGGAAAATGCTCAGTAACGAAGTAACTATATTGGCCATTGATTGACATGCCATTACATTCATCCAGATCGCCAAGTCCTTTAATGAATTCATAATCATCGCGAAATTGACCATCATATTGTCCCCCAGGCGCGTTGTTGGTGATTGGCCGTGATCCATTTTTTAAACGATAGCTTGAGATCGCTTTTCTGATTTGGGTGCCATCATTAAAGTACGGCCCTACGATGGGAAAACCATCTGCGGCAAAACCAATCACACCAGATACTTGATCGTTGTTTTGGTTAAATAATACCGGCGCAGGGCCGTGGTAGTGGTAGGCTCCATCAGGTTGTGCATGTGCATTGTGACGATCAACATTAAATCCATTGGCTTGGTGCATCGGGTCATAACGCCATGGTTGATTGTCATCGTTACAGCCGATTTTGCCATTGCCGACACCAAAGCAACCCGCCGCTAAAACATCAACTTTAACGCCATTGAGTAATATGGCATTATCGATGCGTAAACTTAAGGGTGTTGCCGCGTCTGCAAATACAGGTGATTGCACAACCTTAAAATGCTCTTGAATTTCTGCAACCGCATGTGGAAATGGAGTATTTCCGTCATTGAATGCATGGTTAGGGATGCCATTGGATGAAAATAGACAGTGTGTATTATCAGCACTAATCGATAGCTCACTAATAAAGGGTTTATTTTGGCCAATATCTTTGGCATCGGCGGTGTATTTTCCAATATAGTCTTTACAATTAAAGGATCGCTGAGTGAATATTATATCCGTCATGTTGATGCTGGTGTCTGTAGTATTAACAGGTAAAGGTTTACGTAAATTAAGCCCAACATTTTTTAACTCATCCGTTATGTTTTTTAACGATTCACTATCGATTAAATTGGTCGCTTCTTTTAAGTCAAATGTGAGATCAAAAAGTGCTTCTGTGCCATCATGGAAACGAATATATTTATAACGAGCATTTCTGACGGCCCAATGGGTTTGCTGATGGAGTTCAAATTCACTGTAGTTATATTGTCGGTTTGATTGATGATCGTCATCTTCAAATAAAAGCTTTGCAACGCTATGGCTATCTGAAAATGCAGGTAGCGGAGCCCCCTGGAGTTCCGCAATAGTGGCAAAAAGATCGACTGAATGGACAAGTGCATCCGATCGGCGATTTGGATTAAGCAGTTTTTTCCCGCTAATGATTAATGGTACGCGAATACCTCCTTCATATAGGGTTTTTTTGCCGTGAGAAGCTGGGAAGACATCTTTATCAATGACGGATCTGGGAGAGCCATTATCACCTAAAAAGATCACAATGGTGTTATCTAAGGTGTCATCATCAAGTGAAGCAAGTAAGCGCCCAACTTCGGTATCAATCGCCTCAATGGCGGCTAGGAAATAAGGCCTTGGGTTATCATCAATTGCATTTTTTTCATCGGCTAAATTAGCGGAATGCAATGCATCAGGCGGTAGGTGAAAGGGAGAATGTGGCGCACTGTAAGCAATCCAAGCGAACCAGGGTTTGTCTTGCTGTTTGATCCAATCCATAGCCAATTGCGTAATTTTGGTTGTGTGGTATTCGTTGGATGATACGGCTTTACCGTTAATGACCAGTTCCCAGTCAAAGTAATTTGTCAGGTTGCCGGATAAGTTACCTGCATAATAGGGAACGCCAAATTGCGCAGGGTGATCAAGCGGAGGTGTGCCGCCTCCAACATGCCATTTGCCAAATACAGCGGTATTGATGCTATTATCCAGTGTCTCCGCCAAGTAAGCTTGTAGTATTTGGGTGGATGCTGGTAGTGGAGCAGGGACATAAGTGACTCCGCTATGAACGCCATGCAGGCCGGTCAATATCGTTGCGCGAGTGGTTGTACACATGGGGGTAGCCCAGGCATTATCAAAGGTTATGCCACTCTCCGCTAAACCATTAAGGATTGGTGTGTTTGCTGGGGCATTTGATAGATTGTACGAAGATAAAGTATCGACACCCATATCATCAGCAATGATGAATAGAATATTGGGTTTGGAATCCGTTGCTTCTGTTGTTTTGGCTATGGGCGTAGGCGCTGGGGTTATCGTTGGTTGCAGGTCAGTTTCGGTGTTTTTGCTCGGCGTTGTCGGTGTTTCTGGTGAGCTTTTAGATGGCAGGGTTGTGGTTTTTTCACACCCTAAAAAAATGATACAACATAACGCAAGCAAGATACCCTTCATGGACAACACAGCAAATCTCCTAGACTTATTCCAATCACAGAGAAGTTATCAATTGATAGATGCTTCTCTGTGCAATTGTGTTGAATCGAGTTAAGTGTTCAGTGTCTAAGGAATATAGCGCAAATTTGGCATTTACCCTTGGGGG
>JAPOUS010000272.1:2889-5168 GCA_026708525.1 Cellvibrionales bacterium
TTTGATAGAAACTCAAGATAAGAAAATTGTATTAATTAGTGGCGGCACGGGTTTTGTAGGTTCGGCGCTATCGGATTATCTAAAAGCCGAAGGTTGCCTTGTGCGGCATCTATCGCGACAACCGAAGCATGAAGGCCAGTTTATTTGGCATCCAGATGATAGAACAATGGATAAAAATGCGTTGGATGCTGTTGATACGGTGATACATCTGGCCGGTGAGACATTATTTAATAAGCGTTGGAGTAAACAGCGTAAAACATACATTCTTGATAATCGAAGGCTGGCAGCAGAAACGTTAGTTGAGAATATATCTGCATTAAAGGCATTGCCTAAGACGGTGATTGTTGCCAGTGCTATTGGTTTTTATGGAGATCGTGGAGATGTGTGTTTAGATGAAGCTAGTGCGCAAGGTGATGATTTTCCATCGAAGGTTTGCCAAGCAATAGAAACTGCTTTTGCGCCATTAATTTCTTCAGGTGTTCGCGTGGTAATCGCTCGATTTGGTGTGGTATTGGGGTGCGAAGGGGGAGCGTTAAAAAAAATGCGTCTGCCTTTTTCACTAGGGCTAGGTGGCCACATGGGGCCAGGTAAACAATGGATGAGCTGGATTCAACTCGAGGACTGCGTAAGAGCCATGCACTTTCTGATGGAGCGAAGCGACTTGCAAGGTCATTTTAATCTCACATCACCCCAACCGGTTACGAATGCTGAATTTTCCAAGGCACTGGCAAGCGCATTGCATCGCCCTTGTCTGTTTCCGTTGCCTGCTTTTGTTATCAGGTTGATTTTTGGTGAGATGGGAGAAAGCTTACTGTTAGCAAGCGCTAAGGTAATGCCCAAGCGTTTACTGGATAGTGGTTTTGAATTTAAAGCACCAGGCATTAACGAGGCAGTCTCTATCACTTAGATACAAATGATTGAGCGAAGAGCAAAGGGTAGGTAATCTATCAAATGTGTCATGTTATGGTTGTTGAGCTGGCAGGCGAGATGCATAAAATAAAAAAAAGACGATGGAGTAAGAAATGGAAGTTGATCAAACAAAACCTGTTTTAGTGACAGGGGCAACAGGCTATGTTGCAGGAAGCCTAGTGCAAAAACTGTTAGAGGCTGGCATGAGGGTTCATGCGCCTGTGAGAGATGCTAAAAATCACGAAAAATTGGCTTACTTGAATGCAATTGCTGATAAGTCATCAGGTTCAATCCACTATTTTGAAGCTGATTTATTAAAGGAGGGATCGTACGATGAGGCGATGCAAGGTTGTGAATTGGTTTACCATACAGCGTCACCATTTAGCTTGCATGTTGATGATCCGCAAACACAATTAGTCGAGCCTGCATTGATAGGTACATCGAATGTGTTAGGTTCGGTTGAGCGTCAATCTTCAGTGAAGCGCGTTGTATTAACCAGCAGTTGTGCGGCGATATATAGTGATAACACGGATCTTGAAAAAACTAAAAACGGCATATTGACAGAAGACGATTGGAATACTGAATCGTCATTGACCCATAGCCCTTATTTTTATTCGAAAACATTGGCGGAAAAAGAAGCATGGAAAATTGCTAAAGCGCAAGCGCGTTGGGATCTTGTGGTAATTAATCCGTCGCTAGTCATCGGCCCTGGCATTAACCCCTATGCGACCTCAGAAAGTTTTGAAATTGTTAAACAAATGGGTGATGGAACATTAAAAGCAGGGATTCCAAAGATGGGGTTAGGTGCAGTGGATGTACGCGATGTGGCAGAAGCACACTTTCAGGCAGGCTTTACCCCAGAAGCACATGGTCGATATCTTACCTCGGGGCATAATACGGATATGCTTGAGTTGGCGCAAACATTACTACCTAAGTACGGCAAGGATTATCCAATTCCTAAAAAATCGTTACCGAAATGGCTTGTTTGGGCTGTTGGGCCAATGATGGATAAATCTGTCACACGTAAAATTATCTCAAGAAATGTCAATAAGTCTTGGCAGGCTGATAATAGCAAGGTAAAAAAAGAATTAGGCGTTACCTTTAGGCCATTGTCGGAATCAATGAATGCGTTTTTTGAGCAACTAATTGATGCTTCATTGATATAGCCGTCTTTTATCAATACTGTTGGTTCAGCCTTATGAACGTTTACAGCTTTCAGCGTAAACGTTTACTCTGACTGTACAAGAATAGATTTTTTAGGCGTGTTTTAAAAGGTGAGGCTGAGTGATGCTAAATCAATGGAAATGCTTATCTATCTTAAGGGCACCTCTAAAAATTGCTTTCGGGCTCTGTAACGAAATTAAATAACG
>JAPOUS010000337.1 GCA_026708525.1 Cellvibrionales bacterium
CTCCTGCATCGTTGATGGCTGCCTTATATAAAACAGCCTGTATATTGTTGTTAAGATCATACATTAATGTTTTTGTTGGTTGATTTTTTACTCGTTTGACGGCGGTTTGTTTGAGTTTGTTTCGAAATAACTCGTAATCAACCTTGTGCAATGAGCGTTTTTTTAAATGAATAAGTTTGCTGGTGAAGCTTGATTTAGCGGTAGTGAGTCGGTTATTTGTTAGAAGCTTATTTGTTAGAAGTTTATTTGTTCGCAATGCCATTATTCACCCTCCTAGCCAATATGTTAGTTTATTATCTGTATATAAAAACAGGTGGTCAAGCTTTTTCTGGTTAAATATACAGTATTTGTTCAGATCTCATGTAGGCAGAGGATAATAGTTGCCAAATAAGAAGCATGGATGAGTCAGTATTAATATGCAAGCGTAGAGTGGCTTGAGCCCATATTACTTGAACCTAGTAGTTCAGTGCACAGCATTTGTCGGGTGGGGTAAGCGATAAAAAGCACTCACTCCTCGTTCCCATGCTCTGCGTGGGAACGCCTAGAGCTTAAGCGATTATTTACCCAATATGCATTCCCACGCAGGAGCGTGGGAACGAGTTTTGCAACAAGACAATCGCTGTGAAATAAAGTACTAGATTACTCACCTATTGATTGACAGGTAAGCTGTCGGTCAGCAATCAACTTGGGGTGTTATAGTCTATGACTTGCATCATGACTACCCATTGATGCTTTGCGTATGGTGCTGCTCTGCTCGTTGTATGCCGCGATCTATTTCAGTCGTTTCTTTGGCCCAAAATAACTGGGAGTATGTCGCATTTAATGCAGGTAGGTGACGTTGTAACTCTGTAATAGCAGCTTGGGTGCCAATCACATAGGTTGGAATTTTAGGCTTGGTAAATAATGTGGTGTAGCCGCTTGGCATAAGATGCTGAGTGATTGCAGGCAGTGGTGACCGATGGCAAGCATTGGGGCTATTAAGTAATTGTTCCAGTAAGCAGGCTGCCCCTAAGTTATGCTTACCATAGATATAGTTTTCAGCAGCGCAATAGCCTTTGGGGGCATCTAACCAATGTTTTCGAATCGCAGCTTGGTAGAGTTTGACGGTTGCTGTTTTGTACCCTGCTTTTTGTCGGCTGATAAACCCAAAGGCATTGTATGCGTAAGCATTGGCCAGGGCTTCCTCGAGTGGATGGTGAGGGTGATCTATGCCGTTTTGTTGTCTGATTTTGTAATCAAAATAAACAGGGAAGGGTGTTTGCGCTGCACCTTGTAAAATCTCAATATAAGTCGCTGTGCACTCGACGATGTGATGAAAAAATTCATGGTTAAACACTTCAAAGACAAATAAATGAAGCAAGGTTTGATAGTCCCAAATCAAAAAATCTTTAGATGCTTCGTACAATTGTTGGTGATGTGAAAGTAAGTTGTCCGCAAAAAAATATATGCCCCACTTTTCATCAGAGTGTGAATGAAAAGGGTTATAGCATGCAACTGCATCTGTAGGTACAACAGGCCAATGCAGCTGTTTGATGATGGGCTTGCTGTCTTTCTTGATACGCAAAAGTTGCTTGATTGAAATATTATCAGTGATTTTATGCTTAGGGATATCATCTAGTTGACCCTGAGAAAGCGTGGGGATCGGGAATGTATAAAGTGTTTCCTTTTTAGTTTCTGATTGGGGTGTATCTTGCGCGTTGAAGCAAAGATTGTTTGACTGAAGCCAATCGAGCAAAGATGAAAAATCCCCCGGGATCTTGGGATGAACAGTAAATGTCATGGGCAGTCCTTGCCATATTAGGTCTAGTACATCATATCAAACCGATTGTTGGGTGAGATATCTTTTTCAAAGTACTCTCGCCTCGTATTTAGACAATCGCTGTGAATCGATCGACAAGTTACTGGGGTTGATGCTTTCTGAAAATACGCGCAATGAATTTATCAATGTAGATTTTAGTGGCTCTTTTGGCGGCAGAGCTAGGCAAATATGCTAAGTATTTCTTCAGTGGAAAGGGCACGCCCGGGTATTGATAATAGTTCAATTCTAAAAATCGCCGATATTGTGGTTGACTGTAGTGTAGATGCTTTTGCTTGAATATATCGTGGGCGTTTTTTACTTTGGTTAGGTTGGTTGAAATTCTCTCATGCGAATGGGTTGTGTCTACAATATAGGTTGGCTTATCAACTTTTTGTGCTGGCGAATATTTTTCTGTCAAGCGAATCCAAAGATCGTGATCCTGCCAGGCAGGTAAGGATTCATCAAAACCGCCAACAGCAAGCAGCCTTTCCCTTCGGGCAAATACTTGGTTGCCTGTGCGGTTGCGTTTTAATAGATCTGAGTGGCTTTGTTTATTCCCACCTTTTGACCAGTATTTAGTGCCCGAAGGTTGTTTTAGTTGATAGCCTGAATACAAAAACGCACAATCATCATTGTTGTTAGATGCTTGAATAAATTGAGTAATTCGATCCTGTGTGAACACATCGTCGTCATCAAGGCCTGTGATAAATTTGCCTTTAGCGGCTTTGATGGCAATGTTTCGACTATAACAAGCGCCTTTCGATTCAATGTTTCGGATAAAGTGTATTTTTCCTGATTGAATATATTCGTTAAGATGTTCTTCAGTGCCGTCTTGTGAACCATCATCCACCACAATGATTTCGATAGGCGAATAAGTTTGCGCTAGCACACTATCGATAGCGCGAGTAACCAAATGTTTTCGGTTGTGAGTTGGGATGTAGACGGTGACTAAGGTTTGCATGATAAATATTTTTCTATCGTTAGTTAGCAATACCTAAACGTTTTAATTCAGAAAGCGATGGGAAGATAAAATCATCCTGTGTATAAGTTAAATCTATCGGTGAAACAGGCTTTTTAAGGTTATCTATTTTGTGTATGTCATGCACTAATTGAGGCATTGCTTGATCAATAGATGCGTAATAATCTTGGTATTTAAAAATAGGTTCTTCGGTTTTAGGTGCTACAAGTACGGCAGGCCGGTTTAATGCATGAGAAAAAATAATGCCGTGTAATGACGACGAGTAGATAATTTCAGATTCTAGAATATGCTTTGCAATGTTCAGTGGCGTATCATCAATGTCAATAAACTTCATGTTCTTAGGCATATTTTGAAGATAAATATCCCTTTCACGATAATGTGGAATAAACCCTGCACCTTGAGGGAGAATAGGGTTTAGGTTTTGGGCGTAAAATCGAATCAATAAACCAGGGTCTTTTAGGAATTTAATCTGACTTGTATCGTAACCTGCGTTTTTAAATGCTTCGTAGGATAAGGGGCCTCTAAGTGCATGAATAGGTGTATGAAACTTATCTTTAGGAATATCTGTTGACTTGACACCTATGCCACAAAGTAAATCGCCTTCTTTAACTGTGTGGCCAATAGACCCGACTAGCAACAAACGTCTACCTTCTTTTTTAATATTAATGGCTTCTTGGTTGTAATGGTTTTGAATGATTAATTGAGTGAAAATATCTCCTGAGTTGCCTATTTTAAAAAAGAAATAAGGCGAGCGATTAAAAAATTTCCTTATATTAAAATGCAGGGGTGATATCACTCTATCATGCCAATAGAAAGTTCTAATGCTCATAACGACTCCTTGGATAGTTCTACAATATTGAAGTCAACGTCATTAATTCCGTAGGATAATAGTATTGAATCTTCATGGTTTAGCATGCCTGAAAAATAGGTGCAGCTAATCAGGTTTTTATTATGTTTGATGGGAGAGCCGAAAAGCGATTTAAATGAATGTGCTAATAACCGCTTCGATACCTCTAATTTTTTGATGGATTGATTGTTGAAAGTAAATGAGACCAGTCGGCCCAGATACAATCGTTTTTTGAAAAGTGATATTTTTTTGTGTGCAATAAGATAATACGCCCCATTAATTTTTAGTGGCTGAGTGCCTAATGTAAAAGACTGTAATTGGCTATTAGATCGTATCTGGGAAAGGGTAGTAAATTCAATAGTGTCATCAGACAGTGGTTGATCTGTTGCCTGAAGAATCAACCCTTTACTTACATCATAGAGGCACATAATTTGGTTGTTTTCAGAAAAAAATCCCCAGTTCTTCTCAACGGCTTGTCGATCTTTGTATAGACATTCTAGAGGTTTTTCAAGGGTAGGGGCAATCTTCCAAAGGTAGATTTTGTTATTGCCTTCATCCCATCCTGTATTGAATGTCATCCAGAGTTCATTGTTAAGGGTGACTAATTTTGGATCTGCGACAGGTTCAATGCCAAAGGCTGTGGCTTTATCAGATAAGTTGATCAGTTGATGTGAGGCTTGCCTATCAATGACTAGCAAAAAAGCATCAAAGGGTTTTCCCTTTCCTTTAGCTTGCCCACGAAATGCCACATAGATTGAATCATGAAAATAGCCAATGCTTGGATTAAAACTGTTGGCTATGCCTTGTTGAGCGATTGCATCACTAATGGTTTGGCTAAACGTCGACTGTTGATTCTGTAATGTCGTTATCACGATACGCTGCCTGCATATTGTTTTAATCGGGATAACACTTTTTGTGAAAAGGTTTTAGGGTCTTGGTAGGAGATTAAGGCTTTATGTTGATCGGCTAATAATGAAGGGCCAAAGCCAGTGGCTTGTTGAATTTTTTGATAATTTTGGTTTTTAACATCCATGTTGCCAGTAAAGTGTAGAATAAACACAGGCGATGAATTAAAAAAATCTTCGACCCGGCTATTAAATTTGGAGAAGTGGTGTAAATTGTAGTGGCGGTAGAGATCTTTTGTCTTTAGTAAATAAACCATAGCGTCTTGGTCACCGTTGGTAAAAAAACCTAGCTCCTCCGTCCACCAGTCTTTTACTTGCGTTAAGTCAGTCTTTTCAATGCTATCGATAAAAGATTTACCTACTTCATCACATCGCAAAAAGAACTGCCCTGAACTAATGTAAGTATGAATTTTTTTATGGTCGGGGCTTGAGCAGATACTAAGGAAGCTAGTTTCATCGGGTAAAAAATCAGTCAAAGGCTTGTCAAAGTCCATAAAAAAAGCATCATCATCAATCCAAAATAAATAATCGAACAAATGGTAGTACGCTTGTATATAGCGTATCTTATTCATATAAGGGTTGGTAGCACCTGTTGGCCAGTGACAATTAATGTAGGTGTAGTTATGTTTTT
>JAPOUS010000091.1 GCA_026708525.1 Cellvibrionales bacterium
GCGAATATAGATCTGGATCTGGGCGATCTTAGTAGTGGTTCAAAAAAGCTATCAGTATCTGTTGTTGCAGTTGATGATGAGGCGGCAGATAGTGATTTTGTGATTGTTGAAAATATCAAGAAACTCGAGACTGATTCAGGTTCAGATTCTGATTTCGTCATTGTTGAAAATATCAATAATCTTGAGACTGATTCAGCTTCTGATGTAAGCAATAATGACGTTAATAAACTGAATAACTTCGAAGAATACGACATAATAGAAATAGATGACATAAACAAAGCAATTGATGCGGAACAAACTACAAAAAAACCAAGCATGATCGAATCACCTGATTTTGAAAAAATTCAAAATAACGGCGCTAGTGGTGGAACGTCAAAACCTACACCTAAACCTAGGCGATAATGGTCGTTTTTGAGCTTGAATTTCAGCGTTGATGGCTTTAAGGTTAGCTCCTTTTAAAAGCCATAATTTCCTGTGATCACACAATTTATTATCCTTGCTGCGGGTGCGGGTACTCGCATGCGCTCAAATACTCCTAAGGTGCTGCAACCTTTAGCAGGTAAACCCCTTTTGGGCCATCTTCTTTCTACCATTGAGCAGTTACCTATTGATAAGAGCTGCCATTTGATTACAGGGCATCAATCTGAGCGGGTTGAGTCCTTTGCAAACGAGCAATCACTCAGCTACGTCATTAATGCCATTTATCAAGCAGAACAGCTAGGGACGGGCCATGCAGTACAGCAAGCATTGCCACATTTGCCAGATGAAGGCATGTCGGTGATTTTGTATGCTGATGTACCTTTGGTGAGCGGAGAGACCTTAACGAAGCTCATTGAAGATGCGAAAGATAGCCTGTGTCTGCTGACTCAAACCCTAGATAACCCTAAAGGTTATGGCCGCATTATTCGAGAAGCAGGTCAGGCTGTTGGTATTGTAGAAGAAAAAGATGCAACAGACGATCAGCGTCAAATCAAAGAAGTGAATACCGGCATGATGGCGGTGAATAATGCTGTGCTTAAATCGCTATTGCCAAAACTTCAAAATAACAATCAACAACAAGAGTATTACCTTACGGATTTGATTGCTTTAGCGCATCGTGAAGCATTACCAATTAATACCTTGGATGTGGCGAATCCAATTGAGGCTCAAGGCGTCAATGATAAACGGCAACTTGCTACCCTTGAGCGTGCTTACCAATGCCAATTAGCGGATGCGTTATTAACACAAGGCGTGACACTCATTGATCCCGATCGTTTTGATCTTAGAGGTACTTTAAAAATCAGCAAGGATGTCACTATCGATGCAAATTGCATTATTGAAGGTGAGGTAGAGCTGGGTGAAGGTGTTAGCATAGCCTCTCATTGTGTCATTGGTACACCTCATCAGAAAACCGTGATAGGCAATGGCGTAGAGGTTAAATCCCATTCGGTAATTGAATGCGGCATTATCGAGGATAATTGTGTCATTGGCCCATATGCACGTATTAGACCTAATACACACCTTCATGAAAACGTAAAAATTGGCAATTTTGTGGAAGTGAAAAAATCGGATATTCACCAAGGTGCCAAGGTCAATCATCTGACGTATATTGGTGATGCAACGATAGGCAGTCATGCCAATATCGGCGCAGGTACCATCACGTGTAATTATGATGGGGTGAATAAATCAAAAACAGTCATCGGAGAGGGGGCGTTTATCGGCTCTAACTCGTCACTGGTTGCCCCGGTTGAGGTCAAATCAGGTGCTGTTGTTGGGGCAGGCTCTACCATCACACGTACCGTGGAAGAAGATCAATTAGCCATCGCCCGTGGTAAACAACGCAATATTGATCATTGGCCAAAGCCAAGCAAAAAATCTTAAGAGAATTATTTGATGTGTGGAATAGTCGGCGCAATTACTTCGCGTAATGTCACTAATATTTTAATTGAAGGGTTAAAGCGGCTGGAATACCGAGGCTATGATTCAGCAGGTGTTGCATTAATTAACCAAGAGAACAGCCTGCAAGTCAGCAAAACTATCGGCAAGGTGCAGGCGTTAGCAGATTTAATTCAAGAAAGCCCTGTTAGCGGGCATTTAGGTATTGCACATACGCGTTGGGCAACGCATGGTAAGCCATCAACAACCAACGCACACCCGCATTGTTCGCACGAAAAAATTGCCTTGGTGCATAACGGTATCATTGAAAATTATAAAGCGTTAAAAGCTGAACTTATTGAGCAAGGCTATGAATTCTTAAGTGAATCGGATACTGAAGTATTACCCCACCTGATTTACCGAGAAGTTGAGGCTGGAAAAAGCCTTTTTGATGCGGTTCAATCGATTATTCCTAAGCTTGAGGGCGCTTATGGCATTGCGGTCATTTCAACCGATGAGCCGGATCGATTAGTCGTCGCAAGATCGGGCAGCCCCTTGTTGATTGGTGTCGGCATTGATGAAAACTTTATTGCCTCAGACTTTTTAGCCTTACGCCAAGTCACGGATCGGTTTATGTATCTAGAAGAAGGTGATGTGGCTGAAGTGACTGCCGAATCTATTCGTATCCAAAATAGCGGTGAGTGGGTTGAGCGTGAGATTAATCAAGTCAGCGCTAAACAAGCCGATAGCGATAAGGGTGAGTTTAAACACTATATGCTCAAAGAAATTTATGAGCAGCCTTTGGTAATTAAAGAAACACTCAGTGCATATCTTAATGAGAATACCCTGTTATAGGGTCAGTTTTCTGCACAAGACGAGCAATTGTTATCTGAATGCGAGGCCGTCACTATCATTGCTTGTGGTACGAGTTTTCATGCAGGCTTAGTGGCTAAATATTGGATAGAAGAATTTGTTAATGTTCCCACCCAAGTGGAAATTGCTAGCGAATTCCGTTATCGAAAAGTTGTCGTACCGAAAGACAGTTTATTAATCACGATCTCACAATCAGGTGAAACGGCGGATACTCTCGCTGCTTTACGTTATGGAAAAAGCTTAGGGTTTAAAAAGAGCCTAGCCATTTGTAACGTAGAACATAGCTCACTCGTTAGGGAGTCAGATCACTATTTATTAACGCATGCAGGAAGAGAAATTGGTGTTGCCTCAACAAAAGCATTCACCACGCAATTAACTTTGCTATTAATGTTAACGGGATTTTTGGCTGAGAAAAAAGGCCAGTCGATTGATTTTGCGCATTGGAATGAACTGCTCTTGAGTTTACCCACCTATATGGAGGAGTTGTTAAGTCTAGCAAAACTCATTGAAGATACGTCAGAAGCCTTTCAAGATAAATTCCATGCATTATTTTTGGGTCGCGGGGCTATGTACCCGATTGCGATGGAAGGCGCTTTAAAGCTTAAGGAAATTTCGTATATTCATGCAGAATCTTACGCCGCAGGTGAATTGAAGCATGGTCCGTTGGCGTTGGTGGATGCCAATATGCCTGTGGTTGCCATTGCACCATCGGATGATTTACTGGAAAAATTAAAATCCAATCTTGAGGAAGTTGCAGCACGTGGCGGGCATTTATTTGTCTTTACTGATAGCGAAAGCTTTGTAGCGAATGAATCGACAACTTTGATCAAGATGCCAAAAATCCCTTCTCTATTGGCACCGATTGTTTATACCTTGCCTTTGCAGCTTTTATCCTATTATGTGGCTTTGCTTAAGGGGACAGATGTGGATCAGCCGAGAAATTTGGCAAAATCAGTGACCGTTGAATAAATTGTAATTGTTTAGTATGAGACACTTTAGTAAGATTAAACATCTGCCAAACTTGGCAGATGTTTACTTTTGGTCTTTACTTTTGGTTTAGTACCTTTCTTTTCATAAGGTTAAATCTCTATGCTTTTACGCTATGGTGGTTGCAATTTTAGTTGTTTTAAAGAGGATTTTGATGTCAACCTTAACCTGAATAAAAATTGTCCAGAAAATATTTCAAAGGGGTTGGATTATAGTTCTGTTATGTGTATCAAAGGAGCAAATGGCGCAGGAAAAACTAATGCTCTGAAACCTTTTGCTTTTTTATGTTCATTTGCAAGCCATTCGTTTTCTTTAAAGCCAGATGACCTTATTCCCGTAGAGTCTTTCTTTAACAATAATAATCCCATAGATCTATTTGCTGAATTTCGAATAAAAAATGAAGATTATCGATATGAGATTAGCTTAACGCCAAAAAAAGTCATCTCTGAAACTTTGATAAAAATCGAGCAAGAAACGGTATTATTTTTACGTAAAGGAAATACACTGATACAAACAGATGAAGCATTTGAAATGCTTCAAACTATTCATGTATTGCGACCGAATGCTTCCATTTTTAGTACCGCTCATCAGTATCAATTACCCTGTATAGATCAATTTTATGATTTATTTTCTTCGGTGATTTTTAATGTTGGGTTTTACGGTTTTGATGATTTTAAATTGGATGACATCGATAAATTCTACTATGAAAATTCTCCTGCTTTAGCATTTACAAAATCAATTTTAAAGAATTTTGATACCGGTATTTCAGATATTGTTATACAGAAATATAGGGATAATGAAGATGGCATGGTTTATTATCCTGTGTTTCATTTTGATACAGAAGATGGCGTAAAAAAACTTAGGCTTCATCACCAGTCAAGTGGAACAAGAAGACTTTATCATTTGTTATCGCAAATGTTTATTATTTTTAGTATGGCAGAAGAAACAGAAGGCTTTAGCCGAATCTGGATAGCCGATGAATTAGACTTACACCTTCACTCAAAAATAACCCCTGAGATCATAGAATTCTTTGAAAACAGTGAGGCTAACATTCAACTGCTATTTAGCTGCCAAAATGACAAGATTATCGACCGAATGGGAAAATATAGAACAACGCTGGTTAATAAAGAGGGAAATGAAAGCTATACCTATCGTTTGGATGAATTACGAAGCGATCTTTTAAGGAATAATCGCACCATCAGCAGGCACTATGAAGCAGGAAGCATTGGGGGAGTGCCTAACTTTGAGCAAAGGAGTTAAAAATAAGAAAAAGGATGCTTTTTTAAAAAGGCATGAGGACGATCAAGTTATCTTTGAAAAGGATAAACTTAACCATTATCCGAAGTTCTCGTTTGAGTTTTGTCTATCTGGTCGATACAGTATTAAAGGGCATCTCTAATAATTGATTTTGAGGTTCTGCGCTAAATTTCAAGGTTTTC
>JAPOUS010000167.1 GCA_026708525.1 Cellvibrionales bacterium
ATTGAGTGTGATGGGAGTGTGGAGGGTTTTATAAAGGTGGATAAGTAGGGTTTGTAAATGCTATGCAGTGTTTGTTGCTCAAGTTGAATGTTTGTGTCTTGAAAATTAAGCGAGTTAAAATATCCATTATTAAAATATAAAACTATTCTTTTATTCGAAAAAAATATCACTTTGAAGAATACTATTAATCTTCCCATTAGATATCGCAGTTACCAGCAGGTAAGTTAAGGGCACCTTTAAACATTGCTTTTGGCTTCTGTTAAAAAAGCTATTGAGCTTTTTTCTTTAAAATAAAGGTGTCAATTAAAAGGGGGGTTCTTCATGATTGCCCCTTCGGGCACTGATTTTAAGGCTTTCAGTGGTGTTGAAGGCTTTGTTAAGGTGTCTAACATTAACGGCCACTTTCGCCTTGCTGAAAACCTTGATATTCAGTGCAGAACCTCAAAATCAATTATTAGAGATGCTCCCCTTAATGCACAAGAATTATCGGGTAAGCAGTTAAGATCTCTTGTGACTGCGCTCTACAAAGGAATGCCTATAGCTCAACAGAGCGTTTGTATGCTAAATGTTTTCGCTTACAGCATGAAAATGCGTTCAGTTTCTTTAGAGGGCAATTAAATCACAAATGCTGTGCATTGAAGTAGTAGACTATCGATTCACAGTCTTGATCGGGTATGAAATAGTGAGTTTCGTTCCCATGCTTGAGCGTGGAAACGCCTAAGATGACGTTATTTTTAGCGAAGTTTGCATTCCCACGCGAAGCGTGGGAGTGAGTTTCACATCAAGATAATCGCTATGCATTAGACTTCTAGGCGGCTTATTGTCGAAATTTTGAAAAGTCTGGATCACGTTTTTCGATAAAGGCCATAACCGCTTCGATGTTTTCAGGGCCGCCGGCTAATTTATCCATGCCGGCTTTTTCAAGCTCAAGCGCTGAAGCAAGGCCGGCTTGATGGCTGGCTTTTAAACACTGTTTTGTCGCTTGAAGAGAGCTAACTGGCCATTTTGCAATTTCACAGGCTTTATCCAAGGCTGAACGGACTAATTGTTCATCTGAAAAGCGCGCAGTTGCAATACCTGTTTCTATCGCTCTTTCGGCGTTAATCCATTCGGCAGTATAAAAGAGTTCAGCCGCACGTCGCGAGCCAATCATGGCTTGGAGCATGTAGCTTGCTGCAAATTCGGGGACTAAGCCTAGGCTGGTAAAAGGAAGTCGCATTTTTAAGGATTCGCCAACATAAATGACGTCACAATGAAATAAAATTGTTGCGCCTCCACCAATGGCGATGCCTTTGGCTGCACCTATTAAGGGCTTGTCGAATTCACACAGGGTTTTTTGTGCTGCATAAAATGGATGTGGCTCGTCACCTTCATCATTGCCACTGAAATCGTTTAAATCCATGCCGGAAGAAAAATCTTTACCTGCACCTGTGAGAAGCACGCAAGCAACTCTTGGATCATTTTGAGCGTCAATTAATGCCTGGCTAAAGTCAGCCCACATGGCTTTGTTAAAGGCATTTTTTTTGTCTGGGCGGTTGAAGGTGAGGTGCAATACACCCTGTTCAGTTAACTCAGAAAGAAGAAATTCAGACATAGGGCTTATCTCTTATTGGGTCTATAACCCTTTTAAGGTTGTAAGGTTATAGGATTTCAGCAGAAGACTTTTCTAATAGACTAGGTTTAAGGCTTTTCATAAAGGCTTCAAGTTTATCGGAGGGTAGAGGTTTTGAGAAATAAAACCCTTGGATAATATCGCAACCCTCTTTTTTTAGAAATTGCCATTGGGCTTTGGTTTCAACGCACTCAGCAACAACTGTCAGTCCCAAGCCATGCCCAAGGGCAAGAATCGCCTTAACAATACCATCGTTTTCGGTGCGTGTTCCGAGTTTTCGGATAAAGCTGCCATCAATTTTAAGCGTGGTTACAGGAATATCCACTAAATAACTCAGGCAAGAATAGCCTGTACCAAAGTCATCCAATGCAATAGAAACACCAAGCTTATGTAGCCTTTTGAGGTTGTATTGGCACTGTTGATCAGCATCAAGAAAGGTTTCTTCGGTGATTTCCAGCTCGATATACTCTGGTGCAATTTGGTAGAAGTTCAGTTTTTTCTCGATTAGCTCGCAAAGGTTTGGGTCGGCCAGATGCGTGGGTGAAAGATTTAATGCAATTTTAACAGGGTCAAATCCCATGAGTCGCCAATGTGCATGCTGTTGGCAGCAGGCATCAATCACAAACTCGCCTATTTGGTTTATGATGCCAATTTCTTCAGCTAAGGGAATAAACTGGCTGGGTGGAATAAAGCCTAATTCGTCATCTTGCCAGCGAATTAAGGCCTCAACACCGGCTAATTGTTGATCGTTGACGCGTACCTTGGGTTGATAGACTAAGGTTAAGGCTTTTCGTTCGACGGCTTTGCGAAGTTTTGTTTCAAGTGAGAGTTGATCTTTGGAAGTGTCGTCCATATCCGGGCTATAAGTAACAATGTTTCCGGGCCCTTTTTGTTTAGCTTTGTTGGCACTCATGTTCGCACGTTTTAATAAATTTAAAGGTTCTGTGCCATCTTGAGGGTAAAAGCTGATGCCTATACAGGCTGTCAGTAATAATTCGTGTTGATCAATAACGAGCGGTTGGCTTATCGATTGGGTAATGACTTTCGCAAATTCTTCGAGTTCAGTGCGGGTACGGTCGTTTACGAATAAGACAAACTCATCGCCACCCCAACGAGCCACTTGTTCAGAGCCATTAAACAATTGTGTTAGTCGCCTTGCGGTGATGGATAAGACTTTATCTCCTGCGGTATGGCCAAGATTATCATTAATATTTTTGAAGCGATCGAGATCAATGAAAATGATAGCAAAGCACTTCTTGGTATCCTGCGGTTGGTAAAGGTTTTTCTCAAGTTTTTCGGTAAAAAAGTGACGGTTGGGCAGCTTGGTTAGGTTGTCATAATTGGCACGCTGATAAAGCTGGCGTGTACGCAGATTGACGAGGTCTTGGAGCTCTTCACCTTGCGCTTTGAGCTTTAGATCTCGAATTTGGATGGCATCAATCATACGGTTAAAATTTTGAATGAGCTGGCCAATTTCATCACTGCTATTTACCTCTAAGCGCTGACTAAAATCGTTGCTTGAGGTGATGTGCTGAATTAATTGCACTAAGTCTTTTATAGGTTTTGTAAGCCATTTACGCATTAACAGTGAAAGGGTATAAGCTAGTAATAAGCTCAAAATGAAGACGAGTAAGGTAATGAGTGCATGGTTAATTAATTGATGATCAGCGCTTTGGGTATCTTCAACTAGGTACAGGTATCCCATCAGCTCACCATCAAGCGACACTTCTTGTAAGACGGAGACTTGATTTTTGGCTTCGTGAATGCCTGGCGTTAATTGATTGAAATTGGGGCGTTTGAAGTAGTTTTGCCCAACATAATTCGCAAAGAAATTTGCATTGGCATCGAATACGCCAACATAAAGGAGGTGTTTGTCGTTATCGAGTGCTTGTAATTGGTTGTAAGCGGCATGCGCATCCTGAAATAAAAGTGCGGTGGTGAGTGTGCCGGATATTACTTTGGCTTTGCTCTCTATCTCATTGATTTGCCGATCTTTGTAGGCATTAACATGGTTAAAGAAGTAGAGAGTAGAGGCAACCAATAAACAGATCGCATTGATCAAAACAATGATCAATATTTGCTTAGATAGCAATGATAGCGAGTGATACCAGTTAAACATGGGCTTTTTAGGTTGCGTTTCTAGTCAGCTTATTGTCACTTATTTTTATGACAGCAACAAGTCATCCTTTTTTGATAACCTACTGATCTAGTTATGTATTTTTTATTGCCTTAAAGCGGTGTATTGTAACTTAATGTTAATTGGTTCACAAGTTTACCGTTAGATTAAATGTTCATTGAAGGGGAACTTTATGAAGTGTTGTTTTTCTTAAAGTTTACATTCATAGCTAGAATAGGCTTTAAGTGAATTTATTTGCCCCCTTTGTGTTTGCCTTGTTATTTATTATTTCTTATTCGATTGGAATACATGCATCTAATAAATCAGGGCTAGTTATCAGTATATTTAAACTGTTTTATAAAGGGGATGCGCTAGCTAAAAGCGCAGATGGGAAAAAAACTAAATTTGATGAGCTTGAAGAAAAAAAGGGAGAGCTTTTGAACGCAAGCAATGCGGCTAATAGGGCGTTTGATAACTCATGCAAAGATTCCCCTGACTATGAAACATTTAAGGCAGAGAGTGGAGCTGCGGATAAGGCTTATCAAGAGATAAATAAGGAAATAAGAGCAATAAAAGACTCTCAAAAAAAGTCAATTGAAGGGGATTTTGTTTTATATGAAGCCTATGATGGGCCAAATGTAAACGATCCCGAAAAACTAGAATCAAGATTCGTTATCACGCCAGATGAAGAAACCCAAAAGTATCGTCATTTTAGAATGGCATTAACACCAGATGCAAAAAACTCATACCGACCAGGTACTTCTGGGAGTAGGCAGAAATATATCCCACTTATAAACAGATCTAACTTGGCCATAAATCCAAATAATTTCTTGAAATTTTCCATCCGTGATGGAAAGTTAGACTCCCAAGAAGTTTTGATGTATTCAAAAGAATTGGTACGTGCACTTAACAATGAAAGTGATAATTATCAATTAAATAGTGATCAAATAGCAACGTATGTGAGACATGGTCTTATACGTTTTGAGGAAGTGACAAGCGCTGAGTCAATGCGAGTGTTCGTGGATAGATATAATGAAAATGTTCCAGAGTGCGCTAGAGTTTATGAATATCTATTTGATAACCAGACTTATCACGTTAATGAAGATTCAAAGGGTGTAGAAATGGACAAAGCACTTGTTGAGATGCCGGCGTTTGGAAGTATGTTGCCTTTTATTAAGGTTTCAAAGTCAGATTCTAGGCCGCCTGACTCACGTGAATCAAAAGAATATCTGGACTTCGTTTGGGTTGATTTACCCACCCCAGCATCTGACGAAGATGTTGAGTAACTAAAATATAGGCTCTTTTAGTGCCATAAGATTTATTTTCTCTCCATTTTCTTTAATAAAAAAAACAGTGCCTAATATTCCTAGTTCAACTGCTTCAACATACTGAGGCAGTTGTTTCCATTGATGGGTAATAGA
>JAPOUS010000004.1 GCA_026708525.1 Cellvibrionales bacterium
TATTCAAGCAATTAAAGATCTAACAGTTGCAGCTTGTGTGGGTATTTCTGTTATCGTTATTACTAATCTTGTGTTGCTGCCGATTGTTATGTCTTATGCGGGTATATCTGGTATGGGGCGTCGCCATGTAGCTAGTAAAGCGGCCGTTGAGCCAAAAACCTGGAATCTTATTTCTAAATTTGCAAGTCCTAAAGTTGCACCAATTTCTATCATTATTGCCATTATTGGCTTTGGCATAGGGGGCTATGGCGGTCAATTCCTAAAAATTGGTGATTTGGATGAAGGTGCGCCTGAATTACGCCCTGATTCACGCTACAACTTAGATAATAAATTTATCTCAGATAATTATGCTGTAAGCTCAGATATCTTTTTGATTATGGTTAAAACCCCTAAGGATATGTGTTCGACGTATGAGAATCTTGAGGTTATTGATCGTTTTGCTTGGGAAATGGAAAACGTTAAAGGGGTGCAATCCAGTGTCTCTCTTGCATATGTTATTCGTCAGGTGTTAAGTGGATTTAGTGAAGGTAGTCTTAAGTGGAATACCATTCCGCGAGATCAAGCGGCTATCAATAGTACCTTTTTCCAAGTGCCTGAAGCGCTGGTTAACACAGATTGTAGCTATGCGCCTTTAATTCTATTTTTAGAAGATCATAAAGCCGACACGCTTGAGCGCGTAGTTGCTGAGGCTGAAAGTTTTATTAGCGAAAACAAAATGGAAAACATTGAGTTCTTGTTAGCCACAGGTAATGCGGGTATTGAGGCGGCAACTAATGAAGTTATTGGTGAAGCGCAATCGACCATGCTGTGGCTGGTTTACTCAGTGGTTTGTTTGTTAGTATTCGCAAGCTTTACCTCAATTTCTGCTGTCGCCTGTATTGTTATACCGTTAATGCTAACGTCAGCACTATGTCAGGCATTAATGGCCTATTTGGGGATTGGCGTAAAAGTTGCTACCTTACCCGTTATTGCGCTTGGTGTTGGTATTGGAGTGGACTATGGTATATATATCTATGGCCGCCTAGAGACTTATCTTAAAGCGGGTATGGGGCTGCAAGAGGCCTATCTCAATACCCTTAAAACAACAGGTAAAGCGGTTGCACTAACAGGGATTACATTAGCCATAGGTGTAGGTACTTGGATCTTCTCACCGATTAAGTTCCAGGCGGATATGGGTAAATTATTAACCTTTATGTTCCTTTGGAACATGGTCGGAGCAATTTGGTTATTGCCAGCGTTAGCGCATTATTTGATCAAGCCAGAAAAGGTTTATGACAAAGAGCAAAAAAAGCTAGAAAAATCAGAAAGTAAATTGCAAACCCATGTCGTTTAATGATTTTGTGAGAAATACTTCAAAAAAGATGTGTTGCGGTTGAAATTAATTTTTATCTCATTAATCTAACCACATACTTCCTTAGTTCGTTGGATTATTAGATTACAATCAAAGGGGTCGGATAACGAATGAAAATTAAAAATGCATTCAGCTTAGGTGTGTTAGGTGCGGCGCTTGCCATGCCTATCGCTGGCTTTGCTGCGGTTTCCCAGCAAGAAGCCAATAAACTTGGAACAGAGCTTACCCCAATGGGGGCAGAAAAAGCCGGCAATGCGGATGGTTCTATTCCTGCATGGACTGGCAGCATGAATGGCGTACCAGCGGGTCTATCCTATACAGGTAGCGGCGATGTTTACCCTGACCCTTATGGTAAAGAAAAGCCATTATTCATCATTACTGCGAAAAACATGGCGAAGTATGAGGCCAAATTAAGTGAAGGTGAAAAAGCACTTCTTAAGAAATACCCGGAAACCTTTAATATCCCTGTTTATCAGTCACATCGTGATGGTCGCTTTTCACAATTAAGTGAAGCACGTTCCAAGTGGAATGCAACACATACCCAATTGGTTAACGGAATTGATGGTCTTCAGAGTTACACAGGTGGTGTACCTTTCCCTATTCCAAAAAACGGTGCAGAAGTTATTTGGAATGCCCGTTTGGTTCACCCTCATCCAACCTTAAATGGTGAGTTGGACGATATTGCAGTTTACCTTAACGGCAACCAACAAAAACGTCGTCAATCCATGGTTCAGGAGTTCCCTTACTCTTACCCACAAAACAAAATTGGTGATACAGAAGCACAAATTGGCGCAAACGGTGGTTATGTTCATGTAACTGTTCTTGAGCCTGCACGCCAAAAAGGTCAAATGACCGTGGTTCATGAAGCGATGGATCAGGTGAAAAATGATCGTCAAGCATGGGTTTATATCCCAGGTTCTCGTCGTGTTCGTCGTGCACCTACCGTTGGCTATGATACGCCAGATGGCCCAGGTGGACTAATGACCGTTGATGATTCATTAGGTTTTAACGGTGCAATGGATCGTTATGATTGGAAATTACTAGGTAAAAAAGAAATTTACATCCCATATCATAGCTATAAGTTTGATAGCCCAGAAGTTAAATACAGTGACTTGCTAATGAAAGGCCATGCTAATCCAGAATTCATGCGCTATGAGTTACACAGAGTATGGGTTGTTGAAGCTAACCTTAAAGAAGGTGCACGTCACGTCTATGCGAAGCGTCGATTCTATATTGACGAAGATAGCTGGCAAATTGCTCTTTTAGAGAGTTATGACGGTCGTGGAGATCTATGGAAAGTAGGTATTTTAAACACAGTTTATGACTATGCGATCAAAGGATATATTGCTCGAGCGCAAGTTTTCCATGATTTAAGTTCAGGTGCTTACGTTAGTGCGCGTATGGTAAATGAAACAGCCCAACCAAACCTTATGGCAACACCCAAAGGTGCGAAGTATTTTACTCCTGCAAACCTTCGTAAAATGGGTACACGCTAATTTATACACGCTTGATTTTGATTTCATCGTGATTTAAAACCGCTTCGGCGGTTTTTTTTCGTGTGTACAAAGCGTTATATGATTAATAGAAAAACTGGCTGAACTTTTATGGTCACGTCATGACTAAAAGGGGGTAAAGCGAGAGGTATTGATAATGCATGCATTGCTGGACCATCAATCGACTGTTAACCCAAAAAAAACGGCGATTTATTTCAACGATAAGCCTTACAATTATCTCTGGCTAGCAGATTATGCTAAAGCTTTAGCGTCTTTTTTTGTCGAAGAAAAAATGACAAAAATAGCTTTTTGTATGGCTAACTCCCCCCTGAGCTACTTGATGTATTTCGCAGGTAGTTATGGCGGTATGCAAACATTAGCCATTAATCCACGATTAAATGATCATGAATTAACAGCGATACTTGAGCAATTTAAACCAGATATGCTTTTTATAGAGCAGAAACGAATTAGCTCAGAAATAGAGGCTGTGAGCTACTCTTATGGCATTAAAATATGTGAAATTGCAAACGATCCTATGCAGAGTGGTTTGTTTTCGATATTAAGTGATTATCTAGCAGGGGCTCGCGAGTTTTCACCAGACCTAGATAATACAACCATATATCATTTAACTTCAGGCACGAATGGACACGTTAAATTCTGTGAGCATACCGCTCAACAAGTATTATCCTATGCTAAAAATCGTGCGATGGATATGGGGTATCAAGATAATGATCATCTATTAATTGCGCTCTCGTTAAAGCATTCATTTGCCTTATCTTACCAGTTATTGCCAGCAGTAGCTCTAGGGCTAACAGTAACAATTTTACCTGTTTTTACTCCTCAAACTGTATTTAATGAAATTAGTAAAGCTTGTGTGACATCCATAGCTTTGTTGCCATCGCTGGCGTATTTTTTGTGCTTGCATGCAGAAGCAAAAATGCCCTTTTCACATTCGGTACGTTATCCGCTTGTTGCAGGCGATGCGTTACCCATGTCTTTTAGGCAAAAATTTACATCAGTGTTTGGGGTTGAATTATTTCAAGGTATAGGTATGACAGAGGTTTATGGATATGCACAAAATACGCCATTGAATCATAAACTTAGGAGCTCAGGTAGAGTATTTGATTCTACAAGCATACAAATTCGTAGTGATGATAGTGAACTATTGGATAGAAACGATATTGGTAATGTGTTTATAAAAAATGAAGTTAGTGTTAAACGCTATTTATATCAACCAGAGTTAACTCGAGAAGACATTGACGATGGTTGGCTTAATACTGGCGATGTTGGCTATGTAGATGAAGACAATTATTTTTATTTTTTAGGGCGGAAAAAACAAATTATTATAAAAGGGGGATCAAATATTTCGCCGGTAGAGGTTGAGTCAGCCTTTTATCTTCACCCGGATGTGTTAGAAGTTGGTGTAGTGGGTAAAAGCGATGACATATATGGCCAGATTGTATGGGCATATGTGGAACTAATGAATGGGGCTTCTCTGAATTCAAGTGACCTAATTGAACACTGTAGAAAATATTTGGCAGACTATAAGCTACCTGAAAATATTGTCATTGTTGATGCGTTACCTAAGAACGCAACCGGTAAGATAGACAGGTACCAATTACAAGCGTTGGCAAACGCTACACAAGTAAGTGATCGAAAAGTTGGTTAGTTTGGTCAGAGATTGTTTTGGTGGGTTTTTTGGAAAAGGCCTAATAAAAAGTTGATTATATGGTTTGTTGTATAACTGTCTGGTTACCTGCCCGCTCTTTGTTAGCAGCTCATGCATTAGGCTGTATCTATTTCTATAGTTAGTCTAATCATAAAAGTTGAGACGGGATGTTGTTATCCAACCATCATATTATAGGGTTCAATAGATCTGATAATGGGCTTCTCACGGAATTAGCGCCTCTTTGTAACACGTGAGTGTAAATTTGTGTTGTTTTTACATCCGAATGACCTAGCTGCTCTTGTACAGTTCGGATATCAGCACCTGACTCAAGAAGGTGAGTCGCAAAAGAATGTCGCAGCGTATGGCAGCTAACGTTTTTTGTTATTCCAGCTCGCTTTGAAGCAATTTTGATGGCTTTTCTAAGTGTTGAGTCAGCTATATGATGCCTTCTGATTGTTTGCGATTCAGGATCAAGGCTTATCTGCTTTGCAAAGAAAAGATAATGCCATTTAGCTTCGAATTTTGCGCGTGGGTGTTTTTTATCGTAAGCATATGGCAGCCAAACGCCATCGTAATCTGGATCAAGTAAATCTAGTTGACATACTAGCTTGGCAAGATCAACCTTGGATAGT
>JAPOUS010000298.1 GCA_026708525.1 Cellvibrionales bacterium
AAGCGGAATCATTGGCGATTATGGTACCAAAAATGCTAAAAAAGGGGGGCCGCTCTAATCTTCCGGAGTTTGGCGAGACTTATGCAGCATGGGATGCATATATCCAATCAGATGCGTTTTTAACTTATCTTTCAAAAATCACAGGTATACCCGATTTATTGTATGATCCGGAATATATTGGTGCCGGTATCCATGAAAATTTTCAAGGCAGTCGTGGCAATATCCATATTGATTACAATTATCATCCCACTACAGGGTTTCATCGACGATTAAATGTCATTTGTTATATAACACCGGATTGGCATCCATCTTATGGTGGTGGTCTTAAGGTATATGAAAGTGGTAGGAAACCCCGTTCAGGAATACGAAAAAAAATCGACTGCCTTTTTAATCGGTGTGTCATCTTTGAAACGACAGAGTCTAGCTGGCATGGTGTTGATTCGATTATTCTTCCGGAGGAGCTTAACGATCTAACACGTAAATCTATTACCATGTATTTCTATACCAAGGAGCGACCAGAAGAGGAGACTGCACCTAGGCACTCGACGATCTATTATCCAGGGGAGGTGTCTGATAAATTTTCAGAAGGTTATACCTTGAATGCTGCGGATGTTAAAGATTTAACTAATTTTCAAGCACGTGCCAATGCTTTGATTAGTAATCTTTATAAAGAGCATAGTCGCCTTTATGAAAATACAACAAAGCTTCGAGAGAGAATCAGCAAACAGAACGCGCTAATTGATCGACTGAAAAAAATGGCGTCTTCAGAAGTGTAAGTATTTGCATTGGTGGTAACAGTTAACAACATGGGGCTGCCGCCTTCCCATTTCTGAATGACGTTACTTGAGTGCAGTCTACGAAATATTCTCATATGAAAATTCTTTTTTAATTGATCCAATTTCGTAAGATCTATTTAAAAAGCAGCTGATTAATAGTGTTAGCTATTATTGCCCGTGTGTAGACTGACTATTAATTGTTGCGCAAGTAATCGCTGCTTTAACTGCTTTGCACGCCCATGAGGAGCAAGGGGACTATTTATTATGGTGCCTATAGCATTATGTGTTGAGAAACTGAAATAGTAGTTTTCGACCGAGGGGATAAAAGGGGCAGTATGCCTTACTTTAGTGCGATAGCCCTATTATAGGGCGTCGAGTAGTGTTTGTTACGCATAATGCGCTTGACCTCGATAGAGCCCTTTAAATTCAAGTCCCTCTTGGTATTTAGGGTAGGACTTACCCCGATAGATAACCATCTCTTGTGATGAGATGGGGAAAGGTTGTTGTGGAATCACGGCGTCCTTTTTGATAGGAACTATAACAGCCGGTGCGTCTTTTAACTTAGGTTGCCCTGCAAATTTCGCTAATTCGTTATAGGCATCTCTAAGAGCAGTTGACTCTGTCAATTCAACGTATTCTTTTATCATTCCCAAAAAATCAGGATGTGACAGCTTAAGTTTAATGCCTAATTCATCCTGAATGATAGTAATACACATCCTTGCTTTACTTATTGCTTCTGCACTGAGCATCCAGCCTTTATCGCTCATAAGTAAACCTCATGGTTACCATACTTTTGTAATATTAAGCAATAGCTATGCCACGGAAACTTTTTCAGAATCAACGTCATTTAGTAAATTTGAACTACCTCCAAGTGTGCTGTTTTTTTTTGAGTAAATTTCATTAATGGCACAATGCGGTTTGATTATGATACAAGTCAGTATTGCTTTGCTTTTAAAGTATTCGCGTTTATGTGGCAGAAAAAATAAAGATTTATGATACAAAGATTTGTAGCGGAATCTGAAGAAACGCAAAGTATTTATTGTGTTGACGGAGGGGAGACAACATGGGTGTTGTAAAGTGATTAATAAGTAAAGCAGGTCATCATCTTGAAAGCCCACGCGTAAGGTGGGCTAAAAAAGCAGAGGCGAAAATTTACTTCTCTGCTTTGTAGTCTTTACAGCCACCAACAATTTTAGAAACTGAGATAGCAGGGTGTAGCAAATAATCCGTGCCGCAGGTGCGGTCTTTGTTGTAAGCAGTACCAGTACAAGCGGTAAGGCCGGCTAAGATAACACCAAGAGCAGCTAATTTAGGTAGGTTTTTCATTTTTATTCTCCTTATACGAAATTTAATGAAATATATAACGTTTCCCTTGGCCTTTTCAACGCTTTTTATGAGGGTTTTTATTGGTTTTTGTATAACTGTTGCACGTTCACAAGAAGAGAAATAAGGCTTTTTTATATTATTCTTCCGATATTTTATTTGCAGTTACCAGTCTCACTCCCATATGCCTGCGTGGGAGTGCAAAGTCATTAACACGGCGATTACTTACTGCATAATTAATACTAAGGATAGATCATGATGAAATATCATGATCTAAAGTGTATTGAATTATTCGGAAAGCGTGAGTCTTGCTGTAACGGGAAGATGATCGGAAGGTTCATCTTTAGACAGCATAACCTCTCTGTTAGAGAGATTGCTTTGATATCGCTTATCTGTGGTAAGTGGATCTTCATCTAGTTTATAGTGTCGACTAGATTCATAAAGAATATGATCGATTTTTTCCGCAATAGAGTATAACCTTTCCCCATCTTCATAGTCATCGAAGCAAGTGTTATAGCTTTGATCGTCTTCGAGTATATTGACATTGTTTTTGTCTAAGAAATCACCTGCTTTTGCCCTGATAGTGCTGCTTGTTGTATTAAAATCGCCAAGCCAAATTTTGATGTCTAGCATGGCTAATGGTTCTGGAAGGGTTAAAAAGGCAAGAATATCTTCTGTTTGCTGCTGATCTGTTAATGTATTTTTATTCCATGATTCATACCAAGGCAAATGTCCGCAAGCGACAGCTAAAGGCTGCTTATTACTAACAAGCTTTGCGTAAAGTGCGCTTTTGTGGGTTTTGTTTGGGTTGTTTTTTTCATGGATGTTCGATAAATCGATTTCATCAAATCGATCTTGATTAATGAACAGTGCAACGCCCTGCCGATCAGCACCTTGTGAATGCACAAAGATACCTGAAAAGTTTGGCATAGCCTTTAATACCTCGACAAAAAGCATTTCAGACATTTCTTGCGTGCAAAGTAAATCGGCATTTAGATTTTGTATCCTTGAAATTACTTTTGGCAGGCGATCTTGAGGGTTAATTAAAGACCAATCAAAATTTGGCACTTTATCAAACTGGTTGTAAAACAAAAAACCATCATAAAGTACATTGTATGTGCCAATGGTAAGTGGGCCTTCTTTATTGGCGTATGTTTGGTTGCTAGGTCGTTTCACGACATAAACATCGCTTGTTGCCACTGAATCGGTAAAAGTTAGCTTTTCTGTAGGGAAGTAATCATTGATCCGAGTCAGCGGGGAATAAGTTTGTTGATTGAATTGGAGGTAATCATTTTTAGATGAGATGTGTGTATTTTCATTCGTGTCAGCGAATACATTAAGAGATGTGCAAAGGGTAATAACAGATAAGTACTTCAGCATACTGGCGCTCCAGTTAAATTTTATCATTGGATAACAATGAGTTAATAAAGTTTTTGACAGTGTTTGGTTTTTTGTTCATAATTTTCAGAAATTACTGAAAGTTGTGAAGGCTCTCCATGCAAATCAATTCCAACGTCGAATCATTTGTCTTGCATTTTGGTGAAATGGGAAGCCGCTGGGGGTTTAATCGAACGGTTGGGCAAATCTTGGCGTTGTTGGTATTAACACCAGAGGCGTTAACGGCTGATCAAATTGCGGGCGCACTTAAGATTAGCCGCGGCAATGTCAGTATGGCGGTCAAAGAGCTGCAATCATGGCAGTTAATTCGGGTAAGTCATCAGCCAGGAGATAGAAAAGATTATTACGCACCTGCCGGTAGTTTTTGGGAGTTAGCCAAAACCGTCTTTGAACAGCGGAGGCTCAGAGAGGTTGACCCGACAATGTCATTGTTACGGGACTTTTTAATTAATGGTGATAGTGATGATAATGACGAATTTGTTCAGCAGCAAGTGCGTGAACTTCATGACTTATTAGAGCTATTAACAAGTTGGGGGGATCAGCTTAATGGGCTTTCTGCTGATCAGCTTAAGCGGCTAATGATGCTGGGATCTGGGGTTGGAAAAATACTGGACTTAAAAGATAAGTTGGTCAAAGTGGTGAGTGCGGATGAATGAAGTCGTTTTAGATAGCTACATGCTATCGCGTATCCAGTTTGCCCTCAATATTAGTTTTCATATTATTTTCCCTACCATTTCTATTGCACTTGTTTGGTTGCTTGCCTTTTTTAAGCTTCGATTTGATTTCACTAAAAACCCCCTATGGATGCATCTGTATCGCTTTTGGGTCAAAGTCTTTGCGTTGACCTTTGCGTTAGGCGTGGTTAGTGGGATTACTATGTCGTTTCAATTTGGTACAAATTGGCCTGGCTTTATGGAGCGCGTGGGTAATATCGCAGGGCCTTTATTAGGTTATGAAGTGTTAACCGCTTTCTTTTTAGAGGCAACTTTTTTAGGGGTGATGCTTTTTGGTAGTCAGCGCGTGTCGCCTTGGTTGCACACCCTTTCAACGATTTTGGTAGCCATTGGTACAAGTTTCTCAGCTTTTTGGATTTTAGCGCTGAATTCGTGGATGCAAACCCCGGCAGGGTTCGAGATGCGCGATGGCGTTGCCTTTCCTGTTGATTGGTTCCAGATTATTTTTAACCCGTCTTTTCCCTATCGGCTGGTACATATGTTATTGGCGTCCGGGCTAACAGCAGCATTTTTTGTTGCAGGTATTTCGGCTTATCGTATCTTGCGAGGTGACACTAAACAGGCGCCAAGGCTGAGTTTGAAAACCGCAGTTATTCTGGCGACCTTTTTAGCGCCATTGCAAATTTTTATGGGGGATTTGCATGGGTTAAATACACTTAAGCATCAACCGCAAAAAATAGCTGCGATGGAAGGCCTATGGCACACTGAAAAAGGTGCGCCGCTGGTACTTTTTGCATGGCCAAATGAAAAAACACAGCAAAATGATTTTGCCATTGAGATTCCCAAGCTCGCAAGCTTGATTTTAATGCATGATAGAAATGGTGAGTTAAAAGTAATATCATACTTCGATAAGACGCCGCCTGTAAAACAGGTTTTTTTTGGTTTTAGAATCATGGT
>JAPOUS010000333.1 GCA_026708525.1 Cellvibrionales bacterium
CCCTAGGTCATAGCGATTAGATTCGATAATGACAGGCTGACCATGAAAAAGTGACAAACCATGGAGCCGATAGATGGATAAACCTTGCCGTTTAGCCTCGCTTAACATTTGATTATTAAAGTATTCTGTACTGAAAGCCCCTGTTTTGTTGGCACATAAACATTGAAATTGTTCAAGCAATAAAAAGGCGGCATCAATACCTTGCGCCCGTGTCAGCGCATAAAAATGCTGCTTAAGGCGATTTTCTATCAATGTCACTTCTTCACTGCTTTCATTGGAGACTTTATCTACCCAAATCACTTCATCAGACGCTAAGGCTTTGGTAAGTTTTTCCAGGTCTTTATGCAAATATGCGCTGGCAAAAGCACCAATACCTTTATCATCTGAAAAACGGTAGCTCTTTTTAAGGGCAACGACCTGATCCGCTAAGGGGAAATGACCTTCAACAAGACGAGTATTTAATGCACACTTTGTTTTTGAAAAACCATCAATCGCTTTTTGCGTACAAATATCAGACAAGATGGCTCCAGCATCAACCGAAGGTAACTGATGGGGATCACCCAAAAAGATTAAACGGCAACCCAAAGGCAATGCTTTTAAAAGACTTGCGAATAGCTGAATGTCTATCATCGATGTCTCATCAATAATTAAGCAATCCAACAATAACGGATTCTCTTGATTGAACTTAAACCCCTGCTTGCGATTTGACCACCCTAACAGCCTATGTATTGTTAAAGCTTGTTTTGGCACACGCGCTTTTAAGTCATCAGGTAAGTCACTGTGCCGTACGTTATGATAAATCGATTGGGAGAGCCTCGTTGCCGCTTTACCGGTGGGCGCTGCTAATTGAATGTGGTAGTTATTATGCCCCTCGGCTTTTAAAACTTCTATCAGTAATTGACTAACGGTTGTCGTTTTACCCGTGCCCGGCCCACCAACGATAAACGACAGCGTTTCGCCTAAACTATTGGCGACGGCAATTTTTTGAAAATCCTCACCGCAGGCTTGCCATAAGTTTTCATTCAACGGCCTTACCTGTTTACTACGCAATACTAAATTATTGGCAATAAAGGTTTCAACCTGAAACATTCTCGGAAAAAATAATCGTGTTTCTTCAAGCTGAACATGTGACTGAAAGGCACCAAGTGACTGTTTAAGCAAACGTAGCCAAGGTGCTAATGGTGGAAATCGGCCTATCACTTGCCACTTTGAAGGATACGACTTATCCGCAAAGTGCTTAAGATCGACAAAGCTACTCCCCTCTTGCAGCGCAAGGCTCAATAAATTGACCGTATAAAAAACACAGTCAACGTCTTTTTCTGTTGTGCCAGACTGTAAAAGTCCCAGACCAATTTTTTTGGCAACCATAAACACTAAAGGGTGCTCTACAAATACTGGCGAATCTAAAAAGCGCTTAACCTTCATGGTGCACTCCTAAACAAGCTATCCCATTGGTTTAGCGTTTGCTCACTCGGCTTTCTAAAATAAATGCCTGCATCATCACTCGCATTGATGCCACGCAAAAATAAATAAAATACGCCGCCAAAATGTTTGTCATACTGAAAGTCTTGGCGTTTTTGTTTAAGCATGCGAATCAGCGCGACTGCGTACAGAATATATTGAATATCGTAATCATGGGACTCTATGGCTTGATCCATCTTGTCATCTTGATAATCGGATCTACTCTCACCAAGCCAATTACTTTTATAATCTAAAACGTAATATTTATCTTCATGACAAAATAACAAGTCAATAAACCCGGTAAAATCTGCACTGATTGGATTGAAATCCCCCGCCTGCGTAGTGCCTCGGTAATTGGCAATTAACTTAGCAATGTGTGAGCCTGAGTGTAATTTTGCATATAACTGAAACCCCATTTCTTTTTTAAGTTGCGTCGCAGGCAAATCAGATAGAGAAATGTTTATCGGAGCCAAGGTTTTAGTAAGACACATTGACAAGTGCGACAACAAAACCGAATGCCATGGTTCAGTAGGTATTTGATAATTCGGCAATGAAGCTTCCAGTAAAGCATCTAACTCAGAAGGCGAACGAAAATTTACCTCTTCTAACACTTGGTGCAACAAGTTGCCGATCTCTGCGCCTTTAGGCAAGGTAAAAATTGATGGCGTTTCGTCTATGGATTGAGCTGGATCATTTTGTTCGGTTTCATCAACGGCATCTCTATCTTTATCGCTATCAAGATAAGCTGCTTGAAAACTGTCATGTGTAATGGCCAGCGCTGAAAAACTACTGGCATAAAAAGGCTTGACAATCGACCGATGGAGCCTTGCTACACTGAGTGCTGGCGCATCTAACAATAATTCGCATTGCTCACCCACATGGCTTTGATCATCAGGCGGCCCAAAAAACCCTAGGGCCAACAGTTGCTCAACTGGCGTTTGATCATCCTCTAGCTCGCCAATCAATTGCATCATAGGGCTATACTCCACCCCTTTTACGTCACCGAATGTCACGCACAAATGCGACTTGGCTCGCGTTAAAGCAACATACAGTAAGCGGATTTCTTCCGCTATGGATTCGGTAAACAAGTGGGATGATTCCACCGAATTCGCAGCATAAGTAATGCGGCTTTGCTGTAGGTGCTCATCGTACACCCTGCCCATAACGCCCTCTTTAGGAGAGTAACCCTCATAAATAAAAGGGCAGCAAACAATGGGGTATTCAAGACCTTTGGAGCCATGCACGGTTACGATATTGATCAAATTTGCTTCGGTTTCTAGGCGATATTTTTGTGATTCTTCATCGTCCCTGGGGTCTTTAAGTTGTGCCAAATACAATCGCAGTTGTTCCTCAATAGGCAAATGTTTGGACCCATCATGCGAGAAACATTCTGCGGACTGTTGAAGATTCATCCACTTTCGCTCGCCTTCATGATGGCTCAGTAATCTCGAGGCAATATGGTACGTCTGATTCAAATAATGAAATGCCGAATAAAATCCTTTTTCACGCCAGAGTGTTTGAGCCTGATAAAAGTGTGCTTGATGTGCCAGTAACGCTTGAGCATCTTGCTCAAGCTGACTAAGCGCTATCGATGACAAGGCAATCAAATCATCCGACAATGCTAAATATAACTGCGAACGGCTAGCAGGCGTGACCACAGCGTTAAATAAACGCAACAAAGATAAGGATTCATCACTTCGAAGTACCGATTCCTTAGAAAGGAAAATACTGTTTAACCCTTGCGCCAACAACGCTTTTTTCATTAATGTTGCTTGTGAATTTTTACGAACCAGTATCGCAATCGATTTTGGTGCGACGGCACTTCCAGCGATCACAGCCGAAGCAAGTAGTTGCCGAATCCATGTCGCTGTTTTTTGCGCCGCTTGCTCTTTAGCCTGGGCTTTGGTTAAGGGTTTTTCATCCTCCGCCTCGAGTGATAGTGCCACCGCAGGATAAGGCGTATGATGCATAGTCAACAAGGCATCATCTTGTTTACTGTTAGGAGCCGCTGATGGAATAAATGCTGGAAATGTTGGCAATAGAAAAGGGTTTTCTTTCACCTGGAATAAGGCGTTAACTTGTTGAATTAAAGCAGGCTGCGTTCGATGATTCGTTGACAAGCTGTAGCGATTTTGTGGAGAAACTGCATCTCTTGCAAGTAAATAGGTTTTAATATCTGCCCCGCGGAAGCTATAAATTGCCTGCTTTGGGTCACCGATCATTAATAAACAACGCGTGTCAGCATGATAGATTTGCTCAAAGAGTTGGTACTGATAACCATCGGTATCCTGAAACTCATCGATCAAGGCTACTGGAAATTGATTCGCCACAGCATTACAAAACTCAGCATCTAACGCTCCTTTGGCAACTCGCTTCACCAAATCATCAAAAAAACAGGCTTGCTGCACTTGTTTTTCGTTAGCGACTCGTTCAATAAGTTCGCTGCGTGCAAAAGCGTAAAAACTCGGCTTAACGCTTAAAATATGCAAAACCAGCTCATTCATCGCCTCAAAAAATGGATGACTTGGTGCATGTTGCGCGAGTTTTTCGTTTAAAAAATCTTGGGTAAATCGCAGCCATTGATCTTTAGCACCAAAGGGTAAATAGCGCCCGGATGGGTCATCGAAATAATTGTGATGCAAGCGAATCCAACCCTCGAGCCAATTTTTCCGGTATTTGGCTTTTCGCCCTTTAACCGCAAATATATCAGGCAACTCATCAACCACGTCCAAAAATAAGCGTTTCGCCTGCTCATACAGATGATCAATCTGATTAAGGGTGCTACTAAAATCCTTTGCGTTCGCATCCTCTATAAGATCTTCATCCAAAAATGCACGCAGTTGATATAATAAGTGCTCAGGGCTTTGCCAACACTTATGCACTAATGCCGCTTCAGCCTCACTACAGCGATACGCGTAAGCCCGCCAAAAATCATCGACCTGCTTTTGCAAAAAATCCGTATCATTTTCAAGTAATGACAAATTAACCGGCGTTCTGAGTAATAACCCATGCTGGCGAAGCAGGCGTTCACATAAGCCATGAATGGTAAAAACAGGCGCTTCGTCAATGTGCAATATGGCCACGGAGAGTCTGTGCAACAATATGTCTTTGGGTTGTTGATTCAGTGCATTGGTTACCAGCAACCGTAAATTCTCATCAACACTCTCTTGATTTTCACCCGTTGCTTCAAGGTAGCTTTGCGCTTCATGCAATAGTCGCCTTATGCGTTCACGTAATTCTTTCGTCGCCGCCTTTGTAAAGGTCACCACCAGAATATCCTGAATCGTTAATGGCGATTCTTGTAATTGGGGTTGATCTTCAAGAATCAATCGTAAAACAATATGACTAATCGAATAGGTTTTACCTGTACCTGCACTGGCTTCAATTAATATGCGCCCTTGGAGCGGTAAAGTATGAAAATTAAGCGGCTTCATGCATTGGGCTCCTGATCAATTTCACTAAGATAGGGCCAACACAATGAAAATAGGCGATCACCTTGAGTAAAGGCATCATCAATAGGAATACCTGCATCTTTATATAAAAAATGATAATGCGCTTTATTACTCTCCGGGTAAGGGTGACCTTTTGTCCCTAATAAGGCATTTTCAAATACCGTCAATGAGTCATCTTGTTTTTTCGCCTCAAAAGAAGAACGAGG
>JAPOUS010000154.1 GCA_026708525.1 Cellvibrionales bacterium
TTGCTGCTATAAGAAAAAAAATTTGAGCTATGTTTTTCCTGTGATCTAAGCGTTATGAATCAAGGAGTACCATATGACATGGATCATATTAATATGCATGGCTGTGATTATCTTAGTATTCGTAGCTATTTCATTAGTTCCAAAGAAGCAAAATGAATCAGAATATAACTATGAAAAGATTCAAAACCTTTTTACTCCAGCAGAAAGATCATTTTTAGGAGCCCTAAAGTTAGCAGTAAAAGAAGATTATCAGATTTTTGGTAAGGTTCGGGTAGCTGATGTATTAACGCCGGTGAAAGGTCAAGCAAAGGGAGTATGGCAAAAAGCTTTTAATAAAATATCAGCTAAACATTTCGACTATGTTTTATGCAGGAATGATGACTTGTCAGTGGTTTGTGTTATAGAGCTTAATGATAAAAGTCATAAAAAAGAGAGCAGAAGAAAAAGAGATGAATTTCTGAATGGTATATGTGATGCAGCTGGTTTGCAGATGATTTCTGTGGATGTAAAGAGAGCTTATAAAGTATCAGAAATACAAGAATTACTGCCTAAGGAGCTATCTCAAGAAACGGTGCAGACTGTTGCCGTGGCAAAATCGGCTGATGTAGCTAAATCACCTAAGGCACAGACCAAACTAAAGGCTGATGTTAAGGATTGTCCTAAATGTCAATCAAAAATGGTTGTAAGAACTGCCAAAAAAGGTAAAAATGCTGGTAATAAATTTTTAGCGTGTACTTCATTTCCAAAATGTAGGTACTTAGAAGCAACAGATTCATAACAAGCGTTTATATAACAAAGCCCTTAATTACGCGACTTTAGCTTAAAATCGACTCATTGGAACACCTTAATTCGGAACGCTTTTTTCCAGTAGGTGTCTAATGAAAATGATTGTCTTGAAAGCTAACAGCTACCACTATCGTAAGATTTACAAAGGCAAGATAAAGGAAATTGTCGGGAAGGGGTCGACCGTTATTAAGCTTGATTGCACTTTGAAATCAGAGGCAATGTTCAAGGCTCAAATAATCAATCAGTACTTCAAACGAGCTATTGGCGAGTATAAACGCACAGGCAACGAAGTTCTGTTACGTAACAAAGTCCAACGGTTTACTAAGCTACAAGCAGACCGTTTAATTCGCATCAGCACCGATGTTGATTATGCTCAGCAAGCATTAGACGAAGCAGGGCAGACCCTTAAACAAATTCGACCTAAAGCTTACTTCCTTAAATACATCCAACAAGCAGAACATGATCCATCAGTTATGCAAGCTGTACAGTCTGAACTTGGCAAGCTGAACGAACAGCAATTTCCTATGCTAAGCAAAGCAATCGAAGAATTCAAGCAGTATAAGATTGATCAGGGTGAATGGAACGATAATACTCCTTGGCCGACCTATAACTTAACGTGGGAGATATTGATCAATCTTGTTCATGACAAACCGATAGATACTGTTACTCGTGACGATGTATTGAGATTTAAAGAGGCTATTTTGCTATGGCCTAAGCGAGTTAACCAAGATCCTAAATATAAGCATCTTGACCTTAAACAAATCTTCGAGTTGGAAGTTGAAGATGATGATGTGATTGGTAAGACTTCTGCCAAAATGCACTTGGATCGCGTTAAGCAAATGCTGTATCACACTGAGCAGAGCTACGATGTTGTATATAAGCTTAAAAACATCCAAATCAAGAAGGATGAAACCAGCTACAGGCCTTTTACTAACGACGAAGTTAAATTAGTACTTAAAAACCTTAATTCCCTTGATCAAACAGTTCAGGATTATGTACGAGTTGGTTTGTATCATGGGTTTCGACTAAGAGAAATAAAGCAATTGGAAGTCAAGCATGATGAAGAAACTGGTATTGATTACTTTCAGCTTGCTGATGCGAAGGTTAAAAACGAACAGTCGAATAGAAATGTTCCAGTACATACTTCTTGTAACGATATAATCCCGCGAATGCCGTTTAAACGTGTATCGTCAGGCCATGTATCAAAGTCATTTAATGCGTTGCTAACTGAGCTTGGAATTAAAAAGTCTAGAGCTGAAAGCTTCCACAGTTTAAGGTCAACATGTGCCAGTGCGATAAGTCACGAAGTTAATCCAGTTGTGATAAGTCGTGTGCTTGGGCATACGGTTAAAGAAACGACATTCAAAGTTTATCGGAAGAGGGAATCGTTGGTGGCGCTGAATGAGGCGGTCCAGTCTATTGATTATTAAGATGGTTCCGTGTATTGCTTTTTGGAATTAATACAGTTTGTAATTAATACATATTGAGATTCTTATCACAAATATAGATGTAGATATTCAGCAAAATAACCAAAAACAGTCTACCAAGTCTATAACTATAAATAACTAATCAAAATATGGTGTTATCGTGAATTTAATTTTTGCTCTACTATCAAATGATCTGTTCCAAGGGGTTTGTTGTCTTTTAAGTATTTTTCTTGCATGGTGGTACGGAACTAAAACAGAAAGAAAAATTAATGCTGAGCTAAAGCAGCAACGGAAGATAAGCAAAAAAGCTCAAAAGCTTAAACAAAAAGTAAAAACAATACAGAATTATTCAGGAGAAGATTCGTATAAATATATCACCCATGATATCTCATCCACACTGATGTATGCCATTTTTTGTATCTGCATGGCTTCTGGTGCTTGTATATTTTTATGGAGTTTGTTTCCTACTTCTGAGATGTTATTGTTTGCAGCTAGGATTATTGGTAGTGTTTTAATGGGCATTGCTATTGTTTGTTGGCAAGATTTAAGTAATTTGTCCTCGGCAAGGTTTCCAGAAAAAACAATAAAAAAACTGATTGAAAAAATTAATATCCTTTCGGATAAAAATTCGGGAGATGAAGAAAATTCAGATGATAAGTAGCCACTTTCTTAAACTTATTAAATATCCGATAGGTAGATAATTCTACCTTTGGTCAGATAACGAAATAAAATAATACATTTTCTGCTAAGGTTAATAAATGTACCAGTATGAAGAAAATGTATTTTTTAAAGATAAATTTGAGATATATTAAAAACGTTAGATTGTGTTGTCTGTCGCGTCGCAAATAACATTGTGGAAAAAGCAGTTAATAGGCTTGAGCTGCATTTAGGCACGAAATATACTCAATTTCTGTGACGGTTCGATTTGTCAGATTGCTAGAGAATGACGCAACCCACACGAAATAAAAATTTTTGCACTGAATTTTTACTGTTGCCAATAAAGCATTTTAATCTGAATGGGTTGCAGCTATTTTCTGTGGTTGTAAATCTTGTGAGGTAAATACTTCTTGTGACTTGATACATAAGTTCTGCTATGGCCGATTTCTGTTGATGTTAGCCTAAGATTTACTTCAAATAACGCAATCCTTTTTTCTTCTGTCCAATGTTACCTTGCCGGATAAATCTATCTTAGAGCCGCAGTTGGAACAAGATTGAGTGATGATTTCGGCCTTCTTGGGATGGTTGTACCAACCTTTAATTTTTGCAATCATGTTAACAGTCCGAAGAAACATATCATAACTTTTGTAATCAGTGAACTTTCCTGACTTTGCATCTTTTGATTGTTCATGTAATGAGTTAGCTGCATGTGTCAGCATAGGCAAGATGTTATCTAAATTCTGTTGTAGGTATTCTTTTGTTAAAAAATCAATACGTGCTTTGACTTTCTTACCATTTCTGAATTGGTAATGAGATTGTTTAGGGTTGTTTTTCTCAGGCCATAGCCTCCTATAAATATCCAGCGGGCTTAAATGTGGCTCTGAAACTACGAGGTGACAGTATTCTTCTTCTTTTTCTTTTAGATTTGAATTTCCCTTTGGTATAACGTCTGGAAGTAGTTTCAAATGCGGAAGTATGAAGTCGTTGTCTTTCGAAGTTCTTGGTTTTAGCTTGTTAATTTTTTCGTTGGTCATACATTCTCCTAAGTATCATGATTATGATTACCCTTGATTGTTATTTAATTCTGCTCTTGCCTTACGGATCATATCTTGGCCGCATCTAGCTTCCTTGCGTATCTCAGCCCAAGTGTAGTTTTGCAGTAACAGTTTTTTCACATACTCCAATTTCTTGATGTTTGGTTTGCGACCAATTCGCACACCTTGAGCTTTTGCTTTAGCTAATCCTTGGGCAACCCTGTAACGTCTAGTTTCATAATCGTCACGAGCCATTTGAGCAGCTAGGCTAATCATAAAGTCCGTGAGTACTTTCATCATGCCTGTTTGATCATCCCCGTGAATAAATCCATGTGTCATTGGTTGATCAAGCACAACAATGTAAACACCTTTTTGCTCGATTCTGTTTCTGAGAACTTTCCATAGTTCGTACGGCAACCGACTTAAACGATCAAGCTTTTCTATAACGATGCAATCACCAGATTCGGCATATTGAATAATTTTGTTAAGTTCAGGTCGGTCAATTGTCGCGCCTGAGATGTTTTCGTTCAGAAGCATTGCGTATCTAAAATTGTTTTGTTTAGCAAAAGCTAACAGATCTTGCTCACTTCGAAGTGAATCTTGCTCTTTAGTGCTGGCTCTCATGTAACCATATATCATTCTGGATTTGTTCATGTTACTCACAGTACTGAAACCTCTTATTTTTTTGTTAGTTACTGTTCCGCGTTACTGCTTTAAGTAATTACGGCGTTTTAGGGCTTAAAAATTAATACCTAAATAGTACGGGTTTCAGTACTGTATCGAAATGGATGCTTTAATGAGTAGAGGCGAGGTTATCGTTTTGGCTGTACTGTCAAAGGGGAATTAACAGTACCTTGTTTTGCAACACTTTGCGCGTTCTGCAATTTTTGTTTATAAGTACCAACATTGGATGCTTTGCTGTGTTTGATTTTATACGACTGCATTTCTTCAAGCGCTTTAGCATTATTTTGCTTTCGCCATTTTTGTAATTCATCTAACTCATCATCAGATAATTCTCTTTCCTTGGCTTTGAATTGTTGCATTTGTTCATCAAGTTTTCGCATTCGTTGATCATGGTTGCGTTTCTTTTGTTCTTGATTGAATAAGTGTATTACATCTTTAGGTAATAGATTAAAGGGCACCTCTAAAAATAGGCTGATTCTGGTATAATCATCGAACTCAAAAAATA
>JAPOUS010000013.1 GCA_026708525.1 Cellvibrionales bacterium
TGTATTCTCTGATGGGAAGCAGCAGCGTTTTCGTACCAAGTTGTTAGTTGAATCCCCTTTGGCCTATGAGCACAATCCTGTAGGTAAAACCTCTGAGCAGATTGGCGATGTCGCCGCTTTTGTTTTTTATGAGGTAGTTGAACCTAAGCGTAAAAAAGGTGAAATGGTCATCGTGCATGAGCCAATCGATCAGTTTACCCACGATCGTAAGGCATGGGTGTATATTCCAGGCGCCAAACGTGTCAAGCGTGCACCAAATGCTGGATATGATACGCCAATAGGCCCTGGTGGATTAATGACAGCAGATGATAGCATGGGTTTTAATGGTGCAATGGATCGCTATGACTGGGCCTTAATAGGTAAAAAAGAAGTCTATATTCCTTACCACAATTATGCCTTCGATAGTAAATCACTGTCTTATGATCAGTTAATGACGCCCAAGCATGTTAATCCCGAGCATATGCGCTATGAATTGCATAGAGTATGGGTAGTTGAAGCCACCTTGAAAAAAGGCCAGCGACATATTTATGCCAAACGACGCTTTTATGTCGCTGAGGATAGCTGGTTAGTGGTCGCAGCAGATATGTATGATGGACGAGGGGAGTTATACCGTACAAGCTTCAATCATAGCTTGTATGACTTTTATCTTCAGGGATACATTGCCCGAGCTCAAATTAACTATGATTTACAAGCGGGCGCTTACGTTGGTATTCGTCTAACGAATGAAACGCGACCCACCAATTATGCTATGCAAATTAAAGGTGAAGATTTTTATACACCGGGTAATTTACGTAAAATGGGGCGTCGATAGATAAAAATCCGCGCTAATGGCGCAAATAAAAGGGAATGGTTCTCATTCCCTTGTCTAATTTTCACAGCATCTTCAATTCTTTGCTATTCCAAAATAATTATCCTTTTATAAAACCTGTCCTAAAGTGTAATTCTTAATAATTAATTTTTCTTTGTTTCTTAATCTTGTATTAAAGCTAAGTTAGTATGTTAGAATGATTGAATATCTAACTTATTGAAATTATGGGTAGTTTTGAATTTTAACATAAGGCCATTTTGTAAATATTTCACTTTGACCTATTAGAAACGATCGGTATTACTCAAAGGGTAGGTAAAATTCATATAAGAGCAATGGACTGCTAATTTATCATTGATTGTTGAAGGTGGCGAAAATGTCTTCAAGAAGTAGTAAGTTATCTCGTCTGTCTGCTATGGCGAAAGAGGTTGAGCATGGCCTAGCTTCTATGGATCAGTTAGTAGAGAAAATTGTTGAATGCTATAGCTCGGAAACCTTATTAATTTTGCGCTTAGATGAGCAGGATGATTTACTACCGGGCATGCATGCAACCCTAACCTCAGGTATTCAAAGCTATTGGTTAACTGCTCTGATTGAAACTGGGGCGTACAAAACAGACCCTCGTCTTAAAGGGATTAAAAAATCGATTAACTGTCAAAGTTGGCAAGACTTGTTCAAGCGAGAAAAGGCGAATATGTCTGATTTTGTAACTTGTAACGCCTCTGAGATAGGCCTTGTTGCCATGCAAGAAATTCAAGGCCAGAAAACACTTTGTTCACTAGGCTTTGCAGAAGATGTGCATTTGCATGAAGCGATGCCCGACATGGATGAGTTAGCTTGTTTACTTCATGATTTATTCTTAAAGATTGATCGACAGAGTATTACGTCATTGAGCAAAGATGAAAAAGAAGTTTTTATCTATGCGGTGCTTGGTAAAACCATAGCGGAGTCTGCTGATCTTTTGGATACGAGTGTTTCTTATATTGAGCGTGCAAGGGAGAATATACAGGATAAATTTGAAGTTGAAACCTTTGATCAAGCCATTCTGGCTGCAAAAAAAATGGGTTTTATTGAATCCTAAGTTTGATAGGCTTAGTATTTTGGCTTCTGGGTGTATCGCATGTCCAATGAACGTTTTTCTTTTCAATCCCCATTAGGGGGGATGGAAGTTACCTTGATAGATGGCTTGCTTTTCAGTTGCTATTTTATCCCAGAAGAGCAAAAGTTTATCGAGCAAGCGCCAGCATCGACACTCGCAGTTTCTATAAAAACAGCCCTTCTGGCATACTGCGAAGGTCAGCAACCTGTATTCGACTTCCCCCTCTTACTTGAGGGGACAGAATTTCAACAAGCCGTTTGGAAAACACTGCAAACCATTCCCTATGGTCGAACCGTCAGCTACCAATGGGTTGCTGAACAAATTAACCGTCCTAAAGCCATTCGTGCAGTGGGTACAGCCATTGGTAAGAACCCTTTAGGTATTATTATTCCTTGCCATCGAGTGATTGGTAAGAATGGCCAGCTTCGAGGGTTTGCCGCGGGTTTGGATACCAAAGCGAATCTGCTTGCTATAGAGCAGGGTGTGGATTAAGGGCGTCTCTAAAAATTGCTTTTGGCTTCTGTCAATAAAGCGATTGATCTTGTTTTTTAAATAAGCCTGTCAATTAAAAGGGATGGCGGATTTTTCATGACTGCCCCTTCGGGCACTAATTTCAAGGCTTTCAGTGGCGTTGAGAGCTTTGTTAAGGTGTCTAACATTAACGGCAACCTTCGCCTTGCCGAAAACCTTAACATTCAGCGCAGAACTTCAAAATCAATTATTAGAGATCCCCCTTAATTACAGTTTACCTTTCTGCTATTTCGGAATTTGTCGGTATTTGGAATTTTAGGCTGTGTATCGTATGTTTGTAGGCTTCAAATAAGTGAAAATAGTGCCTAGCGAAGCCAATTTCAACGATTTTTCCTGCCACTAGGTAATCCTTGGCGACTAAACATCCCTCTTTTGAGGTAATATTAAAATGTGCAACGTTCTGTTTTGCTGCGTTGATGGTCTTTGCAACGATATCTTCTTGTATTCTGCCTTGTTGGTCAAACCCGATTAAGCTTTCTGAGTGAAAGGTTTTGCTGGTGTTTTTATCCCCCCCTAAATGGATTGATATGCTGCACAGATGATCAAACGCCCCTTGTTGATACCAGCGCAGAAGATACCCCGAGGCCTTCATAGTAGTTTCAGGTTTTTCGAAGTGTTTGTCATACCAGGGAGAAAGCGCTTTAGTGGCATTTTGTCTCTGTATATCTACCAACTTAACGCGGTGCATAAGGCTAAATGCTCGAAATCGCATAAGAGGTGAGTTTATCTGATAGGTTACGATGACAGGCTGTGAAAGTTTTGCCTTTTCAAGGTTTGACGATTTATGTAACAAGCTATCACTGTCAATGGAGAAGTCAAACGGAATACCAGGGTACACTTGATCACCCAGTGGCAGTGCAGATAAATGCATTGATAGTATTGAATTAAAAAACCCAAGTGTTTGATCGGTAGATTTAATAACGCCAATAGCTAGGCCTGTGTAGGGTGGTAATGAATCTTCTGCTTTAGCTATTGCTGCTAAATAGCTGACAAAAAAGAGTAAAGGAATAGCCTTTTTTTTTGATATCAAGACAGCCATGCGCATAAAGTGTAACAAAGTTGAAAAAAAACCACCGTATCGAACGGCAAAAATCTCTGATGCGTTGATTATTATAGACAAAAAATTGCATCTGTCTGAAAATTGATCGAGTAAGTGGCGTGGCAACAATAGACAAAAATGGAACCTGTTTACCAACTATGACTACTGGTTTATAAAAATCAGCGTAGGGCAAGGAAATCGGCTTGAAATTAAAAAGATCTTCTCCTTATACTCCGAAGCTTGGGAAAATAATTAAAAGATTGCCAACGTTCTAAGGGTTTCTCCACCATGACATATTCCAATCTTGCTATCAGGCGAAAATGGTTAACGCTGTTTTGCTTGATGTTTACACTCGTTCTTTCTGGATGTAGTGGGTCTTTAAATACAAGTACGGACGATAATATTCTGCCAGGGCCTGAGCCTGTACCCCCTCCTGTTGATGAGATCTCTCCTGTGATTGTTGCTGAGATTGAAAAGGATGTGTTAGAAGCTGGCGAGCCTGCTCAAATACTGGTCACCTTTATAGATGCTAATAATGCAGGGGCAGCGTTAAGCGCGGGTGAAGCGAATGTGAGTTTTTCGTCGGAATGTTTGAGTAAAGGTCAGTCCAATATGCTGGATGATCTTGGTCAGGAGCAAAGCGAATTTGTATCAAGTGAAGGGTTAGTATCGGCTACATATAAAAGTAATGGTTGTGTAGGACTGGATACTATCACCGTACAAGGCACTTTTGATGGGATATCGGCAGGGAGAGCTACTGTTGTTGTGACTGTTAATCCTGATCAAGTTGATCGAATAGTCTGGGTGAGTAATTCACATGAGCAATTAGTTACTAAAGGAGTGAATGGCGATAATGTTGCTGATGTAACTTTTGAAGTGATTGGAACGAGAGGAGCGAGAGTTATCAATCAAGAAATAACCTTTAGTTTTGAAGGTGTTCAAGGTGCGCCCGAATTGCTTGATGATACTGTTGTTTCCAATGATTCAGGCTTAGTCACAGTTCAGGTTAGAGCGGGTTATTTCCCAGCGCAAATTGTTGTAAAGGCTGAACATCCAGATGCAGAATTTCCTGGGTCATCAGAGCCAATCTCAGTTATTCGAGGAGTGGCATCTCAGGGTAATTTTAATCTACAGCTGAATCGATATGCCCCCCTTTCACTTGATAGAAGTGAAGGTCAAGTAACTCCCCTTACTGTCATAGCGACAGTTAACGACCGGTATGGCAAGCCTGTATTAGATAATACCTTGGTACAACTTTATGTCGAAGGAAGTCAGCCGTCTCAACCCAATGTAGGAGCTATTGGGGAATTAATAGGGGAATGCCGAACTGAAAAAGGTGTATGTCGTGTTGAGTGGCATCCAAATATGAATAATGTGCCAGATGGGTATGTTACCATCATGGGTATTGTAAAAGGCGAAGAAAACTTTATTGATAAAAATTCAAACGGTATATTTGATGAAGGAGACGACTTTTTGCAATTTGATCAGCCTGAACCTTTTTTGGATCATAAACAAACATGGGGCTGGCGA
>JAPOUS010000075.1 GCA_026708525.1 Cellvibrionales bacterium
GAATTAACCCGTTAATCATTATTATCTTGGCCTGTATGAGATTTTTAATCTGCGTGTAACGATTGGCCGAAGGTAATTGTGAACTAGTATGCCTTTTTTCTTACCTAGATAACCACTTATCACAGAAAAACAGCCACTTATCCGTTCTCTATTGGTTTCTTGAATTACCTCGTTAGTATTACCTTATCAAAACGTTTTGCTTTGTTGTTGGTGGCTATAACGATAAAAAATCACCATTAGCAAACACCCTTATTCGAATAAAAATGATAACAAATTGAAAGGAGGCTGAATTGTGGATGTTCATCCTAGGCACTTTCTAAGTATGAAACGGCAAGGTAAAAAAAATCAGGGGTTTACGCTGATTGAATTGCTTGTCGCTATCGCTATTTTATCCATTATTATCGCAATGGCAGCGCCCGCTTTTACAGATTTTGTGGCGCGCTCTGAAATACGAACCTGTAGTATTACATTGCAAACCGACCTTCGATTTGCGCAGGATCAAGCGCGAACATTAAATAAAAATGTCAAGCTCGTCACGTTAACAGGTGGTGTGGATTGGGAAAATGGCTATTCAATTTGGGTTGATGAAAATAACGATGTGGCTGTAGGGAATAACGAGCAATTATTACGTCAACGTGACTCAATGGATTGTGAGATTGTTCTTAGGCAATCAGGAGGCGATTCGCCACTTATCTTTCTCAGTTTTGAAAACAGCGGCATGGTAACAGGTTTGGATTCGTATGATGTCAATGTGTGTCCTGAAAATCAGTCGATGCCTGTAGAAGGGCGAACGCTTGGAATTCTGCCTTCAGGATTGGTGCAGGTGACGGAAGAAAAACTCGATTGTTCAGGAGGTGCGTAATGAGGTTAGCAAAGCATCAAAAAGGTGTTGCTCTACTAGAGGTTGCCATAGCGATTTTTATTATGGCTGTTGGGCTTTTAGGTTTAGCAAGTCTTCAGTTTATGAGTTTAAGAAATATGGAAGTCTCGTTAAAAACCAATCAGGCAAACACGTATCTACACGAATTGGCTGAAGCTATGTGGCACCATAAAGGGGTTGTTAGTCAGTTTGAACGAGAGGGTCTTATAGAAGGTGTACAAGATCCAGGCTGCCCCATTCAGTGCTCGGCAGAAGAAGCAGCAACATTTATGATAAAAACGATTGAGAATCGTATGTATGACAACTTTGAAAGTCCCAGCCTTAATATAACTAGTGAGCCTTTAACAACCTATACCATTACAGAGCCAATCACAGACGAAAATGGCAGCCCTGTTTTTAATCAGGATGGCACGGTATCTACGCGAGAAGTTCCATATCAAGTTAAAGTTTACACATTGCAATTAACTTGGCAGGAATCCGGCAATTTTTTTACGAAGTCAAACGATGTTGAAGCGAAACAACATAGCCTGAAGGTGGTGCTATGAAGCAGCTTATGATGAAGGGATTTACCTTAGTTGAGTTAATGGTGGCTATTGGGCTTAGTAGCTTCTTGTTGCTTGGCGCGTTTCAGGTGTTTGATGCGAATTTTCGCTCTTATAACTTAGTAATATCAGACTCTTATATTCAAGATACCACACGTATTGCTAGAGCAATTATCACTAAAGATATTCATTTGGCTGATAATTTAGGCTGTAAGATAAGGCTACAAGATTATGATGGTGACGCTATCTTTGGCTCTAAAGAGCCTGTTCCATCGGGGGCTAACCCTAATGTAACTAACCCACAGTTTGATTTAATTGCATTTGATGGGGTCCTATTACAAGACAATATTGTCGCAGATCAAAAAATTTCCAGTTTAGTAGATTTTCATTCAGCTAACGATAATCGCACAGTTGAAGAAGGGACAGATGTGTTAACACTCTCTCGAGCTACGGGTTTTACACAACAGTTGATTGCTCATTCATCCTCGAATGCTGCATCACACAGTGTAACTATTACAGGTCGTGAATTCAGTCGCGGAGATTACCTACTCATACGAAGCTGTACAGGACAAATTCAATCCGAAATATTCGAGGTGCTTGATGTTGTTTCTGTTGGTAAAAACCAGTTACTCACGGTTAATAAACCGGTTTATGGCACATATGCCATTGATGGTCAGCAGCTAATGGCAACGTCGTTTTATCGTATTGAGGCGGTCAGTTATTTCATCTCTCAAAGCGTTACGTCAAGTCAGAAAGAAGAGCGTTTGTCACTTTTTAGAAAGGTCAATAACCAGCCATCCCAGGAGTTTTTAGCTGGTGTAGATGATTTGCAAGTCACCTATGAACAAGAACAACAAGGCGGAGTCGGTTTTTCTGGTAGCTCAATTAGCAGGGGTGCTCTACTCCCGCCTTCTATGTTGATGCTAAATCTTGTGGTACGTAGCGATCAAACTGAGAGTCAAATTGCTTTTGCAGGGCCTGAATCTGGAAAAACATCAGGAGATGTTTATGGTGATAAACGCTTGCGCAGGCTGGTAGGGTTTTCCGCAAAATTAAGGAATAAATCATGAGAAACTATTCTTATCATTCAAGAAGAAAACAGCAAGGTGCTGTATTGTTAGTCTCCTTGGTTTTACTTATTGTTCTAACGCTTTATGGACTATCAACGTCTAATTTGTCGATACTGCAATCGAAAATGACCACCAGTAACAGTGATAATAATCGTGCATTGACCTTGGCAGAGTCCGCAGTGCATCGAGCGATCGCAGATATTGAAGCGTTTGAGAATGAATTAGAGATGCCTAACATTTACTCACTATCTGATCCAAGGTTTGATGTTGGGAATAAATCACTTTGGTTTAATGGGAATCCGAATATCAAGGTCCTTGGCAATGAAGTGGATTCTGTTGAATCTCAAGTCGGGGCGTATTTTATTGTATATAACGGTGTGATTGATGGTGGTGATGGATCTAGCTTAGGCTCTCCTGGAGACGAAAAATTATTGCGATCTCCTCAGTTTGGCGATCGGCCCATGGCAGGAGATTCAGGTGCAGGTGGTGCAGGTACAGGTGGTGCAGGTACAGGTGGTGCAGCTTTTGTCGAACGGTTGGTTATGTTTCGTATTGTAGGGATGGGGACAAACTCGGATGGTTCAGGTATGCGAATTATTGAGGCTTTTTACCAACGGCCACTCGACGTACTTCCAGAGGAGGAGGGCTAATACAATGAAGAAAATAATGAGTTTAGTGTTTGCTTGTTTGTCACTCAATGCTTTTGGGGCGCCGGGTATAATTTCGCAGATCCCTTTGGATTTACCAAATCAAATACCGTCGAATCTTATGTTGTTGCAGGATTCTTCAGGTTCGATGACATTTGATTTGGTTCAGGAATGCCAGAGTAGTTATTCTTGTGATTATGCGTTGGAATGTTCAAAACTTGATGGAAATAATGACGGTTACATCGATGGGTGGTGTCCTAGCCGGGCAAATTTGAATTTAGGAACATACCCCAGTCAAAACGGTAACTTCCAATATAGTGAAGGGAAGTATGGGTTTGAAGAGATTCACGCAACTCAGGGCTACTACGTAAAATGGGCAGACCGCTGGTATGCTGGCTGTACAGCGTTGACTACACCAGCAACCAAAACTTGCGTAAGTTCTCGTGAATTCATGGTTAAGCGTGAAGCGAGTAGTCTAATTAATCGAATTGATGGATTTAATGTGGGGTTGATGCGGTTTCATCGCAGTGGTTACGGCTCAAGCTCTACTAACGAAGGTGGCATATTACTCCGATCGATGACCTTGCTGGATTCAAATAGATCAGATTATGGCGCACGACAGCAAGACTTTCGGGGAAGTATTGCATCGATTGTCTCTGATGGCAGTACCCCATTATCAGAGAGTATGGCAGCATTAGGCCATTACTTTGCGTTTAACACGCCAAGTTCACCGATAGTTACCTCATCAACAGGCTTTGTGATGAACACCGATTATGGTGATGTCGGTTATGAGCATGTACCTACCCCAAAAAATGCCCCACAGCAAAAAGCGTTAAACGCTATTTTTACTACCGAGCACCTCAAGTCTGATGTTACCTTGCCAACCTATAACTCCTCTGGTGCTAATGACCATGAAAAAAGCCAAAATATGGCAATTAAAGGTTGGTGCCAACGCAATTTTGCGATTGTATTAACGGACGGAGAGCCAACTAGGGACTCAACACATCAAACCTTTACGCAAACATATGAAGCCTACACAGGCTCAGGAGAGACTAAATTTAATAACTTGGTGAATATAGCAGGTGCTTTATGGGATATGGATCTGCGACCAGATTTGTGCGACCCAAGCTTTTTGGATGAGTTAAATGACTTATATGGTGTGGGTATGAATAATTGTACCGATATGCTGACTACCTCACCGGTTGATGACGCTCGAACTATCTACCAAATACTAGAGGAAGAATTAGAAGAAAAGTCTGACGATAATTTGGTATCAAATGATGGCAAGTTGCATCGCTATAAAAATAATGTGCGCACCTACTTGATTGGCTTCGCAAGTTTTGATGCTAGCGAAACAGGTGGGGTGGTCGGTGCTATGAAGGCAGCTGCTCGTGTTGGTGGTGGTAAATATTTTAATGCGAATAGTGGTGCCCAGCTTCAAAGTGTTTTTACTGAGATACTCAATACCATTGAAGGTGGAAATGCTTCATCCTCTGGTATTGGCGTTAACTTAGTGCGTAATGCCAATGGCTCACTTTTTCAATCACGTTTTGATGCTTCAAATTGGACTGGCACCTTGGGCAACTACCCCATTTTTAGACAAATAGGTCGAGTTAATTTAGGTGATGAGGCGCATGCGCATTGGACCACCTCAGAACCTGATACCTTTTTATCTGAAAACGAAAGAGTGGTTGTGAGTTATGACCCTATAGCTCATCAGCCCATACCTTTCCGTTGGGAAGATTTATCTGCAAATAACCCTATAAGGACAGACCTGTCAGCCGCACCTGATGGTACAACGGATCAACTTGGCGAAAAGCGCTTGAAATATTTGCGTGGTGAT
>JAPOUS010000139.1 GCA_026708525.1 Cellvibrionales bacterium
AAATGCACCGGGGTTAATGAGAATGAAGTCAATTTTTTCACTCATTGCGTCATGAATGCGATCGACCAGCGCCCCTTCATGATTGCTTTGGCAGTGGAATATCTCTGCGAGTTTTTTGGCTTTAAGTTCAGTGATGACGTCATCCAAGGTTTTTTTGCCGTAAATTTCAGGCTCGCGCTTACCTAGCAGGTTCAGGTTTGGGCCATTCAAAACGAGAATCTTAGGTAGCGAGGTTGATGACATGTTTTATCCTTTCATTTTAAATACTTTCGTGCACGTTTAAGAAAAATCACGACATAATTGAATGCCTTTTCGTTATGCGCTTTACAATTTTTCTTGCAGAAGCACCTAGAATTACAAGAATAAGTGCTAAAACGTCTTTCAAAAATACTTAAATTGACAGTAAATGCAAGAGAAAATTCAATTTAAATAAAGTAAGTGAATACTTACTTTATTTGCTTCTGTCGTCATTGATGGCATCTAAAACAATGCTCTTGGTGAGGAGTTGTGGCAAGATGTGAGGTGTTTCACCCTCTTTGCCTGAGTAGAAAAGATACAAAGGTACACCATTTCGACCGTGCTGGTTTAAAAACGCGGTAATTTTTGGATCTTCATTTGTCCAGTCGCCAACCATGTAAATAATGCCTGCTTCTTTAAACGCGGATTGAATCTCAATGGTATGAAGGGTAGTGGCTTCATTGGTTTTGCAGGTGATGCACCAATCGGCGGTGAATTCAAGAAATACGGGTGTATGATTGGCTGTAAGCTCATGAAGCCTGTTTTTATCGAAAGCAACGAATTCAACGGTTGAGGCGCGATTATTTAACCAAGAGAGGGTGGCGAATGAGCCAAGCACGGCAATAAGGCTTAGGATCGCTAAAAATCGACTGAGTTTTCCATTGGATTGCATCAGCCAAAGCGTAAATACAATCAATACACAACCAATGCATGCCATAATCACAGCATCAATGCCTGCCTGTTTACCTAGCACCCATAAAAGCCAAATGGCAGTGAAATATAGCGGAAAAGCAAAAAATTCTTTTAAACGTTCCATCCATGCGCCAGGTTTTGGCAGAAGCTTTGAAAGTGCAGGAAAAAAGCTGATGATGGTTAACGGCAGTGCCATGCCGATACCCAGCGCCACAAAGACGCTGATAGCGATGTACCAAGGTTGTGTGCTGGCGGCTCCTAAGGCGACGCCCATAAAAGGAGCTGTGCAGGGGCTTGCAACAATCACCGCCAAGACACCGGTAAAAAAACTGCCGCTAACCCCTTTTTGGCTGGAGTAGTCTTGGCCGATACCCATGAGTCTTGCCCCGAGATGAAAAAAACCTGACAGACTTAACCCCAATACAAAAAATAAATACACGAGGGCCAAAATAAAGCCCGGCTGTTGTAGTTGAAATCCCCAGCCAATTTGATGGCCTGCGCCTCGAAGCCCAAGCATCACCGATGCGATAAGTACAAAGCTTAAGATGACTCCCGCAAGATAGGCAATGCCTTCAGATCTCGCTTGGCCATGCGTGCTTAATTGGAAGGCTTTAAGGCCGAGTACTGGCAGAACGCAAGGCATTAGATTAAGGATTAATCCGCCTAAAAAGGCAAAAAATAAAAACGTTAGCAATGAATGCTGTGTTTGCTCTCCAGTTGTCTGCTTCGTCTCTTGTCCATTGGCAGCTTGGTAAGCATCATCATCGATAAAAACGAATTCGCCGTTAGGTTCTATTTTTAAGTAAAGACTGTAAATGGGGTAGCACAGTCCTGCATCGGCACAGCCTTGTGAGCTGGCTTTAAGGAATATCGGTTTGTCAGTTAGCTTAATAGGCAGTGGGATTTCAACCGTGTCATAATAGGCGGTTACCTCACCAAAATAAGGGTCTTCCATTTTTTTGCCTTTGGGTAATAACAGATCCTTATGGTTGAGATGGTGTAGGCTGTTTGTGTCAGGATCAATCCATTCAACTTTAAAGCCATGCCGGTAGAGGTAATGAGCAGGCTTTGCTTGCCAGAGTAAGCTGATATTGCCTTTGTCGTTACTCTGGATAATATTCAGGTGATAAGCTTCATCAACGGCTAAAAACGCTTGTTGTTTGGCAAAAGGGTCGTTAGTGGGTGACAGGTCGGTAAGGTTTGTTGCCTGTGTTAAAAGGCTAAACAACAATAACAGTGAAAAAAACAAATAGATTGGGTGTTTCAACATAAGGCGGCTCTGTGGTTAACTCTCGATGCGAGATAAAACGAAAAACGGACTTAGGTGCTGTCTTACACGATAGACACTTTTACTCAAATCAATCTCTGATTATGATAGGCGCATACCATTGAGTCAAAAAAGAATGAATCAAAGAAGAAAAAGATGAATGCCAAGCCTCCCCTAATTTTTTTGCTAGTTTCTTTACTAAGTATGAGTTCGGTTCAACTCAACGCAAGCATTGTTGTGCCAGAAGCGGATGTGATTATTTCAAAAGCAAAAATCTTGTTACCTCCACCGCCTCAGTCTGCCGCTGCGATGTACATGATCATTGAAAATCATCAAGCAGACCCTATCACAACATTTTCGGCAAAATCCGCTATTGCTGAGAAAATTAGCCTTCATGAAATGACGATGGAGAAAGGCGTCATGAAAATGCGAGAGGCTAAAGGGCTAACGCTCAAGGCGCATAGTAGTCTAACGTTAGAGCAGGGGGGGGCTCATTGGATGCTGGAGTCATTGAATGAGCCGCTCTACGAAGGGCAAAAAGTGCCTGTGACCTTGTGTTTTAATGGCAGCTGTCAGTCAATGACAGTGGAAGTTGTGCACCCTATGAAAGAGCAGCAGCAATCGCAAGGGCATGGACATAATCATCACCACCATCACCATCATTAATACCAAGTAGGCAACTAACGATGAAAAAAAATAAGTGGTTAAAGATAACAGGCTTTTCGCTTTTAGGTGTGTGTTTAGCGCTATGGTGTATTGCCTTTTATTGGAGTTTAGAGCCGGATAATTTGGATGTAAGAAAACTTACTGAGAAAGAGTCCGAGAGCCTGAATGTTCCCATTGTTACTGGTTCTTATACTACGGCAACCTTAATTGCAGTGATTGAAACCATGCTGGAAAAACCCGGTGGATTTATCAGTAACGATATTATGGTACCCGGAGTACTGATGGATAACATGCCAAACTGGGAGTATGGTGTTTTGATTCAGTCACGGGATATGCTTCGTGCCATGCGGGATTATATGAGCCGTTCGCAGTCGCAATCGAAAGAAGATCCAAACTTGCGCGAAGCGGAATCACGTTTAAATATTGATCATACTGCGTGGGCCATGCCGGATGCTCAGGATCAATACCGTGAGAGTGTCAGCAATTTGAGAACTTATATGGCACGCTTAGGCGAGCCATCCGCGCGCGATGCTCAGTTTTATGCAAGAGCAGATAATTTAAGTTTTTGGTTGTCATTGGTTGAATCGCGTTTGGGTAATTTATCGCAACGGTTAACGGCGAGCGTGGGGCGTAAGCAGCTTAATACCGCGCTTTCACTTGACCCTGATGCCAAACAGTCGACGCCAACGCATGTTGAGGATTACGTAAAAACGCCTTGGGTTAAAGTCGATGATGTGTTTTATGAATCACGTGGCTCTACCTGGGCGTTGATTCAATTAATGAAGGCCATTCAGATCGATTTTAAAGATGTGTTAGCCAAGAAAAATGCCCATGTGAGTTTTGCACAAATTATTCGGGAGCTAGAAGCAACCCAGCAAACCGTTATGGCCCCTTGGGTGATGAATGGCACAGGCTTTGGTTTGTTGGCTAATTACTCGTTGGTGATGGCATCTTATATTTCAAGAGCCAATGCGGCGGTGATTGATCTGCGCGATTTGTTGCAAAGAGGGTAAGGTGTAACGTAAAAAAATATGCCCCTCTTTTAGAAAACTTCTAGAAAAGATAGGGCATGTTTACCGTCTAAGCGACGGCTTCGTACTCAGATGCTAAAGCTTGGTACTGCTCTTTTTTAAGTCTTGCGCCATATTGACTCACAACCTTAGCAGCAGTGGCCGAGGCGATTTTTCCAGCAGATTGATAATCATAGCCATTGTTGATGGCGTATAAAAAAGCACCTGCAAATGCGTCGCCTGCGCCATTGGTGTCTATGGCGTTGACTTTAACAGGGTCTATAGTCAAGGTTTGAAGGCCGTCGTAGATAATCGCACCCTCTGCTCCTAAGGTGATGACGACGGATTTAGCGATATTCGTGAGCTGACTTAATGCCTGATGAACGTCTTCTTCGCCTGTCCATTTTATGGCTTCTTCTTCATTGGCAAACAGTAAATCAACACCTGTGCCTATCATTTCCAGTAAGCCCTCTTTGAAAAACTCCACCATGCTTGGGTCAGAAAGCGAAATCGCGGTTTTAACCCCCGCTTTTTCAGCAGCTTGTTTGCAGGTGATAACCGCGGTACGCGCAGCATCTGAGGTGACAAGATAGCCTTCGGTATAAAACCATTTGGATTGGGTTAAGGCATCAAAATTAATATTGGCAGAAGATAGGGTTTCACTGATGCCAAGATAGGTATTCATGGTACGTTCTGCATCAGGGGTGATCATGACGAGGCATTTGCCCGTAATCCCTTCGGCATTTGGGTCGAGGTTGTCAAAATTGTCGCAGTCAACGCCGGCTGCATTTAAATCATTCAGGTAAAATTCACCCATTTCATCTTTGGCGACCTGACAGCTGTAATAGCTGCTCCCGCCCATTTCACTAACTGCAATAATGGAGTTGGCTGCAGAGCCACCACTGCTTCGTTTGGATTTAAGGCTAGCTTCGCCTAATTTTTCAATGATAGCATTTTGCTTTTCAAGGTCGACTAAGGTCATTAGCCCCTTTTCAATTTGAGTGCTGGATAAAAACGCATCGTCCGTGTTGATTTCTGTGTCTACCAGCGCATTGCCGATACCATAGACATCGTATTGTTTCATCGTG
>JAPOUS010000138.1:0-9822 GCA_026708525.1 Cellvibrionales bacterium
ATTTTAAACGCTCGTTGGGCGCCATGATGAACTTAACCCAACAAAGCTTTAGACGAGAAGGCGACACTCGAAATATTAACCATGCAGATGGTCTATCGATTGCGCTGTCTGAGAATTTCTTAAACCAAGCGTTAATGGTTTCTTATCAATCAGGTGAGTTTATAAACAAAGAAGAACCTGCATTGGATTTAAGCCAGTATGGGTTAGATAAAAATTTAACAAAAGCAACAGTTGATGCGCAGGCGCAGCCGTTTTTAAAATTATTACCTAACAATCAAGTCATGCTCTATGTAGATAATGTGTATATTGAGCTTTCTTATAATAATAGTACGGCAATTTGGGGGCATATTGATGTTGAAATGCTCTTGGAAATCTCTGCTAAAGGTAACAAGCCAGCACTTAATCCTGTAGAGGATGGTGTTTATATTGGGAATATTTCAGCCATTAATTCCTCAGATGAACTGAAAGAGTTAATAACAGCGTATGAGCTACTTGAAAAGCTAAGAGGCAATGAAGTTGATATCGATGAGAAGATTATTTTAGTACAAGTTTTGCCTGCCGAAATTGAAAAAATGGTAGGTGAATTAGGCGATGAGCTATTTAATCAACTCGATACTATCAATGTTCAAGTGGATGTAGGTGATCTTGTAACAGGAGATTTGTCGAGCATTTTAACGCAGCCAAAAACATTCCAGCTGGTACTTTCAGGTGATGGTGTGGTTGTAGATGCTGACCAAACTGGTATTATCCTCAAAGGTGAGTTACTTGAAAAATCTGCACAGAATGATGAGTTTAGCTTGCTAGACATCACTTTTTGTCAAGAGGTTGCGGAAGAGGGTGTCCCTGAAGTTTGCTTAAAAGAAGCAGACGAATAACACTAAGATAGCAGTTTAAAGAATAATAATAGCCGTCATAAAAGGCGGCAAAAAGGATTGTTATGCCTTTGCTTAATCGTATCTATCAACTTATCACAGCGTCAGCTGTGTTGGCTTTTGTGGGCTGTAAAGCGCCAGAAGATGTCGAATCAAAAACATCCCTTTCTATTATCAGCCCGTGGGATAAGCAGGCGGATAAAAAACCCGTCATTGATTCAGTAAATACGCGCGTAGAGTTAAGCTACACACTAAGTGATACAGCAGTGGTTCAGCGCGATAATATTTATGAAGGCACAGCACGTTTCGCACTTCTAGTGAATGGTATTGACGTTACAGATCGACAGCGTAAAGCAGATTGCTCAATGCCGGTGAGATTTTTTGATGGAACCGAGTCTACCCCTTTGGATTCTGATGATGCAATTGCCTGTTATGAGGATTTACAGCAACAAATGCAGGGGACAAAAATTGCTTCGGGAGGCGTAGCCTATGATAGTGGTTTTATGATTTCAAACCTTGGCTTGGGTGGCGTCATTACTTTTCAGGACTTGCAAACAATCCAATCCACATTTATCCCTGGTGAAAATGTCATCACTTTAAAAAGCCTTAACAACAGTGAAGAAGCATCCGTTAGCTTTATTTATACCGCACAGCCTGTGCAAATGGTTGTGGCAGATGTGATACCTGCCAATGCCTCGGGATTGCCAATGACTGCGGGGGATGGTTATGACGTAACCTTTGAAATCAAAAGTCAAACAGGCCTCAAGCTGGATAAGGATAATAATTACATTATCACATTTTATGATAGAAATAGTCGTGTCATTAGCAATGATCGAGTCTCAATTACTGAGAATGGCCGTAGGATTGAGGTTACTGGGCTAACTTATCCTGATCTTAGTACCAGCGTTGCTGAAAAGCCTGAAATTCGATACGAATTAACGGATGAATTAGACAATAAGCAAAATAAAGGTTTTATTTTTAGTGGGCAAAAACTTGATCGATTTTTTGCGCTGCAACTCAATGGCAGTTTTTTTGGTGCCTTTAAAAAACCTGTTGACGTGATGATTGATACCATAGTCAATGATTTTGTTGATATTTTTGCTTTGGCGGCTCCATCCATTGGAATAGAAACAGGGCCGGGGCAAAAGGAGTTAAGAGAAGGGACAATTTCTGAACTCAAACCGGGTGAAAGTGTCATCTCTATCCCCGAACCTTTTGCGGATGAGGTTAATACTTATATGAAGGCTGCGTGTGACAATTTCTTTACGAACACGTCTGTCGAAGCTAAAGATAGAAGGTGTGCCTTCTTTGCTGAAATACTTCCTCCAACTAAAGAAGCTAAAACTAATCTAGGTTTTAGTAAGGATGAAGAAAATTCAGAATTTGTGTTTGATATTATCTTTGATGATTTGAATGTAAAAATCGATATCGCAGCTTACGAGACGCAAGAGGCAAACTTGTATCCTGATATTGTGAATCCTGGAAGGTATCTTGGTAGTTTTAAAACAACGATTTCATTTAATGACCTTGTACTCAGAGATACTTTCACAGTGTCAACATCAAACGATAGCTTGATTACGGGTATTACCAACCGTAATGGTTATGTTATGCGCTACGGGAATCAGATACAGCAACGCATTGGTGAAATATTATCTTCAAGCGATAGCACCTTTAGGCCGAAGCTTATGAATAGCAGCTGCCCCGGCAATATTTGTCTTGTAGATGCAGGGCTTGTGGAGTTCCTTGGTGACATCCCTTCATTAAGTGAAGGATTAATTTTTGTTATGGAAAGTCAGTTAAATCGGTTTTTGCCTGACATTACAGAAAGTTTGTTGATGAGCTTCCCTGATGTTGGAGGTGTTAAAAAGAGCGTCACGGATAATACGCCCGATCAAGTGGTAAAGTCTTATGCTAATGGCAATGTGTTGCGTAATATGACAGCCAATTTTGTGGAGGTTAAAGATATTAATCCGTTTACGGATCTCAACCCTTTCCAAAGTATTTTTAAAGATATTGGTAGAAATTGGGCTGGAAGAATGTTGTTTTCTGGTAACTATGAATCCCAATATTCTTCTGTGAATGATGTGGTCTCAGGCAAAGATTTATTAACGCCATTTGTTGCATCAGATGCGTTTAGCCATTTCCAGTGGGGGCATAAAATCAACGTAGGTGGTGTCGATAAGCAAATCGATGCGGTTGCAAGCTTAAGTTTAAATGCGCTCAACCAATACATTGCTGCTGACTTTCAAGTGAGTGAATTAGCCGCATGGCTAACCGAAAGCTTTCTTGTTAATAGTTCTGACCCTGTAAGAAGAATAGAAACGCTGAGTAAAATGGTGAGAACATTTGATCAAAGTATTGGTGAGGGCGATGATGTGCAATTGGCTTTTACTATGAATCGTTCACCTGAGTTAGTGTTTATTGGTGAAAAAGTTCCTAAATATCAATTTTCTTATAGTTTATTGGGCGGTTTAATTTCAGGTGGTACTTCTGATGAGCAAATAACCCCAGCAATTAAGATGTATTTTAATGACGTTGATGTTGTGTTGACTAAGCAAAATAATGCTGATGATGAGCAAATTTTCTCAGTGAATGCGGATTTTTCAGTTGAGGTAAATATTGGGTTTGAAAATGGTTTGCCGAAACTCTATGTCAAAACACCGCAGCCACCACAGGCGCTATATGAAGATGAGCCAGAAAAACGCCTTGATAAGCAGATGGTCATTCATATTAATCGAGTTAATTATTTAACGCAAAAAGAAATCGATGGGACAGTTTTAGCAGATAAAGCGGTAAACGGTGTTCCTCTTGATCCTGAAGACTTACATTTAAAAGTGAAAATTTCAAATGCATTTTCTGGCACCTATCGCCAGCAAATAGAAGAGTATTACTCTGAAGGAATCGAAGAGTTTTTTGATGATTTAGTTGCTGAGTTTCTAGCCGATAACTTTAATGAACAGATTAATTTCAGGGATTATACAGACCTGAGGTGTCCGCAATATAAGGTTCAATTACTTGATAAAGAAGGGATTGCAGAAGATATCGCTGAGAGCTCTGCGATTGCGTATCGAAAAAAACTTCCAGATACCCTTTCCGAGGGGCAAAAAGATCTGCTAGCAGCCCAGCATAAAGCGGAGAAAAAAGCTGATATATTAGCCTTACTAGACCCGATAGATGCTGATCGAACCTTGATGGAACTTTACACGGCTAATGCTATAGTTGTTGAAGGTCAGGTGCGCTGGTTTACTACTGATGAAGCTGGGGCTTGGCTAACTATGGGGTTAGACTTCCAGTCACGTGAATTAGGTAATGGGGAAGTCTGTGAGGATAACATGGGGCCACTTTCCGTTTGTTTTACTGAGCAGCCTTTAAATACTGATCCTCTTTGTCGATTTGAATAATTACTAGGCAAGAAAAAACCTGCGCATTGCAGGTTTTTTCTTTGTGGCATGTGGTTATTTATTGTTAAGGTTTTCAAACCTAAGATATCGATTATCCATCGCTACCAACGTATCTAACAAATTATCTGTGTGGTTTTGTTTGTCTTGGGTTTCGTTAGCCAGGTGCGCCGATGCAAGACAGGCATAGTGTTCAAAGTGATTGGGCTCAAAATGATATTCAGGCTTAGTTGCCTTGAATGCGTTTGGGTTTTTCATCCTATCTGCTTATATTGGTTGACCTTCTTCTACGCTATCATTGCTTTATGATAGAAGTCATTATAAAAAATGAAGCTTTTAAGATGATTAATTTATAAGCTTATATTGTAGAGTGTGGCTTGGAATAAAGGCTGTTGGATACGATAACCCTATGTGTACTCTTGCTCAGTAACCAACATAATTCCCTTGTAGAATTGATCTTGCTCACACAACCCGCTTCTTGGGCATTTATTTTGCTATATAGCTCAGGTAGTCTCCAATCATTCACAAAAGATAATCCATAAAAATAACAGCACGGGTACATTCATGGGCATTGAGTCTGCGTTGATTGTTGATGATTCCAAACTCGCAAGAATTACACTTCGTAAAAAGCTCCAGCGCCATGGTGTTGAAGCAGATATGGCAGGATCTGCAAAAGAAGCGTTAGATATTATTCAGAAATCTAAGCCGCAAATTGTTTTCATGGATCACTTGATGCCTGAGATGGATGGTTTTGAAGCAACTAAAGTGATTCGGGCGATGCCGGATATGCAAGATTTACCCATTATTATGTGTACGGGTAAGGATCATGATGGTTACCTTCAAGAGGCGCAAGCGGTGGGCGCTAATTCAACATTAACCAAGCCGCCTACAGAAGATACCCTGGCTTCTATTTTATCGATGAATTTCTCTGATACGTTAAATGCTAAAGCATCCGAAGCGCTTGAGTTGTCATCCGCCGAAACATTCGATGAACTGGCAAGCTTGGCTGCTGATAATGACGCGGTTGAACGTATTGATGAGGCAGTCTCTGAGTTGAATGATATTGCGTTGACCTTAGAGGGAACTGAAACTGATGGGTCATTAGATGATTTGTTGGACGGGTTACTTACAGAGGAAGATACGTTAAGCGAAGATATCGTTGCAACGCCATCAGAAGATTTCGATTTAGACCTTGAACTTGCCGATACAAGCTTTGATGACTTGTTGCCTGTCAATGAGCGTGTTAATGATGGGAACGAAACATTACTCGCTCAAGATGCACTCAGCGATGAACCAGTCGTTATGCCTGAGGTAATCGAAGAGCCGCAAGCCATTGCTGAAAATGCCGGCCTTGCGGATGAAGTGCCAGTTGCTTCGTCTCAACCAAAGTCTCACGCTGATTTATCTGAGATAAAGGCGAATGTTGAGCAAATGGTTAACGATAGTGTTGCGATTGCAGTGGCTGAGAAAGTCGCACAGACGGTAGCTTCTCAAACGCCACAAATTAAAGCATCGGTGTTGGAAGAGGTGCATCGAGAACTAGAAGGAGCGATCGATGGAAAAGTTCAACCGGTTAAAGTGCAATTTGATGAAGTCATTACTCGCTTAACCAGTGAAATACTATCTCTCAGCAATCAAACATCCAGTGACTCTGATGGGTTGTCCGAAAATGCAGTCAATACCTTAATTCTTCAAAAGCTACAATTGCTTTGGAAAAAAACCAATAAGCTTGTGGATAGCCGCATGGCTAACTTACCTGTTCAGCAATCGAGCAAAGATTATGCGCCGGTTATCGCGGCGATTGAGTCACAAATTGCCCAACTGCAAGAGGCCCAATTTAAACCCGAGCATTTAAGTGATGATGAAGATAACTTGTTAGTTGAAGCGCAGGCCGATCAAATTCGCCAGCTACAAGTAGAGTTGCTTGAAACCAAAAATAGCATTCGTTCGGCGAAAGTCGTTGGTTTGCTGGGTGTTGTATCAGGCCTTGCCGCAGCAGGTGTGGTTGCGGCTCGATTTTTTGGATATCTATAGTATTTCACTGAAAGTTATCACATTCTCGCTCCTTCTGCGGTGTGAGAATGTCACTCCTCTTTACATTGCGATGTCGCTGCATTCAACGTATTGTGATTTGCAATATTTCTTATCTTGAGGCTTAAAGCCTTATCTCCTGTCCGATTCCGTGTATAATTCGTGGGTCAATTTTTATAAAGGTTTAAGGGAAGACTGTGATCATTAAAGATTACATGCAAGGGCTTGGAGAAAATGCTCGAAACGCATCGAGAGTTTTATCCGTTGTTAGCACCGAGAAGAAAAACACTGCACTATTCATGCTGGCTGAAGAGCTGCATGCGCATCGTGATGCGTTAAAAACGGCGAATGAAAAAGACCTCGAGGCAGCAAGAGACAAAGGCCTGGAGCCTGCTTTAGTTGATCGTCTGGCACTGACTGACAAAATTATTGACACCATGATTGATGGGCTTAAGCAAGTTGTTAGTTTGCCTGATCCTGTTGGTGAGATAACCGATATGAACTTTAGGCCATCAGGCATTCAGGTTGGCAAAATGCGTGTGCCATTGGGTGTGATTGGCATTATTTACGAATCTCGCCCTAATGTTACGGTTGAAGCGACAAGTCTTTGCCTAAAATCGGGTAATGCCGCGATTTTACGTGGTGGTTCAGAATCGATTCATTCGAACCAAGCCATTTATACCTGTATTCAAAAAGCTTTTAAAACCGCAGAATTGCCAGACAATGCCATTCAAGTGGTTGAAACTACAGATCGCGAAGCCGTCGGTGAACTTATTCAGATGGATAAATACGTGGATGTGATTGTGCCTCGAGGCGGCAAGTCATTGATTGAGCGAATTTCGCGTGATGCGCGAGTGCCAGTCATCAAGCATCTTGACGGCATTTGTCATGTCTATATTGATGATGATGCGGATGAGCAAAAGGCTATTCGTATTGCGGATAACGCTAAAACCCAACGCTATGGCACCTGCAATACAATGGAGACCTTACTTATCGCAGAATCAAGAGCGGCGAGTATCCTACCAACACTTGGCGATATTTATCAGAGTAAAGGTGTTGAGATTCGAGGCTGTGAGGCTACAAAAAACATTCTACCTTTTGTAACACCTGCTACAGAGGCAGACTGGATGACCGAATATCTTGCACCTATCCTTGCGGTGAAAGTAGTGCCTGATATGCAAGCAGCGATTGATCATATTGCAAAATACAGTTCAGCGCATACTGAGTCGATAGTGACCGAAAACTTTACTAAAGCGCAGCATTTTTTAAGGGCAGTGGATTCAAGTTCTGTCATGGTTAACGCATCAACACGATTTGCTGATGGGTTTGAGTATGGTTTGGGTGCTGAGATTGGTATCTCAACAGATAAAATTCATGCTAGAGGGCCTGTTGGACTCGAAGGCCTCACTAGCCAGAAATACATTGTATTGGGCGATGGGAATATTCGAGAATAAGCCGCCGAAGGCTGTGTCTCCCAAAGTTTTATTGGGGGGCACTTTCGACCCTGTGCATCGCGGCCACATACTTGCTGCGCACCAGCTGGCGGATCGATTTGGTTTTGCATCGGTTGGCTTGTTGCCATGTTATCAGCCGGTGCATGGTAAAGAAAAACATGTGAGTGTCTCACAGCGTGTGGATATGCTAGAGCTTGCGGTAGCAAACGAGCCAAAACTGTCCGTTGATACGTCGGAGATTATTCGCAAAGAACCCAGTTATAGTGTGGATACACTCAGAGCACTTCGGCAAAAAGAATCTCCAAAAACGCCCATTTATTTTGCGCTAGGCACAGATGCCTTTAATCACATTACCACCTGGAAAGATTGGGAATCCATTCTCACCCTGTGCAATTTGATAGTGATGACGCGACCAGGCAGTGCACTTGTTTGGCCGGATTCTCTCAAGAAATTTCACGAAGAATTTAATGGCAGTTACCGGGCTTTAGGTAAAATCTACGAATTTACCTTTGATGCCTTGTCGATTTCTTCAACGCAAATTAGAATGCAGCTCAAATTAAAGCGGCCCATCGATCAGCTGGTTCCTGAACCTGTTGCTGATTATATCTGCCGCAATCGACTTTATGTGAACACGTTATGAAACTTGATGAATTGAAAGCCTTAGTCCTTGATGCCTTAGATGCACTTAAGGGGAATGACATTGAGGTCTTGAATGTCGCTCAATTAACAGACATGGCAGATATAATGATTGTGGTCAGTGGTACATCCAGCCGGCATGTAAAGGCCTTGGCCAATAATGTAGTGACCGAAGTTAAAGCGCAAGGCATCTTGCCCGTTGGCGTAGAAGGCGAAGAAGAGGGTGCTTGGGTGCTGGTTGATTTAGGGGATATTCTGATCCATATCATGTTGCCCGAAACGCGGGATTTTTATGCGATTGAAAAGCTCTGGGGTGTGGACGCCGAGAGCAAAATGAATGAGGAATAATTTTGCAGGTTCGCTTGATTGCTATTGGTCAGAAGATGCCAGCCTGGGTCGAGGAAGCATACAGGGATTACAGTAAGCGCATAAAAGGCGATATGCGAGTCGAATTAGTCGCGTTACCCATGGCAAAACGCAGCAAAAACACCTCAGAAGAAAAAATGAAAGCGCAGGAAGGCAAAACGCTACTCAATGAGATAAAGCCTAAAGATTTTGTCGTTGCGTTAGATGTAAAGGGAAAGGCCATTTCAACGGAGGCGTTGGCTACCCAGTTAACGGATTGGCAGCAGCAGGGGCGATCGGTTGCCTTTTTTATTGGTGGCCCTGATGGTTTAAGTCAAGAAGTGATTAATGCGGCAGATGTGAAATTGTCATTATCTGCGCTAACCTTACCTCACCCCCTTGTTCGGGTTTTGGTGATTGAGCAGCTTTATCGTGCTTGGTCTATTAATCATGGCCATCCCTACCATCGATAAGTGGGTAATCGATAAGTGGGTAGGCAAGGATAAAGACGGGATAAGTGTTTAAGGAACGTATGAGGTTTTGATCTCATATAAACATTTTATTGCCTAAGGGAGGCATTAATGAGCTACGGCGCCTTGCCTGACAAAATTCAAGAATCTCGACTTGTCAGTTTGCGCTTGATCGTCATTTTCTTTTTTGTATTAATGCTTATTAGTATATTGGTTGTTCGTTATTATTTTCTGCAAATTGTTCACCATGAAACCTATCACACCAAATCCGACTCTAATCGGGTTTTTTTACAGCGTATTCCCCCTTCAAGAGGGTTAATCACGGATCGTCAAGGGCGGCTCATCGCTGAAAACCAACCGGCTTTTTTATTAACAATTGTGCCCGACAAAGTGGTTAATCTGGATGTGTTAATCGAAGAACTAGGTGCGTTGGATCTTGCATCAGATGAGGATGTGGATGCATTTTATAAACGAAAAAAGCGCCAGCGAAGCTTTGAGCAAGTCCCCTTACGTTTTGATTTATCGGATGAAGAAATTGCCAGAGTCGTGGCGAACCGACCACGATTAAAAGGCGTCGAAATTAAAGCCGACCTCTTACGCTTTTACCCCTATGGCG
>JAPOUS010000138.1:9832-28241 GCA_026708525.1 Cellvibrionales bacterium
GGCGATTTGATGGCGCACATGTTGGGCTATGTTGGTCGAATAAATGATCGAGAGCAGAAAAAACTTAACCAAACGAATTATTCAGGGACGAACCATATCGGTAAAATTGGTGTAGAGAAAACCTACGAAGATGTGCTTCATGGCAAAGTCGGTTTTGAAAATGTTGAAACCAATGCTTCGGGTCGAGTGCTTCGTGTCTTAAAGCGGGTGAACCCGGAAAAGGGCAAAGATATTCAACTCCACCTGGATGTTGATTTACAAAAAGTTGCAGCGAAAGCACTAGGAGATAAACGCGGAGCTATCGTTGCATTGGATGCAACCAATGGGGGTGTTCTCGCGGCAATGAGTACGCCAAGTTATGACCCTAATGAGTTTGTTAACGGGATTAGTTTTAAAGATTATGACGCGCTAAAGGAAGATCCAGATATCCCATTGTTTAATCGCGTGCTACAAGCACAGTATCCGCCAGGTTCAGTGATTAAGCCCATCATGGCATTGGCAGGGTTAGAGAAGGGAATTATCACGCCTTACTCGACGATTGATGACCCAGGTTGGTATCAATTGCCTAACGATAATCGATTGTTTAGGGACTGGAAACGCGTAGGTCATGGTAAAGGCGTGAATCTTCGTTATTCGATGGAACAGTCGTGCGACGTTTATTATTATGATTTAGCGGTCAAGCTCGGCGTTCGTGATATACACCACTATTATGATTTATTTGGTATTGGCGAGAAAACGGGTATTGATGTGCCAAGTGAACGTCGAGGCATTAACCCTTCACCTGAATGGAAACGCTCGCAAGGGCGGAGCAATTGGTATACTGGCGATAGTTTGAATATGTCTATCGGGCAGGGCTTTTTACTGACAACGCCGATTCAGCTTGCCATGATGACGACTATTATTGCTAACGATGGCAAGCACTTTGTGCCTCGAATGGTGCGCGCTATTGACGGTGAAGCATTAGACCCTGTGACTCTTCCCCCGATTGAGCTGAAAGACCCTAAACATTGGGAGGTTGTCAAAGATAGTATGTTTGCAGTGGTTCATGGCAAACGTGGCACTGCAAGAGGTATTGCCAAGGGCTTGAAGTACAAGATGGGAGGCAAAACAGGTACTGCTCAGGTGGTGGGTATTGCACAGGGTGAAAAGTATGACGCTAAAGCATTGAAAGAACGGCAGCGGGATCATGCACTTTTCGTAGGTTTTGCTCCTTATGAAAATCCACAGATTGCGGTGGCTGTGATGGTTGAAAACGGTGGTTCAGGCAGCAGTGTGGCAGCACCTCTGGCAAGAAAAGTGATGGATGCCTGGATTCTACGACATCAGCTTGAATTAAAAGCAACCGATGAGGGGAATCATGCCGCCAAACAATGATTATGTCAGGCAAATTGATAGCGACGGCTTTAAGCAGCCTTTCAGCTTTTGGCGCTTTGTCAATTTAGATGCTTGGTTATTTTTCTTGTTGGTAGTGCTGGCTGTAACAGGGCTTTTTGTTCTTTATAGTGCCAGTGATAACGGGGTGTCTACCATCAAGCGTCAGGGAGTTTATATGCTCTTGGGGTTTGGGGTCATGATTATTATGGCGCAAATCCCCATGCTTTTTTATAAACGGTTATCGCCCATTCTGTATTTGTTGGGGGTGGGATTGCTAGTGGCGGTGCTAGTCATGGGCACTGGTGCTAAAGGTGCGCAGCGTTGGCTGGTGATTCCTGGTGTTATCTCGTTTCAACCTTCTGAAATTATAAAATTAGCTATGCCATTAATGGTTGCCTGGTTTTTGGCAGGTCAGCACTTGCCGCCTACATTCGGCAAAATTTTGGTGGTGTTAGCCATTGTTGCTGTTCCTTTTGTATTGGTTCTTATTCAACCCGACTTGGGCACTTCGTTACTGATTGCGGCATCTGGGCTCTTTGTATTGTTTTTATCGGGGTTAAGCTATTGGTATATATTAGGGGCTCTCGGGGTGATGGTTGCGGCAAGTTATCCAATCTGGCTTTTTGTGTTAAAACCCTACCAGAAAGGGCGTATTTTAACCTTGCTAGACCCTGAACGAGACCCTTTTGGTGCTGGATGGAACATTATGCAATCGACGACAGCGATTGGTTCAGGTGGTCTAGAAGGCAAAGGCTGGATGCAAGGGACGCAATCCCAACTCAATTTTTTGCCGGAAAGCCATACGGACTTTATTATTGCTACCTTGGCTGAAGAGTTTGGTTTTATCGGGGTTTTATTATTGTTACTACTGTATTTTTTAATCTTTTGTCGTGGTTTAATGCTCGCTTGGTCGGCAACGACTCTTTTCAATAAATTGCTGGCTGGCGCTTTGATTTTAACGTTTTTTGTCTATGTTTTTGTGAACATGGCCATGGTGTCCGGGCTTTTACCCGTTGTTGGCGTTCCTCTGCCCTTGGTTAGTCGAGGAGGCACCTCCATAGTCACTTTAATGGCAAGTTTCGGTTTAATAATGGCTGTTGCGTCAGATAAACAACAATTCTCATCTTAGTGAGAGCGCAAAACGCAGTTTCTGGCTAGAATGGCCCACACGTGTTGGGGAGATTGAATAATGAAAGTAAATGTTTTTTGGGTTGGGCTAATAGCTGGCGTATTTTGGTTGTCAACGCATGTTTCAGCAGGTGATAAGACAGTCGACGAAAACAAATATGCCAATGATGCTGATATCAAAGCTTTTGCTAAGGAACATGCTAAAAAGCACAAAAAAGATGAGCAGAAAACCTATAACTTACTTCGGCAAGCTAAATATAAGCAAAGTATTATTGATGCCATTTCACGTCCTGCGGAATTTACCCACGAATGGAAAGATTATGCAAAAATCTTTTTAAAAGAGAAACGATTGGCTAAAGGTGTGGAGTTTTGGAAAAAACATCAAAAAGTCATTAATGAAGTGAGCAAAAAATATGGTGTAGAGCCTGAAATTATTTTAGCTATTATTGGTGTTGAGACTTGGTATGGCTCACATATGGGGGATTATCGTGTGCTTGATGCTTTAGTCACATTGGGGTTCGATTACCCTAAGCGCGGCAAGTTCTTTAAAAAAGAGCTGGAAGAATACCTTTTATTGTTGGATGAACAACGGCTGGATGGGACTAAGCTTAAAGGGTCTTATGCAGGTGCTATGGGTTTTGGGCAGTTTATCCCCTCAAGTTATCGTGCTTATGCCAAGAGCTATGATGGGATAGGTGCTGTGGATATCTGGAATGATCCAAAAGATGCCATTGCAAGTGTTGCCAATTATTTAAAAATGCATGGTTGGCGCTATGGTGATTTGGTGGCAGATCAAATCATGACAACCGATAAGATCAAAGATAGTTTGATTAGCGAAAAGCTAAAGCTTGATAAGAGCGTGAAGCAACTTCGTATGCAAAAAGTCAACGTGGGCGAATCTATTTCAGCTGATGCAGATGTGATGCTGATGAAAATGCAAGGCCAGTATGGTGAAGAGTACTGGGTAGGGTTTAAGAACTTTTACGTAATTACTCGTTATAATCGAAGCACCATGTATAGTTTAGCCGTCTATCAATTAGCGCAAATGCTAAAATATGAAATGACCCTGGTGAAATAATTAGTTCAAAGGATTGAGGCAGGACTCAACGATGAAAGCTGTGGATATCTTGGCGCGGATTGCTGTGAAGCCATTCTTAATGATAGGGGTGGGGGTATTGTTTGTCGCGTGTTCTCATCAAGATAAAAAAGATTGGAACCAAGCGGATGAGTATCAACGAACAAGATATTCTCAAGCGGTTGACTCCACACCACAAGGGGGATTGCCAGGGCATAAAATACCCGATGCGATACCAAAGAATGATCCTATCACTCGCGCAGGGAATATTAGCCCATACAAAGTCTTTGGAAAAACCTACCATGTATTACCTAGCTCCAAAGGGTATAAAGCTACAGGTGAAGCCTCATGGTATGGCATGAAATTTCATGGCCATAAAACCTCTAATGGTGAAATCTACGATGTGCATCAGATGTCGGCCGCCCACAAAACTCTGCCCTTGCCCTCTTATGTTCGAGTGACAAATGTCGCTAATGGTAAAACCTGTGTCGTGAGAGTCAACGATAGAGGCCCCTTTAAAGATGGTCGCTTAATTGATTTGTCTTATGCTGCGGCAAAAAAATTAGATTTTTTAAATGCAGGGACTGCTAAAGTTAGGGTAGAAGCCGTACACGCGAAAGGTGGATCAGCCAGTCCACCAAAGCCCGCATCCAATACGATAGAGTCTCAGTCGCCACAGCCACAGATAGCAGGTATCCAGTTTTTGCAAATTGGTGCTTATCGAGAAGAGCGATTTGCCAGACAGCACTATGACGCCTTATTTAAGGAGTTGGATGAGCCGCTGATCCTCAAAAAATCTCAAGATGGTTTATTGCGCTTGTATATCGGTCCAATAGAGCCTTCAGAAATTTCTAATCTTGTTGAAACTGTGCGTGACTTAGGTTACCCCAAGCCCTTGGTGGTTCAAAATATGCGCAACTAAATAGGTGCGGCTCAATCGACAGAGAGTCTGCTTTTTTCTGCGGTTGTCGCGTATTTTTGTTCGTGAATGCCGATTGAGGGAACGCTCTAATGGAGTGTACTCATCGATTAAAAATTGATACGATGCGTCAATTTATTTCAGCGTGGGAAATAAAGCCGCGTATGATTCAATTGAAATAGCAGATAAATTCTAGGAAGCCTCATGCTTGGTCGCTTGATACTTTTACCGCTTTTGATGATGGCTGTTGCAGCTTATAGCAACAATATGATGATTCCATCTCCGCCAGCGATTGCTGCTAAATCCTATATTTTGATGGATGCAGATACTGGTGCTGTGATTGCAGAAAGAGATGCTGATATCCAGCTGGATCCTGCCAGTTTAACGAAAGTGATGACGGCCTATGTGGCGGATTATGAAGTAGAACAAGGGAATATTTCACTGGATGATGTAACGACGGTTTCGAAGCAAGCTTGGGCGAAAAATTTTCAAGGCTCGTCATTAATGTTCCTTGAGGTAGGCAAAAAAGTTAAAGTGGTTGATCTAATGAAGGGCGTTATCATTTCATCAGGTAATGACGCATCTGTTGCATTGGCGGAGCATACGGCGGGTAATGTTGGAGCGTTTGTAGACTTGATGAATCAACATGCAAAACATCTTGGAATGACAAATACCCACTTTGAAAATGTGCACGGATTGACATCCAAGAACCATCTAACAACCGCAAGAGACCTTGCAAAACTTGCCCAATCAGCGATTAAATCTTTCCCCGAACGCTACAAGTTTTATTCGGAAAAATCTTACACATATAACGGCATAAAGCAGTACAACCGTAATCGGTTATTGTGGCGCGATCCATCGGTTGACGGTATGAAGACGGGGCATACGGATAAAGCCGGTTATTGTTTAATTGCATCGGCAAAACGTGATGACATGCGACTAATTGCCGTGGTGTTAGGGGCTAAATCTGAAGAATCACGAGCAAAAGAAGCCCAAAAACTTTTCTCCTATGGCTTTAGATATTATGAAACTGTTAAGGTCTATGAAAAAGGCCAAGTGGCTAAAGAGGTGAAAATTTGGGGGGGTGAAAAGCCCAAGGTTGCACTGATTCCTTCAAAAGATATCTTTGTCACTGTGCCTAAATCACAGGTTGAAGATCTTGAAGCCCAGGTGTCTGTGAATAAGTACCTAGAAGCGCCTATAGAAAAAGGCGATATCTTGGCCGAATTGATTTTGAAAGCCGAAGGTAAAGTGTTATCGAAAACACCGTTAATTGCGAAAGATGCTGTTGATGAAGGGTCTTTCTTTAAACGGTTTTGGGCGAAAATTAAGCTCTTTTTTGTCAAGCTAATAGGTTAATTGAGAGATTAGCTATGCAAAAAGAGCCACCAAAAATTGAATTCCCCTGCCAATATTCGATTCGTGTGATTGGTAATGCCTCTCAGCACTTTCATTCAGAGGTCATTGAGATTGTTAAAATCCATGCCCCAGATTTGGATGAAACTAAGGTAAAAGTGAAACCTAGTGGAAAAGGCAATTTCTCCAGCGTGTATCTTGTGATAGAAGCCACTGGCGTCGAACAATTATCTAATTTACACGAAGACTTAAAAAAACATCCTGCGGTTAAAATGGTGATTTAACTGAGTAATCGGCCTTTAGTATCAAGGTTTTTAGGCAAAAAACCGTATCAAGAAACTTGGGATGCGATGAAGGTGTTCACCGATACTCGTGGTGAATCAACACTGGATGAATGCTGGATTGTTGAGCATCCACCTGTGTTTACGCTGGGGCAAGCCGGCAAGCCTGAGCATATCCTTCACTCCTCAGATATCCCCATTGTTAAAACGGATCGTGGAGGGCAAGTGACCTATCATGGCCCTGGTCAGATCATGGGATACTGTCTGTTTGATCTAAAACGGCTAAAAATAGGTGTCAGGGAGCTTGTAAGCCTTATTGAGCAATCCGTGATTGATTTGCTGGCCGACTTGGCCATTCAAGGCAAGCGAAAAGAGGGTGCGCCGGGTATTTATGTGGAAGAGAAAAAAATATCTTCTATTGGCCTCAGGGTTAGAAAAGGCTGTAGTTATCATGGTGTTGCAATTAATCTGGCCATGGATTTGTCGCCTTTTTTACAGATTAACCCTTGCGGCTACCCCGGAATGGAAGTGGTTAATATTCAAGAGCTCATAAATGATTCGTTAACCTTTGATGCTGCTGCCAGGATATGGCTAGAAAAACTCGCTGGAAACTTCGGCTTTGAACTTGTTAATAGTCATTAGCGCTGACTTTAGGTAAAATGCGTTTTTTTTAGGAATGCGTGCTATGTCTGACTCTCCATCAGTCTCCACTCAAAAAAATACAAGCCCTAAGCCTGCCACAAAAATTAAAAAAGTTGTGCAAGGCGAAAAGCTCCGTGGTGCGGAGAAAGTGGCACGCATTCCGGTAAAAGTTATTCCTACGACTGAACTCCCTAAAAAACCTGACTGGATTCGGGTCAAAATGCCAATCTCGCCTGAGGTGACGCGCATCAAAAAGTTATTGCGTAAAGGCAAGCTGGCGAGTGTTTGTGAAGAAGCTCAGTGTCCCAATTTAGGCGAGTGTTTTAGTAATGGCACGGCAACCTTCATGATTATGGGGGATATTTGTACGCGTCGATGCCCATTTTGTGATGTTGCCCATGGGCGGCCCAACGCACTTGATCCCAATGAGCCAAGGGAGTTAGCCGAAGCCATAGCTGAAATGCAGTTAAAATATGTTGTTGTGACCTCTGTTGACCGCGATGATCTTCGTGATGGTGGTGCTGGGCATTTTGCAGAGTGTATTACTGAGATGCGTGATCGTATGCCAGCTTTACAAATTGAAATTTTAGTGCCGGATTTTCGTGGGCGTATGGAAGTGGCTCTGGATATTCTTTCTGCAACCCCTCCTGATGTGTTTAATCATAACCTTGAATCTGTACCTAGCCTGTATAAGAAAATTCGCCCGGGTTCAGACTATCAATGGTCATTGGATTTATTAAAGAAATACAAAGCAAGAAATCCGACGGTTTTAACCAAATCAGGCATCATGCTGGGTCTTGGTGAAACTAAGGAAGAGGTCATTTCATTGATGCAGGACATGCGTGAGCATGACATTGATATGATTACACTTGGTCAGTATCTGCAACCAAGTCGTGATCATCTGGCCGTTGATCGCTTTGTGCATCCAGATGAATTTGACGAGCTAGGCGATTATGCCGAATCATTAGGCTTTAAGTCAGTAGCCAGTGGGCCTTTGGTTCGATCCTCTTATCATGCGGACAAACAAGTGGATTTAAGCCGATTTAAATAAACTTGGTTTATAAGGGGTTGTTACTTTAATCTTCCCATAAATAGTCTTCCCATGAATTCTCGCAGTTACCAGTCTCACTCCCATGCTCCACAGTAGGAGTGCAAAGTCGTTAACTGCGAGAACTTTCGCAACGATTAATATAACAAGCCCCGATAGACGTTGTTAAGCGATTGGCCAAGCCATTCGCTTATCTTCAATCGATCGATAGCTGTGTTTATTAGTGGCTATGGTGCGTTGTAGTTTTTCATTAGTTGATTTAATTTCTCTGTTGCCTGTTTGTTAGTGATACTTGAGGCTATTAGCCAATTCCTGAAATGGTTGGCCCTATCAAACTTCGTATCAAAATTGTTCTTCGCTTCTTCAAATTCTTTTTGCGGCGGGCTCTCCATTTTTTCAAATAAATCAAGATAAGCTGTCTCCGCTTCTTTTGATTCTTGATCAAGTTTGATGCTTGTTTGTACAAATTTTACATAAGGTTGAAGTGCTGCTTCAATGTCAGCATAGTGCTTCGCCATTAGTTTGTTGTACTCTGTTTGATTTTCAATAATGCAACAATGGATTCGGCCATCGATAAGGTACCTTGCTTGATTTTTTATAAAATCGTTGAGGCCGTCTGGTTTTTTATCATTAAAATTTGCGTCTATATACGCGTGTGTTTTTTCTTTTAGATGTTTTCTAAAATCGCTAAAACTAATCTCCTGTTGCTCTTTTTTTGGTTTTGGCGTCTTATTCACCCCAGTTAGTCCAGGTTTGTTTGAAGGTTTTGGAGGTGTCGGTGATTCCCCTAGAGTTTGATAGGGAATAGGCTGCTTTTCATTCGTTGGAAGCTTGTGCCTATTTTTGAGAGCCCAGTTTCTAGTAGTGGAAGGAGTTGTGTTTTCAAATGGCGTGTTTTCGAGGGTGCCGTCATCAGGCGCTTGTTGTTTTTTGAATTTCTTGTAGCCATAAACGCACAATACTGCCGCTGGTATGAGAACGCCAAAGGTGATAGCTACTTTTTTAGTAGTAGACGCTTTTTTATAGCTGGAAGCTTGGCTTGAAGAAAAACAACTGATAAGAAATACATAGACTGCGAAACTCAAAAGGGAGTTATATTTCATCTTGAGTGATTCCAAAAAAATTCTCAAAGTTAGAAAATATTTTTAAAAAAAAGTTTACTCTTATGTGCTGCTCTTATTATTTTTTTATTGCCCTCTAGGTCTTATGTATTAATGGCGAACAAAATCACTTTCCCATCGTTGTTTCCAGGCACGCATCACTTTTTCACTGTAATAGGTTTTTGGGTAGCTGCCATGATAGCGAGCAAGAGCCATTGCAAGCCCGCCTCGATTTTTTTCACGTCTTAAGTAATATTGCAAGATTCGTGTGCCATAAGATAGGTTGGTATCAATGTCGGTTAAATTATCAGAGGTTCTTCCGATTTCTTTTTTCCAAAAGGGCATGACTTGCATGAGTCCTTGAGCGCCGACGCGAGAAATTGCAAAGTGGTTAAATGCGCTTTCGATTTGAATGACAGCTAAAACAACATCCGGATTAAGTTTTGCTTTTCTTGCATAAAAATGGATTTTTTTGAGGAGTCGAATGCGTTTTTTTGGGTCTTTTATGTAGCGTTTAAGAGGGGTTGATTGGCGTACAATCCAAACTTCAGCGTCGTATTGGTCGTCAAAGCTTTCTATAGACTGAACAGTACGTTTAAGGAATAGCGTTAGTTCAGGGTCTATGGTTGTGCTTGCCTGTAGGTATGTGCAAAGTAGGAAGGGTATAAATAGAAAGATAGCCACGGACGCTGGTTATTATTGTTAATCAATCGGTTGGTTAATCAATCGGTTGAGCGACAGTGGCGGGAGTCTTATAGCCTTTGGCTTTAAAGGCTGCCGATAAAAGCGTCAATCTCGCTTAATGGTAAAGGCTTACGCTCACCCGTTGCTCGGTTTTGGTATTCAATTTCACCATTTTTAAGGGCTTTATCGCCAATAATAAATTGATGAGGGATACCTAATAGTTCTGCATCGGCGAACTTTACGCCGGGTCGCTCATCCCTGTCATCAAAGTAGGTATCAATATTGGCATTATCCAGGCTTTGATATAATTTTTCTGCTTCAAGCTTAACAGTTTCAGACTTTTTAAGGTTGAGTGGCAAAATAATTGCTTTAAATGGGGCGATAGCTTCGGGCCAAATGATGCCTTTGTCATCGTGGTTTTGTTCAATGCAGGCTGCGACAACACGAGATACGCCAATGCCATAGCAACCCATAATGAGCGTCTTAGCTTTGCCATTTTCATCTAAGACCGTGGCATTGAGTGCTTGCGAGTATTTTGTGCCGAGCTGGAAGATATGGCCAACTTCAATGCCGCGCTTGATGTGAAGCGTGCCTTTGCCGCAAGGGCTTGGATCTCCAGCGACCACATTGCGAATATCGGCAACCTTGGGTAGGGTAAAGTCGCGCTCCCAGTTAACGCCTTTATTATGAAAGCCAGTTTCATTCGCGCCAGTATAAAAGTCATTTAATACAGCAGCAGAACGGTCGACATAAGAAGTAAGGTTATCTTGAGGCCCAATCGAGCCAATATCGGTGCCGGTCACGGCTTTAACCTCAGAAGGTTCTGCAAAAGTGAGCGGTGCTTTTATCCCGTCGAGTTTTTCAGCTTTGATCTCATTTAGCTCATGGTCGCCGCGTAAAATGAGTGCAATCAATTCAGGCGCTTCTTTGGTGTGGTTTTCTCCGTGTACCAGTAAGGTTTTGACGGTTTGATCAGCAGAGGTATTTGCAAATTGGCAGAGCGCTTCAATGGAGTGAACGTCAGGCGTGGCAAATTTTTCTAGTGCTTGGCTAGGTTCGCTCGCATTGTCTTTTGGTGCTAAAGCTTCAGCTTTCTCGATATTTGCAGCATAGTGACTTTGATCGCTAAATACGATGGCATCTTCGCCAGAATCTGCGATCACATGAAATTCGTGTGAGCCATTGCCACCAATGCTGCCTGTATCTGCTTCGACGGGGCGATAATCAAGACCTAGTCGCTCAAAAATATTGCAGTAGGTCTGGTGCATTAAGTCATAAGTTTCTTGCAGCGATGCTTCGGAGCTGTGGAAGGAATAGGCGTCTTTCATTAAAAACTCACGTCCACGCATTAAACCAAAGCGAGGGCGCACTTCATCACGAAATTTGGTTTGAATTTGATAGAAGTTTTGCGGGAGTTGCTTGTAGCTATTGAGGTTATTGCGAATCAGATCGGTAATCACTTCTTCGTGCGTTGGCCCTAAGCAAAAATCTCTGTCGTGTCGATCTTTGATGCGTAACAGCTCTTTGCCGTATTGCTCCCATCGTCCAGATTCTTCCCATAAGTCCGCAGGCTGAACAATAGGCATGAGCACTTCTTGGGCACCTGATTTATTCATCTCTTCTCTGACGATAGACTCAACGTTGCGTAATACTTTGAGACCTAAAGGTAGCCAGTTGTAGAGCCCGGCTGCTACTTTTCTGATCATGCCAGCACGAAGTAGCAGTTGATGACTGATCACTTCAGCATCTGAGGGTGTTTCTTTTAACGTTGGCGAAAGAGTTTGACTTGCGCGCATAGTGTTCTCAATGTTTGATATTAATTGCGTAAACCGCCAATTTTACGCGCTTTTTGGTATGAGGTATAGGCGTTTTCTCTATTTGACAGCAATGCTATATTGCATTCTTTTTTTGTTAGGAGGGGCCTTATGTTTACGCTTGATAATCGTCTTGAGTCGGATTCAGCTTATGTGTGTGATCTGACATTATGTCAAGTGCGCCTGATGAACGACAAACATTATCCTTGGATTATTTTAATTCCTAAGGTTGGTGGGATAAGAGAAATTTATGAGTTGTCGCTTTCTGATCAACAGCAATTGATGAAAGAGTCTAGCAAGGTGAGTCGTATACTTTCAGAGTATACCAATGCAGATAAAATGAATGTTGCGGCCTTGGGTAATCTCGTACCCCAGTTGCATATTCATCATATCGCGCGCTTTGAGTCAGATGTTGCTTGGCCTGGGCCTGTTTGGGGGGTAGTTAATGCCGAGCCATATTCGCAAACAGCACTATCTGATCGGGTAGGTGCTTTGGCAGAGCTTCTGAGTGGGTCGATGTAAGTACAGGTAATTGGCTGATAGTTGATAAGCTATTTGTCATTCGGTGGAATAACGCACTAATTTTTTCTTTGAGGAAAGTTTTTACGCTCTTCAACTTTACCCTTAGTGCGCCTGCCATTGTCTTGTGTTTGAAGAATCTAGGCGCTTAAGGGAGAGTTTTATTTATTGCTTATTTTTTGATGTTAAACATAAATTATTACCCAAATAAAATATTTAACGCAGGTTTTTGTGAGCAGTTAAAAGAGGTTTAAGCCAAACGCATATTTTTTTGAAGGAATATTCGATAGTGCGATTTGGCGTTATATCCGTCATTTTTTTATCTGGTGTTTTCTTGTGCTGGTTTTTCTAATGAGTAAAGCCGTAGGACGCTTATTGTTGATGTTTATGAGGAGTTAACTAAAACAAAAAACAATCGGTTAAATTTTAAGTCACTGCAACAATGACAGTCAGCTTATTGGATGCAGCTTTATTTTTTGGCTTTTATATGAGTCAGAAACGGGGTGAGTGGTTAAAGCTTCCCGATAAACAAATAAACGAACGTTTTTATGATTAGGATGTTAAAACCTATCGTTTTAGTGAATGGGTTGATAGCGTATTGATGCTTGATCATGTAGAGCAGAGCAGCTTAATTGCGCAGAGAAGTAAGCAAAAAAGGCTTGGGTAGCGCTTTAAAGCAAATAATTTTATTCTGATTATCGAGTGGGAGGCGTGTGCTCTTATTGCATTTTAGGGGCTGGGGTATGAGGTTGGGGGTGCTCAATCGTTCTTTTTTTGATCTTTGTTTGTGGGTCGGTACTTCTTTAAGATCTAACAGGTAAACAAGGTTTTTGCATGATTTGAGATTTGTGTATGTTGGGTATTGCGAGGGAAACACTCCCTTGTCGGCAGTTTCGTTTGCGACAAGGGTGTGTTGAGGGGTAAATTAAAGCGCCATGTCTTTTAGTTTCTTCAGTGGGCGAACTTTGACAGCGATGCTGGCGGGTTTTGCTTTAAACATAATTTCTTCGCCTGTGAAAGGATTGATGCCTTTGCGAGCTTTAGTTGCAGGCTTTTTCTGTGTGGAAACTTTGAATAGGCCAGGTAATACAAATTCACCACAGGCGCGTTTTTTGATATGACGCTCAATTAAATCACTAAGTTCGTTGATTACGCCGTCGACTTGTGTTTTGGATAGGTCGGTTTTGGTGGCGATCTCATTAATGATTTGAGACTTGGTATAGCGTTCGCTGATCGCTGTTCCTTTTTTAGGAGCCTTGGCGGCGGCCTTTTTAGGAGCGGCTTTCTTTGCGGTAGCTTTCTTTTTGGCGGGTGCTTTCTTTGCTTTAGCCATGTAAATTACCTTTGTTGCTGAAGAAATAAGTGTACTGGGTCCATTTCAGTCTTTATTTATAGCATCTCTTAAAGTTTGAACAAGAAAAAAAAGGATTTTTTTTAAAATTTGCTTTTTTTAAGGGATGTTTCACGTCTGTTAGACGGAGATTTACTTTTTTCAATATGAAAAAAGGGGCTTTTGATTGCATAAATAAGAAAAAGTTTAGAAAATTTTCAACGTAATGTGTGGTTTTATTATGTCATCAAGAATGATAGGAGAAATGTCTAACAGTATGGCGAGTAATTAGGCGGAGTCATGCACCTGATGAATGCTTAGTTGTGCGTAAGCTTCAATGCATGTATCTAATGTGGTCGTAATTGTCGATTAAGTTGCTATGTAAATTGCGTGCATCAGGATTCTATTTGCTTGTGCCTTATATTAATCCCTCATGAGTTCTCGCGGTTGCTGGTCTCATTTCTATGTGTTTTCGTGGGGGTATGCGTTTGTGAGGGGGCAAAATCGTTAACGCTGCGATTACTTACGCAGTTATTCATATATTGCTGAGTTTTATTGAGGGGGGAGTGTTTGTTTTGTTCTTTCTTGAGTAAGGCTTAGACTCTTTGCGCTTGCTGGCCTGTGGCTGATATAATTTCCATCGGCAGATGAAAAAGAAAGTTTAGGGGTTTTTTACATGCCAATTTATGAGTATGAATGTCAAAAGTGCCAGCATCGAAAAGAAGTGCTGCAAAAAATGAGTGATGCACCTGTTACCATGTGCGATCAGTGTCAAACACCTTCAATGAAGAAGTTAATCTCATCCGCAGGTTTTCGATTGAAAGGGGCGGGTTGGTATGAGACCGACTTTAAATCCAGTGGGCAGAAAAATTTGGCAAAAAGTGAATAAAAAGAGTGTAAAAACAAATAATTAGGTTTTTTCTCGCGTTGCTTTTTACACGAAAACATCTGACTTATCTGTAGCGGGCTGAATAAGTTTTTGTTTTTGCTCTAATCACAGAAGCCTCTTCGATCTTTCTAGCGCACCGTAAGTCGAAGTCATGCTGTTGCTTTGTCAGGTTGGCAGGCTATTTTAATCGTTGTCGCCACAAGTTATACTTCACGCTTTATTTTTAGATCAGCTAACAAGTGTGTCCACGGGGTCGTCGCTGCGTTCCTCCCCGTGACGCGTGCGTTAAGTATGTTTAGGAGAATTTATGCGCACCCATTATTGTGGCGCTTTAACAAGTGAATCAGTAGATCAGACCGTTACTCTCTGTGGTTGGGTCGATAGACGACGTGACCATGGCGGCGTCATTTTTATTGATCTACGCGATAAAGAAGGTATTGTTCAGGTTGTTTTCGACCCAGATGTCGAAAAGAGCTTTACTACGGCAGACAGTGTTCGAAGTGAATATGTGTTAAAAATTACTGGTCGGGTACGAGCGAGGGATGCTGCAACGGTCAATAGTGAGATGAAAACCGGCGAAATTGAAGTGCTAGGCAAAGAGATTGAGGTCTTAAATGCCGCTGAAACGCCACCATTTCAATTGGATAGCTTTACTGATGTTGGTGAAGAGACACGACTAAAATACCGCTATTTAGATATTCGCCGGCAGCAAATTCAAGATAAATTGGTACTCCGATCTAAAATTACTTCTAAAGTGCGTCAATGCCTTGAAGCGGAAGGCTTTTTGGATGTTGAAACCCCTATGCTAACGCGCGAAACGCCTGAAGGCGCTCGTGATTACTTGGTGCCAAGTCGTACACACGAAGGCAAGTTTTTCGCACTTCCACAATCGCCTCAGTTATTTAAGCAGTTGTTGATGGTCGGTGGCATGGATCGATACTACCAAATCGCCCGCTGCTTCCGAGATGAAGATTTGCGTGCAGATCGCCAGCCTGAATTTACCCAGATCGATCTTGAAGCTTCTTTCGTTGATCAAGATGACATTATGCAAATCACAGAAACCATGATTCGCACTCTCTTTAAAGAGGTGCTTTCTGTTGACCTGCCTGAATTACCTAAAATGACTTATGAGGAAGCTGTACGTCGCTTTGGTATTGATCGCCCAGATTTACGTAATCCACTGGAGTTGGTAGATATAAAAGATTTGCTGGTTGATGTGGAATTTAAAGTTTTCTCAGGCCCGGCAAACGATTCTAAAGGCAGAGTGGCAGCAATTAAAGTGCCCGGTGGAAGCGAGAAATTAACGCGTAAACAAATTGATGAGTACACCAAGTTTGTCGGTATCTATGGTGCTAAAGGTTTGGCCTATATTAAGGTTAACGATATGAGTGACCTAGAAAATGGCTTGCAATCGCCTATCGTAAAATTCTTACCGACTGAAGCTCGCCAAGGCATACTTGAGCGTGTGGGTGCTGAGAATGGCGATTTGATTTTCTTTGGCGCAGATAAGGCAAAAGTTGTGAATGAGTCCTTAGCGGCCTTGCGCGTTAAATTAGGTGAAGACCTTGATTTATTAACGCATGAGTGGGCACCTTTGTGGGTTGTCGACTTCCCGATGTTTGAAGAAGACGGTAAAGGTGGCTTAACGCCATTGCATCATCCATTTACTTCACCTTCCTGCACGCCAGAAGCGTTGTTAGAGGCTCCTGAAGAAGCCTTGTCCGTGGCTTATGATATGGTGCTTAACGGCACGGAATTAGGTGGCGGTTCAATCCGTATTCATAATCAAGAGATGCAGCAAGCCGTGTTTAAGGTGTTGAACATCAACGAAGATGAGCAGCAAGAAAAATTTGGCTTCTTATTAGATGCCTTAAAATATGGTGCACCACCACATGGTGGCTTGGCTTTTGGTTTGGATCGGATCGTCATGTTGATGACGGGCGCTCAATCTATCCGTGATGTGATTGCTTTCCCTAAAACACAGACCGCTGCCTGTGTTATGACGGATGCGCCGAGTAAGGTCAGCACGCACCACTTGAATGAATTAAACATCAAGTTGCGCCAAAAAGAAAAAGTACAATAAAGGGGGTTTTTATGGCGGGACACAGTAAATGGGCCAATATAAAACACCGAAAAGCTGCCCAAGATGCCAAGCGTGGTAAAGTGTTTACCAAATTGATTCGTGAGCTGGTAGTTGCGGCAAAAGCTGGCGGCCCTAACGTTGAAGACAATCCACGTTTGCGCGCAGCAGTTGATAAGGCGTTGGGCGCTAATATGAAGCGGGATACCGTGGATAATGCGATAGCGCGAGGTGCGGGTACGGGTGAAGGCGCCGACATGGATGAGCTAACCTATGAAGGTTATGCGCCCGGTGGTGTTGCTGTATTAGTCGAATGCATGACGGATAACCGAAACCGAACGGTAGCCGAAGTGCGTCATGCATTTTCAAAACGTGGTGGCAGCCTTGGTACGGATGGCAGCGTTGCGTATCTATTTACCAAAAAAGGCCAAATCTTTTTTGGGCCGGATGTTGATGATGAAGCACTTATGGAGGCGGCGCTTGAAGCAGGTGCTGAAGACGTGATTGCTTTAGACGATGGTTCTCAAGTGGTTGAAACTGCATGGGAAGAATTCTTAACGGTAAAAGATGCGTTGGTGGCCGCAGGCTTTGAGCCAGTGGAGGCGGATATTTCGATGATTCCTTCAACTACCGTTGACCTTGATGCGGATGCTGCGAAAAAAGTCATGGGGCTTATCGACATGCTGGAGGATCTGGATGATACGCAGAATGTGTATCACAATGCTTCAATCAGTGATGAAGTCCTTGCGCAGCTTGATGAATAAGCATTGACAATAATTAAAAGTGCCAACGGCACTTTTTTTTTGCCCGCTTTCTGGTATTTTTAAAACTTAATACCGCCACTTTTGCACTGCCTTATGAGTATTATTTTAGGGATTGACCCAGGATCTCGAAAAACAGGTTTCGGTCTGATTAGAACCCAGGGTGCCAAAGTTGAATATCTGCAAAGCGGTATTATTCAAGTTGGTGATCTGCCATTTGCTGAACGCCTTAAATCCATATTTGAATCCTTATCCGAAATTATTGATCAGCACTTTCCTGATGTCATGGTTGTTGAGCAGGTTTTTATGGCTAAAAACCCAAACTCTGCATTAAAGCTTGGGCAAGCACGGGGAGCGGCCATTACAGCTGGCGCGGTTGCAAATTTGGCAGTTGAAGAATATTCTGCAAGGCAAATTAAACAAGCGGTTGTTGGTGTTGGGGCGGCAAAAAAAACGCAAGTGCAAGAAATGGTCAAGCATTTATTAAAACTTGATGGTATGCCAAAAGAAGATGCGGCTGATGCACTGGCAGCGGCTATTTGTCATGCACATACACAACATTATCTCGTGCGAACAGCGCGATCAGTAAAGCAGGTGAGGCCATGATTGGTTGGTTAAAAGGCGAGTTAAAAATGAAGCAGCCGCCTTTGTTGATGGTAGATGTGGGGGGCGTTGGTTATGAAGTGTTGGCCCCAATGACCACCTTTTATTCATTGCCAGAGTCTGGCACGGTAGAAATATTCACACATTTTGTTGTTCGGGAAGATGCCCAGCAACTCTATGGCTTTTCAGATACTAATGATCGGGCGTTATTTCGCCAATTGATTAAAATTAATGGCGTTGGCCCAAAATTAGCCTTGGCGATTTTATCGAGCATAGATACTGACGCCTTTGTAGAAAGTGTGGAGTCTTCGGATGTGAATCGTTTAGTTAAGATTCCAGGCATCGGTAAAAAAACAGCAGAACGTTTGCTGATTGAGATGAAAGATAAGCTGAAGGACTTAGGGTTTACTATTAAACCCCAGCAGTCGGTTAATGACATCACGGCAAGTTCGTCGATAACGGCAGAAGCAGAGAGTGCGTTAGTGGCGTTGGGCTATAAGTTGCAAGATGCAATCAAGATGATTCAATCGGTTAAAGATGAATCGATTACCACCGCTGAGAGCCTCATTCGAGCAGCACTTAAGCAAGCGACATAAAACTGGCGACATACATTATGATAGAACCCGATCGTTTAATTAGTGGTCAGCCAGGGCTTGATGACGTTGATCATTCGACACGTCCCCAAACGCTTGATGATTATCACGGCCAGCCAAAAGTTAAAGAGCAAATGGCCATTTTTTTACAGGCCGCGAAACTACGCAATGATGCTTTGGATCATACCTTAATTTTTGGCCCTCCTGGGTTGG
>JAPOUS010000138.1:28251-30243 GCA_026708525.1 Cellvibrionales bacterium
CCACCTTGGCGAGCATTATTGCTCATGAAATGAATGCCAATTTAAAGACGACCTCAGGCCCGGTATTAGAAAAAGCCGGTGATCTGGCAGCGCTTCTAACTAATCTTGATGAAGGTGATGTGTTATTCATTGATGAAATTCATCGATTAAATCCATCGATTGAAGAAATTCTATACCCTGCGATGGAAGATTATCAGTTAGATATTATGATCGGTGAAGGGCCAGCAGCGCGTTCAATAAAGCTGGATTTACCTAAATTTACCTTGGTGGGTGCAACCACAAGGGCTGGGCTTTTAACCTCACCTTTGCGTGACCGATTCGGAATCATTCAGCGATTGCAGTTTTATTCGACCGAAGATTTAGCGCACATCGTGAGTCGAGCTGCAAAAATTATTCACATTGACGTGGACGATGGTGGGGCATTTGAGATTGCCAAGCGTTCACGGGGAACTCCTAGGATCGCTAACCGTTTATTAAGGCGGGTGCGTGATTATGCAGAAGTGAAAGCCGATGGCAAAATTACTGAGGCAATCGCTGATAAAGCGCTTAATTTATTGAATATTGATGCGAAAGGTTTTGACCATTTGGATCGATCGCTGCTGCTGGCTATGCTTGAAAAGTTTCAAGGTGGGCCAGTCGGTGTTGACAGTCTAGCAGCTGCCATCAGCGAAGAACGAGGTACTATCGAAGATGTGCTAGAGCCGTATTTGATTCAACAAGGGTATATGATGCGCACGCCTAGAGGCAGAATGTTGACACCATTAACTTATCAATACTTTGGGCAAGAACCACCAAAAAATCATAACCATCCGCAAGTGGATTTACCCTTGTCTTAGGGGGGTGTTGTATGAAATCCAGTTTAACCTTTAGTCTTCCCGTTCGAGTTTATATTGAAGATACCGATGCCGGCGGTATTGTATTTTATCCTAATTATCTAAAGTTTATGGAACGTGCGCGTACCGAAATGCTGAGAAGTCTGGGCTTTGGAAAAAAAACGGTATTAGATCAAGGGGCTTTGCTGGTTGTGCATCATGTAGATGCACTTTATAAACGATCTGCCTATTTGGATGATGAGTTAACGGCACACGCTAATATTATCGAGGTTAAACGAGCCTCTTTTACGTTTGATCAGTCCATTTATCGAGGCGACGAATTGTTAGTCGATGCCAATATTAAAATTGCCTGTGTGGATAGAGAGAAACAACGTCCTGTTGCTCTTCCTAAGGCGCTTTATGAATCTATTGCCGTATGAATACTTTATGCGGGTTGAATAGTTGAGGAATTACACGTGAACGAGAGTTTGTCATTTTGGGCGTTAATCAGTCATGCCAGTATTGTCGTCCAGTTGGTTATGTTGGTTTTGGTCTTGGCATCGGTGTTGTCATGGTCGATTATTATTCAGCGTTTTCGTTATTTTACTGTAGCAAATAAAGAAACGCGGCGATTTGAAGATCAATTTTGGTCAGGTGCTGAATTGCCAAAACTCTATCGTGAGCCAACGCACCCAGCGTCGGCATCCGGTAGTGAATTGATCTTTCGCGCAGGCTACGAAGAGTATACACGCCTCAAACAACAAAGCGGTGCGGCGGCAGATGCCGTAATGGAAGGGGCGAGGCGTGCAATGCGAGTAGCCTTATCGAAAGAAGAAGACAAACTGGATCAGCACTTACCTTTTTTGGCTAGTGTCGGTTCAGTTAGTCCTTACATTGGTTTGTTTGGTACGGTATGGGGTATTATGACCAGCTTCCGTAGCCTTGCCAATATGCAACAAGCGACCATTGCAACGGTGGCCCCAGGTATCTCTGAAGCCTTGATTGCAACCGCTATTGGATTGTTTGCAGCCATTCCCGCTGTTATGGCCTACAACCGTTTTGCAGCACGTTCAGATAATCTGATGAAAAAGTATGAGAATTTTATGGATGAATTTTCAAGCATTCTGCACCGTCAAGTGCATGCTAAGAAGGGCTAAGTCATGGCTAAAAAACACCGTTT
>JAPOUS010000343.1 GCA_026708525.1 Cellvibrionales bacterium
TCATCCATAGCAGTCGAAAAAAGGGGTGATCCATTTTTACAGGTTTTTTTAATAGCCCCGACAAAGCATAAGCCGTTGCTAACGGTGCAGTAATGGCCGACGACAAACCTGCGGCAATCAAACCTATTGCTATCATTATTTGCGCCAAATCGCCAAATAAAGGTTGAAGCGCTGGCGCTAAATCAGCTGCGCTTTGCAAGTCGGCCTGTTTACCAAAAAATGCACTGGCGGCAGCACTGACAATTGCAATAGAAATAACGCCACCTAAAGGAATAGAAAAATACAAATCTTTTTTAGCTTTGGATAAATTGTCGGTTGATTGCCATTTTTCATTAACTGTTGATGCATGCAAAAATAGATTATAAGGAACGATTGTTGTACCAATTAATGCGACAACCGTCAGTGTGGCTCCCGTCGGCAGACTTGGCTTCAGTAACCCTGATAAAACTTGTGAATAATCAGGCTGGGTCATTATAAAGGTCATTAAAAAAGCTACACTCATCAAGCCGACGAGTGCGATCAATGCTTTCTCAATCAGTTTATAGCTGCCTGTCCATAGCAAGGCAAAGGCCAGTAAGGCTATCAACGCAGGCCATAACGCTGGATGAAGACCTGCCCCTTGAAAAAGGTTTGTAAGCCCCATGGCAGCCCCTGCAATATTACTGCTTTGATATGCACAATTACCAATAGCAATAGCACTGACGACTAACGTGATAGTCACTAGTCTAAAGAATGGATGACTAAAGTGATCCGCAATATTTTCACCCAGCCCTTGGCCACTGACTAACGCCAAACACGCTGTCATTTCCTGTAATACAATGGTGGCAAACGCAGAAAATAACAGCGCCCAAAGTAAGCTATAGCCAAAATGTGCCCCTGCTAACGAACCGCTCACAATCGTTCCAGGGCCAATAAAGGCAGCCGTAACAAGAATCCCAGGCCCCAAGCTTTCGAACGGTTGCTTGATCATTTTCTTCATAAAAAAACCTTGCCCACAAAGGGGTTCTCAACGTTGGATAGAGCCTTGAGTAATTAGTTCGCTGATTATTTAATTATTGCACAGCAAAATTAAACCGATTGAGTTTATTAGGCGTAACTCTTTGAATTTTTGGGTTTTCGCTGATAACTTTCATGCCCGCCGGTAACGAATCTTCATCCACTTTAATGAGGAAATTTTTTCCTTTACTGTCCAAAACCCAACGATCTGGAACATGAAATCGACCAAATTCATCGGTTTCACATTTAAACCCTTCAGCGGTAATTAATCGAACCCCTGGCAGGCCTTCATCTTGCAAACCGACATTGTCTATTTGTATGTCATGGAGATAATCATTGGATTGTCGATAAACTCGATAATTAACCTTAATATCCTCACAATTGATACCGTTTTTAACGTTAGCGGTTAATTGTTTTTTTAGCTTACCGTGAAGATCGGTTTGTATTTTCGTACCTGCCTTTGTTGCAATGGTCAACGGATAACTTTTAGATGAACGCGTTTTAAAACGAACGTGTGCAGAGTGCGTGTGCTTTGATCGAGAGCTGACGCCATCCAAGCGATCAATCGTCACACCACTCTCTATGGCAGGCGCTGCGTTATCCCAAATTTCATGATGTGCGTTAGGTAAAATGAGTTGCGTGGAGTTCGGTACATAATCCCCGCCGAGGAGAGATACCTTAACAGAAATCTGTCGGGCTGTTGCCTCCGACTGAATACCATTGCCTGTGTGATCATGAAAGACCTTACCGATGATACTGCCGGTATCAAAAAGTTTATCACCCAGGAGCATCACAGAGGCACGACTAGTGTTTGAGATAATACCCGTACTATTTTCAGCTTCTACAGAATTGGTGTATTGCCCATACGGCAACCCACTATTTGCTTTAAGCAAATAACGTAACCTCAGGTGTTGATGCTCATGAAGGGTAATGGGGCTAAATGTAAGCACACTTGTTACAACAGGTTCTGCGGGTAAGGTTTCCGCACCCAAATGAATAGTTGCTGACCCGTCAACATACCTAAAGCCTGCTGGATAATGATCAACTATCGCAAAACCTTCAAAAACCGAATCTTTAGGATTGACCACTACGATTTCGTACTCAACCAACCCATTGGCTTTAACTTCAGTTTGTTTGGCGAATTTTTTTACCTGCAACTGACCTTGGTTTTGTGATTTTTTGTACACTTGCGCTGTCACTTCTGCTTCTTTTGGCGCATCCTCTGTTGCTGGATCTATCGCAAATACTGTATTTTTAATGGCTTCATCAACACCTGAATTCAAATCCGCTGTCACTTGAATTGTAATCTTGTTACGGCTGTGGCTGGCAAAATCCCAGGTAAAATACAGGTCTTTATTTGCGGCAGGTTGTTGATTTTCAGGCAACCGTACATCATTTTCATAAGCATCAAAATGCCAGCCGGTAAATACGGGGCGCCCTTTCTGCGTCTTTATGGCTGATAAATCATCTTTTAAAATGATATGCGCTAAATTCGCATCGCTGGGATTTTCTGCAAGTAACGTATAAACAACCTGCTTATCACTCTCCAAATAGCTGGTTTTATCCGTTGTTTTAGCGACGTCCATTTCACCTCTTACCGGGGGTACATTCCTCACTGACAGCCGAGTGGATGTAGGGTCCTTGCCAGGGTTGGGAGGAGCTGCATCAGCACTATTGAAGGTATAATAGGCATCAACACTTATTGGCGTTAACATATTAAGATCAACCTGCGGGGTGATGTGATATTCAACCCAGCCCTTAGGGCCAAGATTGATATAGGTCTCTAGATCTTGATTTTGAACCACCTCGCCATAACTGGTTAAGGATGAAATATCTTTACTCGGCTTAATATGACCGTTATCAAACGCATTACCTCTACCGCCATGAATATATTTCCCCTGTGCATCTTGAAAACGTGTTTGTAAATAAATTTTATTCGCAGGGAAATCACTTTGATTCTCTAACCGTAATTGATATGTCAATGACTCACCCGGTACATAGTATTTTTCTTGCACGGTAAAACTTGCTGTAATTTCCGGACGTCTAGGTGTTGATGAAACACTACTGAAGGGCTCACCATCAAAATAGGCGGTATTAATGATTTCCCCAACCGCTTCAGCAACTACAGTGCCTTCGGCTTTAAATTGCACTTGCTCTCCAGGAAAAAGGGTCAGCTCATAGTTTTCATCATCGATTTTCGTAACAATACTGGTTGTAGGTACATCAATGGGCGTTAGTTTGGTTGAGCCAGGAACAAATGCCTGCCCTTTGGTGCCATCGACTAAAATGACTTCTATCGCGTTAAGGTTATCGGTTAATAATTTTTTATTAATAATGCTATCGCCATGATTAGTCACCCTAATGGTAAAGCTAAATGGCTGAGTAGGCTCATAAGTTTTGTTATCAGGCTGCTTATTGGCGAAATAACGATAAGGCTCGGGCGGTGTTTTTGTCTCGCGAACCTGAGTATCATCTGCATACAACTGTACGGCACGATTGTGGATCTTGCCTACAGCATCCGGTATGACAGTACCAACAATCGCAAAGGTGACTTCAGACCCTTTGGTTAAATCAACGGTGACATCTAAATCTCCTTGCGTGATAGTTTCAAAAGGTTTGCCTGTGAAATTATCAATAACACTGGCCTCACCACTAAAGGGCCTGAGGATAATTTTCCAGTCAGTGAATGGCATTTTTAAGCTGCCATCGACAGTCTCAACCCTCATAGCACTTACCGCATCTTTTATGACGGCATTATTGACAGATTCATCCGAAATATTTACCAATTTCAGGTCGATCACAAACTGCTCATCAACCTGATAAAAAACTCGGGTCGCCCGTTTAGAGAATTGCGTTTTACCAAGCTTAGGTGAAATACTGGCTTGATCACTTTGCGTATCTGACACAGCTGTATTTACAATCATTCCCATCGCTTCAGGATGGGTTGTTGCTGTCGTGGTAAATGTGAGCGTTTTGCCAGGCGGAATATAAGCCTCTGCCGTTAAAACGTTATCCTTAAACGAGACATTAATGGGTTCATAATCTGACTGATAACTCACGCGAAGGCTATCTTTAGTAAAAGCATCAACCTTCGTGCCACCTAACCCCTCGGTTTGTATACTGGCAAAATCATCCAGTAAATTGACCTTTGCCCAGCCCAAGCCGGTATTAGTGAATGTCACCGTAAACCTGGCATCTTCACCGGGTGTAAATGTTGGATTAACGGCTTTTTTTTCTAACGTCCAATCCACTTCTGGTGGATAATAAGTGACTGATGCTTGACCTGAGGTGCCGCTGATCTCTTCACTCCAATACCCAAGGTTAGTAAAACTCCCTATGGCATTATCAATGACCTTGCCTTCGAGATGAATGGTGACAACATCACTCGGAGCAATAACAAAATTTGCTTCATAACCTATGTCGTTAACACCGCCTGAAATAAGATAACTTTTGTCTGATGAATAATGCACCTCGGCTTTATCCCAATGCGTAATCGCTGGATGTTTTTGATCGCTACCCACAACTGATGTCACAAGGCTCTCATAAATATCCGAGAAATAGACATTTTGTGCATACCCTTTACCCGTATTCGTGAGCGTAATATCAAAGCCTGCCGCTTTTCCCGGCGCATAAATCGCAGGGGAAACACTGGTTTTTTTCTCTATCACAATCGATGGCTTACTTGACTTAATTGGCTGCGGCAGCGGCGTTTTTTGATCACCCACCTCAATTGTATTCATGATGTCACCAACGGCGTCATCTCTCACTTTCGCATTCAGCGTGAAGGTAATCGAACTATAACTAGGTGTGTTGGACAGTGGCGTTGAATTGCCGGCCAGTTTTAACTGAGTCGTTAAGTTATTGCTTTTCA
>JAPOUS010000188.1 GCA_026708525.1 Cellvibrionales bacterium
GTGTTTGACAAGGTAATCTTTGACAATAGGGAAGTGTGTGCAGCCTAAAACCCATGTATCGATATGTCCCGCTTTAGGGTGTTTAAAAAAATCTTCAATCAGATGAATGATGCTTTGTTCATTCACAGGGCGCATTAATAGATGGTCTTCTGCAAGCTTTACTAAAGGCTGGGCATTGAAGCGAATCAATTCAGATGCCAACCCAAATTCAGTATGTAAGTCATCGATATAGGTGCGGGTAATGGTGGCTTTAGTCGCAAGTAGGCCAATGGTGTTGGTTTTCGTCATTAAAGCAGCTGGCTTTATCGCAGGGACGACACCGATAATGGGAGTTGTGGTAATTTTTCGAAGATCATTTAAAAACAGTGTGCTTGCTGTATTGCAGGCAAGAATAATCAAATCAGGCTGGGTGATTTGAAATAAGCGCGAAAACAATTGTTTTGCCCTGAGCCTTAGCCATTGATCCGGCTTTTCGCCATAAGGGAAAGCGGCATTATCCATAAAGTAACTAAAATTTGCCTTAGGTAGCTTTTTAGCGACTTCTTCTAAAATGCTCACACCGCCTAGGCTGGAGTCGAAAATCAGAATGTGCGGCGACAATGTCTTTCCTCAGGTTCGGTATTGTCCAAATAATACTGTGATCTTTAAAATAAATCTCTATAATATCACATTTTTTATACTCACAATTTTTTGCAGATTGACCTTTAAGGAATCTTCCATGACACGCTTTCATTTGATTGCCCTTTTCGCTCCTTTGATGGCCTCATTTGCCAATGCACAAGCAGCAGGCGCGCCACCGGCTGGTTCGCAGTTTATGCAAATTGGTATGATTGTTGTACTGTTCGCGGTGTTTTACTTCTTGATTATCCGTCCTCAGCGTAAGCGACAAAAAGAAATGATGAGCATGTTGGATGCGCTTCAAGTTGGTGATGAGGTGACCACTAATGGCGGGATTTTAGGAAAAGTTAAAAAAATTAGTGAGGCTTATGTTGTATTAAAAGTCGGCGAAGGCATGGAGTTAAAATTCCAAAAAAATGCCATTTTGGCAGTATTGCCAAAAGGTACATTAAAAGAAGTCGATAAAGGCGAGTAAGCTCAACCATTCATTAATCTTGTTCCCACGCTCTGCGTAGGAATGTATTTCGCTGCCAGCTAATGGCAGCTTATTTGGCAATCCATGTCTCAATCCGAATTACTTCTTCCTGCGGGATCCTTTGATCATGTTCGCTATGCTCTAGCTTATGGTGCAGATGCGGTCTACGCAGGTCAGCCCCGTTATAGTCTCCGTGTTCGAAATAACGACTTTAGCCAACCCTCCGAAATTAAAAAAGCAATAGATTATTGTCATGCGCAGGGAAAACGATTTTATCTGGTCGTTAATATTGCCCCGCATAATAGCAAGATCCATACTTTTTTAGATGACATGGCAAAGGTCATCGAATTAAACCCTGATGCGTTGATTATGTCTGATCCAGGACTGATTATGATGGTGCGTGATGAGTGGCCAGATGTGCCGATTCATCTCTCTGTTCAAGCAAATACGGTTAATTTCAAAGCGGTTGAGTTTTGGCAGCGCCAAGGCATTAGTCGTGTAATTCTTTCCAGGGAGCTATCGTTAGATGAGATTAGCGATATTCGAGAACAGTGCCCAGAGATGGAGTTGGAAGTTTTTGTGCATGGTGCTCTGTGTATTGCATATTCTGGTCGTTGTTTGTTGTCGGGGTATATGAATCGAAGAGATCCCAATCAAGGCACCTGTACCAATGCTTGTCGTTGGGATTATCAAGTGGTAGAAGCGAAAGAAGATGCGACAGGTGATTTAATCGCGAAATCTCAAGGTTCAGTTGCGTTGGCCGAGCCTGCACTCATTGCTGATCGCAATAAGCCTGATGAGTTGATGCCAGTGGATGAAGATGAGCACGGTACCTATATCATGAATTCTAAAGATTTACGTGCCATTGAACATGTAGAGCGTTTGCTGGGGATGGGGGTGCATTCGTTAAAAGTCGAAGGGCGAACGAAATCAGTTTTTTATGTTGCGCGTGTAACTCAGGCTTATCGCAAGGCAATAGATTTGGCTGCTAAAGGTCAATTGTTTGATCCTGCCTTACTTTATCAGTTAGATAGTTTGGCTAATCGAGGCTATACCGATGGTTTTTTACAACGCCATAAGCCACAACAATTACAAAATTATGAGCAAGGTTATTCTTTGCCGACTCAGCAGCAATACGTTGGCCAAGCGCTGGATGTGTTAGATGGAGGCTTATTGATCGATGTCAAAAATCGCTTTGCAGTAGGTGATGAAATGGAATTGATGCTGCCTTCAGGTAACCACAGATTTATCCTACAGGAATTATCTGATCGTCAAGCTCAATCGATAGCGGTGGCCAAAGGTTCAGGGCATCAAGTTTTGTTGCCTTTGCCTTTTGATATCGAACCAGAAGAGGTGCCTGTGGCTTTGCTTTTAAAAACGCTAGGTTAATGCCTTATTTCTTGATAATTCGCTTCACACGTTGGCTTACGCGTGTGGTTAATTCGTAGGCAATCGTTTCGGCAAATTCAGCAACTTTTCTTGTAGAAAGACCTTCTCCCCAAAGTGTGGCAACATCATCCACTTGAATATCTGCATCACCAATATCCACGGTAATTAAATCCATGGAAACTGTGCCTACTAATGGGTATTCAACGCCTTTTATCAGTACGGGAGTGCCCGATGCTGCATGTCTTGGAAATCCATCCCCATAGCCGATGCCGATCACTGCGATTCGTGTTGGCTTATGGGCAGTCCATCTGGCGTTGTAGCCAACGCTATCGCCTGCCTTAATGGGTTTTATATCCAGCACCTTGGCTTTTAACGTCATGACAGGGATTAATTGCTTTGTTAATTCGGTTTCGTGACTGGATGGGTTTATGCCGTAGAGGGCAATGCCGGCTCGAATCCAATCAAAATGGGCGTCAGGGTGAAAGAAAACTCCCGCCGAATTGGCTACACATACGGCAAGGTTTGGGTATTTTTTATGCAGTTTTTGGATTTTACTCAGCTGTTCTTGTGTTTGATGGCTGCTTAAGTCATCAGCACTGGCAAAGTGCGACATCAAGCTTTGAAGCTGAATGCCTTGCTTGTTTAAAAGTGCGTCGATAAAGGTTTCTGCGTTATCAATGTTTAAGCCTAATCGATGCATGCCTGAATCCACTTTAAGCCAAACAGGTACTGGGTTGTCTTTCGATAAAGACATTGAAAGGAGGTGCTCAACGGCGCTTTGGCTGTGCAGTACAATCTCGATATCTTGATCCTGAATGGTTTCGATCAATTGAGGTGTAATAAGCGGGCTTAAAAGTAGTAGGCGGCCAGTATAGCCATGCTCTCTGAGGTTTTTGGCTTCATCGATACGTGCGACAGCTAGCGCATCAGCATCTAAATGAGGTGCTAGGTCTAAGGCGCCATGCCCGTATGCATCTGCCTTGAGCACTAGCATGGTTTTCGTATTATCCGTCGCTTGACGGATAACATTGAGATTATTTTTAAGTGCCGGAATGGAAATTTCGGCCCAAGTAATAGGATCAGTCGTCATAAATGGCTATTCGGTTAACAGGTTTTTTGACGAGCAAATTGTAAAAAAGTGCAAAAACACTATCGGTTGACAATGATAGCTTTAGAAAAGCACAAAGCGCGCGCCAAGGATTAGAAGAATCCCTGCCAAAAGATTATACATAAAGCGTTCCGGCAATCTAGCACCGATTTTCGTGCCGATAGAAACAGCAGGTATAGAGCCGATAAGTAGGCCCGCCAGTAATACAAAATCGACATTATTGAGCACAATAAAATGCCCCATGCCGGCCACAAAAGTTAAAGGGACAGCGTGAGCGAGATCTGTGCCTATGATGTGCATGCTGGGTAGTTTGGAAAATAAAATCATCAGAATCGCTGTGCCAAAAGCGCCTGCACCAACCGAAGATAGGGTGACCATGACACCTAAAAAGATACCTGCAAAAAACGTGAGTTTAATTGAATTTTGTAGCTGTATATTCAGTGTGGTGGTTGAGTTGGACGCTGATAACCCTTGGATTTGCTTGCGGAAGAATAAAACGACCGCCGTAACAACCAACATAATGCCAAGCGTTTTTGTTAGTAGGTGTTTATATTCGCTGGCATTGTCAAAATAAAAATATATAAGAATAGTAATCGCAATCGAGGCTGGGATACTGCCAGCTAACATGGTGAGTACGATGCGCCATTGGATATTGCCGCGTTTTTGATGGGCAACAACGCCAGAGGCTTTGGTAATCGCTGCATAAAGCAGATCGGTTCCAATCGCTATATGCTGTGGGATGTTAAAAAGAATGAGCAGAGGTGTCATTAATGATCCGCCACCGACCCCTGTTAAGCCAATCAGTAGGCCAACGCCTGCGCCAGAGAGGATGTAGGTTGCGAAACTTAGTAAATCGACATTCATTACACTAAAACTTTGTTATCTGGCGCGTTTATCGTGCGCCTATCATGTTGCCTTGAAGGGTTCAATTTCAATCATCAGCTGCTAGAGGGTATCAAATTTTAGCCATAAACTTGATGAAAACCCTATAAATGCCCTTCTTTTTCGTTAAGCTCGTGCTAAAGTAGTGGCGAACAGTTATAGGGTTCATGTGAATCGGCAAAAGTGAGACCGCTATAGAAAATTAAATTTGATTGATAGCACCTTATAGGTATATGATTGTAAAAAAAAAAAACCTTATCGTATATTTATATAAACTTAAAATATTAAAAGCTTATATTTATAAGCAGTTCAATTATAAAAAACGAGAA
>JAPOUS010000121.1 GCA_026708525.1 Cellvibrionales bacterium
CACTCGGTTGTCACTATCTTGGATGATGAATCGGATACAGGTTGGGTGGAGTTTCCTCAGTCGCTTTTCACTAATCCTAAGATCATTAAGCATGGCAGTGTTTTGAAGGTGTTTGTTTATTTGACTTTGCGTGCTGCTTTTTCTGAAGAAATAGACAATGGATCAATTACACAATTAATTGGTGAAGTCTTGATTGATCGTGAGCAGCTGCGTGATGCGCTTGATTTGACGCCTTCAGAGGTGTCTGCGGCTATCTCTGCTTTGTATAAATTTGGCTGTCTAATTAAGATACTTGTGTCGGAAAAAGAGAGAACTTTTGTAGAATTTTTAAAAAATGAATCTGACTTAGTTCGGATAATAGAAAATAAAGAATCTAAAAAAGAAAATAATAACAAGGGCTTAGAGTCGGAAATCGATAACTATAAAAACGACTTTGAGACAGCAGTGAGACAGCAATCGGACAGCGCTGAGATAACAATAGGACAATACAAGAACGCTAAGAAAGATAAGAAAACTAGACCTATACCGTATACGAAAAATAGCGATAGACGATCCGAACTTGATTTTTCAACTTGGCCTAATGCGCCAGAACCAGAAATATTTATCAGTTATAGCGAAATGTATTTGTTGAAAAAAGGATTTGAGGTATCACAAACGCATATAGAGCAGTTAGCGGGTAACTTTGCCAAGATGCAGTCAATGCATTGGTCGGTTAATCAATGTCTGTTAATGATGATTGAGGGTGGTTGGACGTCGATAAGTCCGAGTTATCAGAAAGTCAGAGAAGCATCTTCGGTAATCAATAAAAATAATCAGCTGGTTGAGTCAGAGTTTGTTGCGAAAGGTGGGGAAAATATGCCCGTTGGGGGGAGTTGGTTGGATAAGCATTTGGATCGCACTTGGGCGGAGGGTTTATGAATAGAAACACGGCGTTTGCATTAGGTGATGAGTTCGAAAAGGCACGTCAATGGGGGTTGTATCATCGCAGTGATGGTTTGAGTGTGGCGCGGCTGAGAAAGTCCGACCCAGTTGGTGAGGTGAGCGATATCGACCCAGATGAAGCGGGCCATTATGATGCTTGCCTGTGTATCCTCAGACGTGAAAACCGAACGGCGTATGATGTGGTATTTAAGCATTATCGAGATGGTGAGCCGCTGTTGGCGCTTGGTTATGAGTTTAATTTACCGCTTGTAGAGGTCGAAAAGGCGTTGTCTTTTGGTGTGGGTTATGCACTGGCAATGTATCGCTCTGGCTTGGCTCGTCAAATGAATAAGCTTGAGATTGAAACCAAAGAGGTTAAAAAGCCGACTAAGGCTGATGAGACTGCCAAAAGGATTCGGGCTGAGATAATCAGGTTGCGGCAAAGGGGGGAGGTTGTCAATAAAACGGTTGTCGCTGAACTTGTTGGGATTTCTCGGCAGCAATTAACACGTAAATACAATGATTTATTCAAGGTTGCGCCCTAGTTGACATTTGTAGCTTAAAAGCTACAATGAGAAAATGAAATACGAAATCAAAAAGTCTGAATCGTTCATCAAGTGGTTATCCAAGCTTAAAGATACGAAGGCTAAGATTGCCATTGCTCGTCGAATTGCTCGTGCAGAGGCGGGTAATCTTGGTGATCATAAGCCAGTAAGGACTCACCTTGGTGAAATGCGTATTGATGTGGGTAAAGGTTATAGAGTCTATTTCGCAAAGAGGGATAAAAAAATTATTCTTTTGGTGAATGGCGGTGTTAAAAAAACGCAAGATGCAGATATTGAGAAAGCGCTGAAAATCTTGGAGGGTTATTGATATGAAAGAAACATTTACTCCTTTTAATCCGATGGAGGTATTGCATACAGAAGAGGAGGTTGTTGAATACCTGACGCAATGTTATCACGATGAAGATCCTAGAACCTTCATTGTTGCCCTTGGTTATGTAGCTAAAGCTAAAGGTTTTGGTAAGATTGCTAAACAAACGGGATTGAATAGAGAAAATCTTTATCGAACATTTAGTGGTGATGGTCGCTCAAAGCCACATTTTGATACCGTTCATCGTGTGCTTAAAGCATTGAACATTGATGTATCTTTAAAGCCGCTTTGATTTTTAAGGTGTAACCTTTTTTAGCCAAAAAGGTTCCACTTTTTTTAGCTGTCAATGGTTTTATTAAACCTGTATTTTAATACAGTAAAAGCGCTGGGTGTCTTGTTCTGTGAGGGTTTCGAAAAGGTGTTTAAATTAGGCGTTAAAAATATTTAAAAAACAATGTGAAAAAATTTTTGTCAAAATGAAGAAACAGGAATAGTATTTTTAGTAAGTTTTGGTTCGGTGCGTTTGGCGCTGGCTAAATATGCATAAGGTTATCGGTTACTAAAAAAGCCTCACTCGAAAGAGTGGGGCTTTTTTTATGGATAAAAAAAATGTTTAAAGAATTGTTAGCTCAATTAAGAGTGCATGAAGGGCGGCGCTTACAGGTCTATCACTGCACAGGTGGTAAGCTAACAATCGGTTATGGTCGCAACATTGAAGACAATGGTATCAGTGAAAAAGAAGCTGACCTGTTGTTGTATAACGATGTGATTAATTGCGTTCAAGAAGCTAACAGGTCGTTTGATTTTTATTCGCGTTTGAATGATCCGCGCAAGGCGGTGATCATCAACATGCTTTTTAATCTTGGGTTATCAAGGTTAAGAGGTTTTAAAAAGTTTTTAGCTGCTGTTGCAGCGGGTGACTACAAAACTGCCGCCGCAGAAATGCTTGATAGCCGATGGGCTAAACAAGTCAAAGGTCGTGCTATTCAGTTAGCAAACCAGATGGAAAAAGGTGAGTGGCAATGAGCATCATCTCATCTGTTGCTGATGGTTTTAAGTCTTTATTTGCAACTGTAGATAATCTGCATACCAGCGATAAAGAACGGTTGGATGTTCAGGCGCAGATGCTTGAGATTCAAACACAGGTGTTCTCTGAGCTGATCAGCTATGAGAAGCAATTAGCTGATGCTCAATCAAAGATTATCCTTGCTGAAGCTAATGGCAATGACTGGCTGCAAAAGAATTGGCGGCCATTAGCAATGATAACTTTTGTGGTGCTGATTGTATTGGACTTCTTAGGTTTTGGCGCTCATAGGTTGAGTGAGCATGCGTGGGAGTTGATGAAGATCGGCATGGGTGGTTATGTTGTTGGTCGTTCAGTTGAGAAGGTGGCTACTGCTGTTGGTGTTAAGCCGGGCTTTGTTGGGCGTGCGGTTGGTAAGGTTTTAGGGAAAGCTAAGTGATGAGTGATGAGGTGTCTAATGAAAGGCAGGGGTGGAAGATGGATAAGACTCTCACCTTGGGTCACGTTGTTGCAGCTCTTAGTTTCTTGTGCGCTGGCGTTGTCGTTTACTCTACAACAACCAACGGCATACAGCGTAACGAGCAAGCGATTGCTCATCTCGAACAGCGCCTCAATAGTCAGGCCGAGCAAGTCAAATTGGTTCGTGATGAATTCCAAGATGAGATTGAGTTGTTGCGTAAAGACTTCAACAGCGAGATTAAAATTGTACAGGCAAAGCTTGATCGCCTGATTGAGCGTGAGCTTAACCGCTGATGCCTGCCAAGCCATCCCGTTACTGTCCTAAGTGTAAGACTGTCCATGATAAAGAATGCCCTAAAAGTAATTGGAAGAACCGTAAAAACAACGGTAGCTACGGTCAAGGCCGTGGTGGTCGCCCTTGGAGAAGAAAGCGTAAGGCGGTCATGGAGCGTGACTTATACCTTTGCCAAATGTGCCGATCCAATAATGTTCTCACTAGTGTGGATCTTCATGGTCCTAACGCTGGTATCTGCGACCATCGTATACCTAAGTGTGAGGGTGGCACAGATGATGACAGCAACTTGCAAACATTGTGTAAAAAATGTTCTGAGATTAAGACGCTGCAAGAGTCTCAGAGGGGTAGGGGGGGTTAAATCTCTACAGGGATTAACTCGGACACCTCCGCCCTAACTTCATTTTTATGCGCACAGAAATGAAAACGAAAAACCCACTTTAATTGACCTAATAAGTTTTGAATCATGGCCGGACGATACGGAAAAATGAAAGACGACAACAAAACAGTCGTCAGTTTTCCGGGTGCGAGTTCGTCTAAAAAACTGACTGCGGCCGAGGCAAAAAAGCAGGCGCGAAAACATTGCCCAAGAGGTATGAAGCCTGATGCAAAAAAGGTGTGTGATAGAACCGTTCCTGAGATGATTTTGGCGAATCGCTTCAAGCCAATTCATATCGAATTTTTTAGAAATTATTCTGTTGTCGTTGCGCGAATGGAAAAGTTTCTTGAGTTTTTAGAAGACGAAGATAACGGTTGGAAATACACAACCACTGGGCGTAGTGGTGTGCAACACAAAACGCGGCCAGAGGCAGCGCAATACAATGATGATTGGCGCAAGTGGAACACAATGGTTAATCAGATGGGTGCTAGCCCTGCTACTGATTTGAAATTCCAAACTATGCAGCCTGATTTATTTGGTGATGATCCTTATGTCGGTTACTAATGGCTTATGCAACTTTTCAGCGTGATCATCTTGCTGATGTTGAAAGCTATGCCAATGATGTTTTAGAGGGTAAGCGGCCAGCTAATCGATTTGAAAAATTAGCGGTTGAGCGTGAGTCACGCGATTTAAAGCTTCAAGAGCGCGATGAGTTTAAGTATTACTTTGACCCTGATGAGTCAGTCAAGGTAATACAGTTTATAGAGACTTTCCCTCATGTTAAGGGCACCTCTAAAAATTGCTTTCGGGCTCTGTAACGAAATTAAATAACGTGTTT
>JAPOUS010000065.1 GCA_026708525.1 Cellvibrionales bacterium
ATGGAAAAGTCATTAAAGGCACAGGAACAGGCAGCTCCCTTGGCTTTCCAACCATTAATGTCGCTCTTAATCGAGTAAAACCTGCGATATCAGGCGTATACGCGACTAACACCCTCATTAATGGCTCACTATACTTCGGCGTAGCTTATGTTAATAGCTGCTACTTTAAAGGCATCAAAGCTGAAAATCATATTTCAGTCTATTTATTTGACTTCCAAGGTGAGTTATTCGGATCGTACATAACAATAGATTTGATTCATAAATTGCGGGATGAATATAACGTTACTACGCCAGATCAAGCAAAAAAAGAAATGCATAAAGATTGCAGAGTGGTCAAGCAACATATTAGTTTATCTAATATCATTACTGCTTCATCAAATAAGGGAAGTGCACTGTCTGTCACGCCATAAAAAATTGATGGTTACCATGACTGATACGCTATTTTATTGATTGGTAAAACATTGATTAGTAAAACGGTACTTGTAACAAGCTGCTGAAGCAGGCATTTAAACCCCAGTAGATCGGGCAAGTATTTTAAGGGCACCTCTAAAAATTGCTTTCGGGCTCTGTAACGAAATTAAATAACGTGTTTTTTACCATAAAAAGTCACAGGCTAATGAATTTGAATAACTTTTCTGGATAGACCCTTCGGGCACTAATTTCTTTGGCTTAAGCTGCGTTAAAGGCTTTGTTAAGGTGTCTAACATTAACTGCAACCTTCGCCTTACTGAAAACCTTGAAATTTAGCGCAGAACCTCAAAATCAATTATTAGAGATGCCCTTAAGTGTGCACCTAATAGCTAAACGGGGTTTTCTCAATTTTCGAATCGAACTGTCAGATTAAGTCGTTACTTCTTCACGCTCATGCATATAGATTAATTGCTTCATCTCTCCATCATAGCGCGTTTGCGTTGATGGCGCTGCTCAGGTGTTAAATTCAACCACCGTTCTTTTGCGGCCTTTTTTTGATCATCTGTTAGTTTATTCCAACGGTTTCGAAGTGCTTGGCGTTTTTCTGGAGAGAGTTGTTTGAACCATTGACGCCTCTGCCGGAGACTTTCCTGAATATCTTCAGGTAATTGCTTAAATTTACGGTAACGCTCACGTAAAACATTTTTGCGTTCCTCTGGCAATGATTGCCAATTTTCAAAGCCTTCTCTTGCTGCCACCCTTTGCACAGGTGTCATCTGTAACCAATGTTGAGCCCCCTTTTGTAATATCAATTGCTGTTGCTTACTCATAGTGTGCCACGTAGACTGATGCGAAGATAGCATAGCCTGCTCAGCTTCCGTTAAGGCATCCCAGTCAAGCGCTTGCGCTGAACATACCTGGATAATAAAAGAAAACACTAGCAAACGTACTGTAAAGAAACGACGCCTTCTCTTCAATCTTAATGTATCTATGAAACTATCAGTCATATTTTTCCTGCCAAAGAGAAGTTCGAATCTTTCCATTCAAATCGGTATTTCAGTAGGTTTAGGTTTTTCTAGGCGTTCTAAGTCCTCAGAAAACGCAACTGGATCTAACCACTTTTCTCCCTGCTCATTAGCGTTCTCCTGATATTCAAGTTCTGATAAATACCTGAGAAACTCAAGACTAAGCTCTTCAGAATGTTCCTGAGAATTAGCAAAAAGACTACTACTCTGTATCTGAAAAAACATGAGCAGCAATAAACAGGGTCGCCTGATACGCCGATCAGCCATCTTGAACCTCTAAATCATTTGCAACAGCCAGCATCTCATTCGCTTCTATCCAGCTGTAAAATTCCAATTCCGCCAACAGTCCCAATTGATCTTCATCTAAATTATCAAGGCCAACCTCATCTTTCTCCCATTCGAGATATTCAGCATTCATGCTGGCTGTTATTACACTCTCTCTAAAGTTAAAATTTGCATTCTGATAAAAGGCTGTAAACAGACCAATACAAATAACTATAGCTGTAGTGACCATCTGAGGCGCAGACAACGGCAAGTTACATTTTTGCATGCCCCTTGATATAAGAGTCTTTTTATTTGCAGATGCCTGATGTCGTGGCTTTGTATTAAGCTCTTTTAATGCATTCAAACGCGCTTTTAAAAGATCATCACAAACCGACTTTTCGAGGTGTTCACTGCTATTTTCAAGGGTTTCAATAGCAGATTTCAGCCAAGGTTCATGTTTATGATTCATTATAATTACCCTCACTTAACCCATCTTTTAGCATTAGCCTTAATTTGTGAGTGGCTCTGGAATAATGCGTCTTTACACTACCTTGCGTACACTCCATAAGGTTTGCAGTATCTTTAACGCTATAACCTTCCCAAGCTCTTAATAAAAAAGCCTGGCATTGCCTTAAGGGTAATTGATTCAGAGCTTTTTCGATACGTTCTAGATCGTCTAGTAGCTCAACTTGCTTATCTGGATTCGATTTGGCTGGAATAGCCTCAGATTGCTCGATGGGATCGTCATAGCTTTGATCAGATGGGTCATCTCTGCTATTATTCCACCAGTCCAATAGCCTGTGACGTACACCCTGCTGCCGATACCAGTCGTTAATTTTATTGTGCAAAATGCGATTAAATAACAACGCCCATTCCTCTGATGAGTGGTCACTATAATACTTGACTAGTGACAACATGCTTTCCTGCACAATGTCTAATGCATCATGGTGATGCCCGCAAGCAAGAAGTGCTATTTTATACGCCCGCTTCTCCTTTGCTTGCAGGAACTGATGCAATGTTTGATTCATTGAGTTATTTTTTTTGCTTTAGCCTGATTTGCTTAGGTTACAACATATGGAGATTCGCATGTTTTTATTCAAGTCAGCTCTGATAATTATATTCTTACTTTCGATGCTGAAGTAGAGGCACCATAACTTTATCTAGCCTCCCAACACTAACGTAAACGCTAAAAATCTAAAATGGATGACAAACACAGTAAAAATTTAATTAAAGTTTTTTCTTTTATACAGGGTTAATTCAAATTAAGAGAAATCTAAATCACAAAAATAACTTCTTTTACCTTTAAATTTTGTCAACCGGAATCAGTTCCACACGTTTAAGATATAAACCAATACAATGCCTTTTTAAGTGCATTGATCAGACAAGAGATATCAATAATAAGCATTAGGAAAAAATATGAAAAAGCTACCGAGCAAAATAGCATTGACCATTTACATTACTTTGCTATTCACCATTCAAGGTTGTGTAGATATAGGAAGCAGCTCTGATACGCCAACATCTATAATTGAAGAAGATGAAATGAATTCATCAGAAAATATGCAAGAATCAGAAGATTCAGGGAATATGCAGGAAATTCCTTGTGAAGAATTACCGCATGTTAGCCATCTTCCTTGGGATGAAAGGCCTTCGGCTTGTCCAACAGGCGATTGGTGCATGAAAAAGGATGATGGTTTGATTGATGGCGCTGTTACTTGGTATGGCCTGCAATTTGTTAATCAGTACGCCACCATCACCTGTAAAATCGACAATAAATGCTATCGCTTTGTAGGGATGAATAATTGTCATTATGATCTTTATGACCCTGGCTCCAATTCAACACTCATGCCTGAAAGCAGTATTCCCTGGGCACGAAAAGATGGGCACAGCTACCTAAATTTTCGAGTAAGACTACCTGATTCAAATACTATTTATAACTTCATGAGTACCACGGCTGAAGCACAACAAGATGCAAAGCAGGCAGTCTACTGCCCAGCTGATGTCTATGCCCCTGATGGTGCAGAGCCGTTGTTATTTGACCCAAGAGAAGGATATCAAGGCATTGGATGTGGCCCAGACTCTCCCATCATTGGACGATATGGCGACACGCGCGAAGCCATACCTTATGATACAGATTTCCGTAACGCTTATGACTGGACTTACAAACAAAACGGTGAAGAAGCTAAATAATGGAATCTGTTAAGATTACATTATTCGGATAACGTTTAATTTGCCTGATGTTTTTCTTTGAATTCTGCTTTTTTCCTTTGGCGCAACTGCTGTAGTTGTGCCATTTGTTCTGGGCTTAAGATAACTGCCATCTCCTTGTGAGTTTGTTTGCGATTCTCTTTCAGAGCTTCCGACATTGCTTTTCGATCACTACGGCTGAGCTTGTGCTTGGAACGCTGGCCACTACCAAACGTTATGCCGTATTGATTAAAAATAGCTTGGCGTGATTGATAATTTCGCTCAAGAATGGGTCTCAGGCGTTCTTTTTGTTGCTCAGTAATAGCTAACTCCTTAGCCAGCCTTTCTAATCGATCTTTTTCAGCCAGCACTGAGGGAGTTATTGAGAGGGTTGTCAGCATGAGCGGAATATTAAGCATCCGGGCTAACCGCGCTAATGTTGATTTTTGCTTAGAAAAACGAATGTTAACGACTTTTCTATACATCATTATTACCTGCTATTTTAGTGATTAATTATTCTCATCATATCTAACGGTCTCATTAAGATTTAGTTGACAACCATTGATATTAACAGCCAAAAAAGTATCGAATTCAAAAAAACTTTTTACCTTCAATGCTTTGTTTAGAGATAAGTTTGGGATAAAAAATTTCAGCTAATCTACATCCAGCTTTCAAAGAGTTTTCATTAAATAGTCAGCGTACCAAGTGTCATCCGCCTTTTGTGCTTTTCTCAGCTAGTGCTTTGGCAATTGGCGGTAAAAATCTCCTTTTATATCTAACGCTTATTAAAGTGCCATAATTTTTATGCTGCCACACAAATACAGCCTATTTTTTTCATTATGAACGTAATGATATTTTCTAGGGTACCTCTAAAAATAGGCTGAATCTGGTATAACCTCCGA
>JAPOUS010000290.1 GCA_026708525.1 Cellvibrionales bacterium
GTTTTGAATATGACAAGGTAGGGCGAAAAATATCCCAAGAAACCCAGTTGCGATCGGACTATAAACTACCTTTTTCAACCATTAAATCAAAAAAATCCTTTCAATTTAACCCATCCGATAAAAGCCTTAAGGCTATTTATACATCCCCTTTAGGGTATGACACGATTGCTATTATCGACACTCGAAACCAGCAAGTGATAAGCCAAGTAAAGCCAAACGGTGAAACGACAAAATATATTTATGACAAACTTAATCGCCCCTTATCGAGAACAGACCCGGATGGGTTAGTGAGCTATTTTTCCTATAAATACTATGACCAGGACGGTTTGAATGCTCGTGAGCAAACGACACCCAAGTTGTATCGACACCGCACGTTATATAATGCACAAGGTAAAGTCACGGCAATTCAAGATTGGCATAATGCTAAGTGGCGAGTATTGCAAAATAAAACGTATAACGCATTTGGTGAGTTAATTCGTGTTGGCGATGTGTTGGGTCAAGAGCAGTTATTTACTTATGATAATTCCGGTCGTCAAATGACTTTTAAGGATCATGACGGTAATCAAATAAAGACGGCTTATAATGATCAAACACGGACAACCACCACCTTTGAAAACAGCCATAAGCGAGAGGAGGTTATCCATAAACCTTGGCTTAGAGAAACGATTCATCGACATTTTCCTTATCCTGATCAGACTGGTCAATCGACGGATGCTTTTTTTGAAATTCTGACTACGACGAACCATAAAGATTATGTGATAAACCGAAAAAGTCGCGTAGTTCAAGGTGACCATAACTTGTATACCGATGAGATTGAATTATCGGTACAGCGAGATATTTTCCAAAATCCTGTCGAGCAAAAACTGATTGGGTATGATCAGTTGATATCCAATAAAACCATAGCCTATGACATTTTTAACAATCCTGTCTTCTCTCATCAGAAAGTAACCACATCGAAAGGGGAGACAGCACATGCCAGTTACCAATTAACCTACGATCAAGATAATCAGCTAATTTGTGAGAGTTCACCTAAAGATGGCCAGCAGCAGCTCCATACGTTTCATAAGTATAATGCGAATGGGCAGCGTGTTAGTACTGAGCGTCAAGGACGAAAGGTGGTATTTGAATATGATAAAAAAGGCAATCTGGTGACGGATTATTGGCAAAGAGAAGGCAAATGCTATCAACGTCAATATGGTTATGATGAAGATGGCCACTTAATTACTATACGAGACAACGCCGGACAATCCCTTCAATATAGTTATACGCCAAACGGATTGGTTACAGAAATCTATGGTGATACTAAACAAGAAATCTATCACTATGACGATGCAGATCGTTTAATTGAAAAGGTAGATGTTAATGGATATAAACAGAGTTATACGTATTTGCCTGGGCATTCCAATATTCAACGGATAGCGACTCATTTGGGGGACATAACATTTACCTACGGTGATGATACAAATGGAAAAAAAAATCAGCTACTAGAAAGGGAAGAAAATTTTCTTAATACAGGTAAGGTAAAAACGTCATATCAATATGATGCTTTAGGTCTTGTTGCCAAACAGGTAACGGATACTGATAGGTATTCATTTAGCCAGTTGCTTGCCTTTAATTTTCGTTATCAGCTCGTTGATTCATCGCATGAACTTAAACTTAACCATACCAACAATAAAATATCAAAACACTATGATTATGACTCACTTAACCGTCTAATCAGTGCACAATGGCAATCAACGGATCCTCATGATAACGCCTTTTGGCGTTATCAATATGATAGTAATAATAATGTTATCAAAATAAACCATCAGCAATTAGACCAACAAAATGAAACCCATTATTTTTATAATGGATTAGCGCAATTGGTATCAAGCCAAACCAAAGGCAAGACGACGCATTATGGATACGATGACTTAGGGCGACTAGTGGATGACGGAAATGGAGCTACGCTTGCCTATGATGATAATGATTATCTTCTAAGAGTGAAGCATTCGAGTCTACCTGAGTGCCATTATTTTTACTGGCCCAACGGTCAATTATTTCATATCTACAGTGCATCAACCCATAGAGATTTTTTCTATGATTCAGAGCATAAAACGTCTTCTTTTCTTTCAAATGGCACTTGGAATACCTTTGTTAAAAAGGGAAAGCAACCTATTGCCAGTATAGGGCTTGATAAAGCTGATGCTTTAATGCCAGCATTTAACGTTATTGGCGTCATGGATTCGGGGGGTGAAATTGTATTGCCTAAGATATCCCCTTATGGTGAGCGGTTAGATAAGGTTTCAGACAATTCACCGGGGTTATTTTCTTGGAATGATGCTTTCACAGATCCAAACACCCAACTGACTTATCTTAACAAGCGCTTTTATCACACAGAGATAATGCGTTTTATTAATTCAGATATCGTTGGATTATTCAATCGTTATGCTTATGCTCATGCAAACCCAGTAGGGAATGTTGATCCCGAGGGGTTGTCTTCATCGCCATTTTTATCTTATTCGCTAGGCTCTGGGGTGACTCTATTGGGTATTATTGGTGCCTTGCTTGCAATCCCAACAGGTGGGGCTTCGCTTTCGTTAACAGCAGCGGCAGGGGTTGCAAGTGGCTCATTAGGCGCTATTTCGGGTACGAGTATGATCGGATCGCAAATTGCCATGGATGCGGGCAATCAAAAAGCCAGTCATGTATTGATGTCAATGAGTTTTGCTACAGGGATGGCGGCCGCCAGCTTGGGTTTGGCAGCAGTAGCATCAAGTATTATTAATTTTGCAGAAAACTTTGTGGATAGCCTTAATTCATCTGATTCGGCTTTAGCATCAGATTTTTCATCGTCAACACTGTGTAAACCCTTGCAGGAAAGTTATGAAGGAATCTTTAGAGGAGCCTTTAAAGGTTTTTCAACCTTTAGAAATATTAGAAATCTTCGTATCGGTATGATGCGAATCGGTCATTCGATTACTGATGGGCAGGACGTCAGACCCTACATTTTAGGACATTTAAAGAGCAATCTTGATACGTTGAAAATTGATAATGCGCTTTTTACGGCGAAAGTAGTTTCCAGCGACTTGTATCGCCCAGCTTATCAGAAAGCTAATCGAATTTTTCCCAATATTGAATTATTGGCAGTCAATAACCTTCAGCAAACCAGGGCCTCGAGCGATAGAGATCACACAACGTTTTTCGGTGGATGGCGCTATACCAAACTAGCAACCATGGCTCAAAGCAAACCTTTTAGTACGATACTAAATGTTATGTTCGAACCAGAAGTTCAAGCACATACTTGGTATTTTGATACACCAACGATCGATATGTGATTCTTGGAGGCTGATGAAGCACCTCAGCCTGCGAAGTTTTTTTGATCTACCTTTTCTGCGAAGGGGGATGCCCATTGATGCCCTTAACGAAAGCGCTGTAGATCGATTCACAGCAATTGTCTAGGTACAAAACTCGTTCCCACGCAGAGCATGGAAACGAGGAGAGGGTGCTTTGAAAAAATATCGCACCCGACAATCGCTGTGCATTGAACTATTAGGCTGGCTATAGAAATATTATCAAGAAAGAAAAAAACGACTGCCTTTATATAGCGTATTTACGTTAAGATCAGCCTTTTTGATCATGTGAAATGTTTATGTTGTCTGAGCAAGAAATTGGCATTATTACCGAACAAATTGGCAGAGCACCCAGAGGCGCTGTCAAGGTTGTTGCTCAATCTGGCGGTGTTCCACTCGTGTTGAAAATGCGTTCGGTGGTTGAGGGTAAGCCTTTTCCGACACTTTATTGGTTAACTTCTAAGACCTTGTATAAAGCTATTGCAGGGCTTGAAACGGCCGGCCTCGTTAAAGAACTAGAACAAAAAATTGTCGATGACGCATCATTTAAGCAAGCGTATCTGGAAGATCAGGCTCGCTATATCCATTCAAGAACAGATAGCATGTTGCCAGAAGATAAACAAAGCTTAATCAAGATGGGGCTTTTTGAAAAATTTCAGCAGCAAGGTATCGGTGGGTTGGCTAATCTTGAGCAAATACGTTGCCTGCACATGCAATATGCGTTTCATTTGGCTGAGGGCAGTGTGATAGGAGACTATCTGGATCAGCATCATGGGCTTTCGGCTTTAGATATTACTGGATAAGTGATTGCACAGCGGTATTGTCTTTCTTGAAAGTATAACGCGTTTTTGTCAACGAACTTCTGACTCAAGACACTAAAGTAAATAGCTTGTCTCTTTCCTGCGTTATTTGTATGAATGCCTATTGGGGCGGAGGGTTATTGATCCCCATTGCTGACAAAAAAGCCTAGATTACCTAATTTTTATTCATTACCAATAATTGTTGAAGGGAGAAAATTAACCGAATAACGACACCTATAATTTATTCAAAATAATAATAATGGATAAAAAGTATGTTGTTGTTTAGCCGTCCCCTCAGAGTTGTGTCGTTGGTTTTTCTGAGTGCTTTTGTTGTTGGTTGTAGCCATAACAAATCGAATGAAGCCAATTCCTCTAATAAAACCCGTAAGTTAAGTTTTTCAAGCCAGGGATCAAATACCATTGAATCTTTGTCGCATACCCATACCCACACTCCAGCAACAGTGAGTTCAAAAGGCCCAGACATCGGTATTTTGCCCAATGAGCATTTTTGTACTCAAAATATTAAGCTGCACGTATCAAAACTTACCGATAATCAGTTAACCTCGGTCTGCGCAGACTTAGAAGATACTAAGCTGGTTTTTCATGATACCCTTGGG
>JAPOUS010000312.1 GCA_026708525.1 Cellvibrionales bacterium
AAAAAACCAAGCGACAAAAAAAATAGTTTTTTATGTATAGTCACTGATTCATCCAGACATGTTAGACTGGATATCGATTCTCTTAATCAAAAGGGCTTTGAATCTTCAAATCTTGAAGTGAAAATTTCTGGCTTGAGTAAGTATCTTCCAAATTTTGATAGTCTTTCTGCAAATGCCTGTATAGATAGTGAAAGCCAGATATTTCATGTGTGGAAAGAAATAGAAGAGATATTAGTTTCTAGATCCAAATTTTTTACCTTGATAGATATTTATGGCCATTATGCCAATAGAGGGGATGTGGTAGACATTTCTGTTGAGCTTAAAAATGAAAATAATAGCTCTACGGAAAAGCTAATAAATTATTTCGGAAAAACCAAAAACTGCGGTGAATTTATTTGTGAAGAAGAACTCATTGATAAAATAAAATTAACCAAATTTCAATTAAAAAATGAAGTTTCTAAGCTAAGGAAAATGAGGTTTGATATTAGAACTTATGATACTCACCCAATTATTGGCTCGGAAAATATATTGTGTACATACCCCTTTCCATTGCTCTCAAAAAAAGCTCTTGTTACAAGCAAAGTAAAATTGAATAGAGACAAGTAGAATGCAAAAAAAATTAGAAAAATTAAAAATTATACTTGAAGAAAAATACAAGGATGCCGAATGTATACTAGAAATGGATTCAGAAATAGAAACACAAGAAAAACCGCACTTAAAAGCCGCTAAGGACTTGGCAAAAATAAAGCATGCTTTCCGAGGTGCAGCTTTAACCTTGTTAGGCTATAAAATTCTAGAACCTAAACAAGATATTAGAGCTCATAAAGATGAATATGAAAAAGGATTTTCTGCAAGAACCTATGATACAAGAGTGACAGTTCCTTTTTTAATCGAAAAATCATTGCCTAGAAGTGTCGAATCTCACTGGCTAACTCAAACGCTATCGTTTGCTGGCGTTTTAACAGAGGATCAAGTGTTAAAGACGCAGCCAAAAAAATCTGGGCCATTGCTGATTGAGGTTGTAAATTACGCCCAAACTACCTCTGAAGAAATCGGAAAAATGATTACAGTTATTTTGTTAGAACTAATAAAAATCAGAAATAAAGATAAAGTAATACTTACTAAACCCAAGAGTTTACCAATTGACACTGTAAAATTAATACTTAACAAACACTTTAATATCAAGTATAAAAATAACGCTCCACGATTGCCTCAATTGGCAATATACGCGATTTATCAATCAATAATTGGTAAGATGGCTCGATTTAATAATCAATCTCTTGAGCCTATTCAAAGGATGAAATCTGCTGATAGGAAAGCAGGCACGGTCGGTGATATCGTGCTTGTGAATGAAGAAAATCAGCCAGTTGAGGCTGTTGAAATAAAATTTGGTCAACCTATTTCTGATATCCATGTTTGTGAAGCAATTGAAAAAGTTAGAGGAGTTAGTGTGTCTCGCTATTACATGCTTTCTACTAATGGAGCTGTTGAAGAAGATATCGAAATAATAAATGAGCGTAAAGCTGAATTTTTAAAGCAAAATGGCTGTGAGATTATTGTTAATGGTATTGTTGAAACTATTGGATATTATTTAAGGTTGTTGCCAAGCACAACTGAATTTCTTGCTAATTACGCGAACTTGGTTGAAGTCGATAGTGACACTTCTTATGAGCATAGAATAGCCTGGAATGAGGTGTGTTCAAAGATTTAAACTCTATTCTGAAAGAAAAAGTGTTCACTCCACTCCCATTGTTGAAATATAGAGCGAACCAATCTTTGAATTTTTCAATCAAAAATAGTAGATGTTAAAATATAACATCTAACTTGGCCAAGTCCAGGTAGTGTTGTTCTTGGAGCTGATCCATCAGGGTTAAGTTTTAACCATCCTCTTTTAAGGAGTATTTCTTTAGCTTGCTTGGACGAAAAGCCTGAAATGATTTCTTTAAAGCCTTCAGGAAGGGCATAATATATCCAAATAGGCTCTTCTTGCTCTTTATTAGCTTCAAATCCTGAGTAGGAGTTGATGTTTTCCCTAAAGCCAACTCTGTTAATGGTGTTCTTATCAATACAGCCGTTGATATTTGAAAATCTTGATTCTCCATGAAGGGTCAAAAACTCCCTAACTTGGGTTAACAGCTTTTGTTCTTCGAGGTTGCCTGCGCCACCTCTATGATCTAACCAATCTTGAAAGCATTGATTAATGGCTAGATTAGCTTCACCTTTAGGCCAAGCGGTTAAGCCTGCTTTGCTTGCAATTTCGCCCGCTGCGGCGCAAATAGCGAAACGATCTTGTACCCTTAAGACTTGGCTTTTATGATTAAGATTTTTTTGCATGGACTTGAAATGCTCAATCCCTTCATGGAGTTCTGCTTTAACCATTTCTTTATTAGTTGTGAGATATTCAAGCCAGGCAATGCCGACTGAGCCGAAAGACTTTGTTGTGGCTAGCTTAAGATGATCGGCTAACTCTTTTGGAGTTTCAAATTCATGGAGATATTCAAACAAACCTAAATCCTTGCCTGCATCTGCGGGTATATCGACAATTCGAGTCAATTGCCCCGCTTTGGAATTTTTCCCCGATTGTTGAATGTGATTATCTAAAGTGATTTCACCTGATGACAGTAATAAGTTTCGCCACTTAAAGGGCTTTTTGCTTAATCCTGATTTTTTAGCTCTTTGTTTGCCTTGCCCGTTGGCAAGCATATAAGCTATTTCACCTGCATACTTTGGGTCTAGTTGCGATAACTCATCAAGAACGAGTAATAAATCGTTATGTGCGACGGCAATGCCTTCTAGTCCGTTAGAGGTTGCGCGCCATCGCTTAACATAATCAGCATTTCCCCAAACGCTCGCAGCGATTTGAAGCGCGGTACTTTTACCTGTAGAGGAACCGCCATAAAAATGAAACCCACCGCCTTCCCCCTCTATCAACGCCAAAGTGGGTGCGGCTAAAGCACTGCAAACAGCTAAGATTAATCTTGAGTTATTGATACAAAACTTAGAGATTGATTCTTGCCATTCTTTAAGTGTGCCACTTTGTTTTATTTGATGGTCGGCTATGGATTCAGACTGGTAGTAAATTTCTTCTTTACCTACACCAATAGAGGTATTGGGAAGAACAAAACTGTTTTCTACCCAACCTAAATGATCAACACACCTTACACGCTTGTCTGTATCTATTGATGATATATAGCTCGAAACCTGTTTTTCAGCCCCTGGGTCAATATATAAGCCTTGAGAAACTAAACTTCTTGCTAGTTCGGTATAGTCGCCATGTAAAAGTGTGTCGGGCATGGGCCATTGATGTTCTTTTTTATCGGCGTCTTGCCACTTTAATAACCGTCCCCAGCTTTCGCTGTTTTCATCCCTTGTGTTAGCTAGTACGTGCAAGGGGGCGCATATTTTTTTAGCTGGCTTTGGCTCACCTTGAGGGGTTGTTGTAAATCGGTAAACTCCCTTAGGTTTAAGGCGAAAGCCTTCTAGTGGGTCTTCTGAGAAGCTTGGGCATTTCCATCCAAAAGCTTTTGCTTCGTTAAATACTGATCTGTAATCAATGGTATTAGCAGAAAAAGACAGCCATTTTTCGTTAGTTTCATCTTCAGAGTATTTGTCTGATTTTTCAGAGTAGTTGAACCAAAGTGCCCTAGCTTCATCGGCAAGACTCGTTGGTTTTAATGAAGATAAAGCTAAACCAATCCGACTCCATAAACCGTATTCATCGGAGGGAATAAAAGACAAAGCTTCTTTAAGGTTGCTAATGGTTTTTTCATTGGCAGAAAGCAAGAGCGTTTGCCTTTCAAAGGTTGTAAGCTGTTTTTGTTTGGATTCTTTAATGGGTTTCGTGTTTAAATTTCGAATGGGTACTTTTGATTTTGAGGCTTTTTGAGCAAACCCCATTCGGTTTTTAACTGGGTCATTAGTTTTTATTCCGCCACTTGTATAGATAGGAGCAGCGGTATAAATGATTTGGCAAGGGGAATAAATGGCTCCGTCTAAACCGTCAACGGGGTTAGCCCATGCTTTTAAATCTGTAAGAGCAACGGATTCCTCAAGCTCGAACCAAAGTCTTAAGCGAGCATCGCCTTTCCAGTCTGGAGAGGCGACAGAAGAAGACCATGCCCAAATATAAGCGTATTGGCTAAGCCAGCTTAGCCCTAATTTATCTAGAACTTTGCAAATAATATCTTCTGGTTTGCATTGGTTGGGGTTAAATTCCCCAACATGAATACCATCTATATCCATTGGTAAGAAACGAATCCCTCTTTGTAAGAGTGTTTCTCGATTGCGAAAGTTTAATGCTGTCCAATTCTCAACAGGTAAGCCATTGACAACGCATTTATAAGGTTCATCAGAGAGAGTTTTAAGTACTTCAAAGAGTTCTTTAAGAGTGTTTATTTCAATCGATTCGCAAGTAAATTTTTTTGCATTTGGCGCAGGCTTTTTTGTTTTTTTATCCAAATCATATCGTTTGGTTAAATAAATGCCCTTGCTTTTTAAGACAGTTATGGAGTCTGAATTAATTTTTTTTAAGGGGTGCATTATGTGTTCCCCTCTTGTTGATCTCTTTTGCTTACTAGAGCTTCAAGCCAATCTTCTACTTCAGATTCAAGCCAGCCAACAGCGCGTAAACCTAGTTGTATTTGCTTCGGAAATGTTCCTTCGTCCATTCGCTCATAAATTGTTGAGCGAGAAAGCCCTGTTTT
>JAPOUS010000104.1 GCA_026708525.1 Cellvibrionales bacterium
CCAACAAACACACAATCACTGTTGCAGTGCTCGCTTAAACATTATAACGCGAAAAAACTGACCATTTATACAATGTCTACCTATCTAGCCATTTACTATTACTAATAATTATAAAAAAGCACTCACAATCATTTTACGGCAACCGTTTTATAGCAACCGTTTATAACAACCAATTTGTGACAACTAATTTATAACAGCCGATTTATAACAACAAAGCGACGCGTGCCGTTAAGGCAATCTGATAAATAATTTGCGACAAATCCAACGCAAACTGCATCTTTTTACTATCGACTTGCGGTAAGACCAATATCTCATCTCCCGGTGCAAGGCGGGCTTTGCTGCCTTTAATTTTACCCAGGCTAGAAGAATAATTTATCACGCTACCATTCTGTTTGATGACCAACACGCGGCTTTGGCCTTTTTTCTGCGTAAAGCCACCAGCTTGCTCAATATAATCATAAATAGCCAAGTCTTCTTTCCAGACCATAGCAGAAGGAAACATCACTTCGCCATTCACCTGAATCAGCAAACTTTTAGCCGGCACATAAAGCCTGTCTTTATTTTGCAGAAGCAAGCCATCACGCAAGGCATTTTTACCTAAAACGACCTGCCCTAACGGCTCGATATCTTTTGCGCGTTTGACAAATTCACTGATAAGCTTGGCATCACTCGCGCGAAGTCCCGCTACCCCTTGCGTATTGGATCGAGCCGAGAAGGTTGCATCTTCAAGCTTTTGCAATTTTAAATGCAGCATTTCTTTTTGCCGCTCGGCAACCGATGCTCTAAAAAGTTGAATATCGTCTAAAAGCGAATGATCCGACGGCTGAATTTGTTTCATCAAATCCCCCATAGTCGCACCATAAGGTAAAACATATTCTGCTCGGCCTTTATGTTCACCTTCGACAAAAACCACAATCGTGCCTGTGGGTTTATCACTGACAATATCTACCTGATCACCGTTTTGCAAAACAATCTTAGTCGCTTCCGTCAGTGGCACATACTCCACTTCACTCTTTAAACGGTTGCCTCGCGTAATGCGTGCATGAGTCGCTTCAGGTAACAGACCAATAATTTCTAGAGCATCACTTAACCCAATAGATTTTTCATTGAATTCAAGCTGCGAAGGATTTTCAACTAAACCATCAAACCCCACGTTGTTCTGGCGAGCACTGACCACCAACACATCGCCGTCATGCAACTGCTGCTGCTTAATATGCCCAGTTAAAATAAAGTCATAAAGGTTATACGTATTGATGAGTTTGTTATCACGCTTAAGTTGAACACTTAAATAACTGCCGCTCTCAGACAGAATACCACCCGCCTTGGCTAAATAACTTAAAATGGAATCAGAGGATAAACCGCCATAAAGTCCGGGCGCTTTAACAAAACCTGTCACATACAACTGCACAGGTTGAGAGGCATCCAAATTGGCATAAAGCTTAACATTGCGCTGATAAACACTGGCCACTTTTTTAGCGATTGTGTTATTAAGGTCTTTGTTTTTAACGCCTTGCAACCGAACCGGGCCAATATTGGGGATAAATAAATTGCCCTGGGCATCTACCGTAAGCTTCGTGTTTACTTCATAGCCACCCCATAGCTGTAAGCTAATGATATCACCCACGCCAATCACATAATCGGGGTTAAAGCCCTGAAAAGTGGCATCTTTAAACCCACCGGTAAAAAGGTTTTGCCCAAAGACAGGAAACGCCTCTCGCTCCTCGACCACCTCGGCTGTGCTCCATGAAACCCAGCCAACCATCAGTAAACAAAATAAACGATAAAACAGAAAAGTCTTGTTCATGATTAGTCCATGTGTTCTTTAATCGTGGTTGCCAGCATTCGGAACAATCCAAATACCAGTAGCAAAATGATAGCCAGTGTTAGCAAATTGTAGGCCTTTTTAGGGTATAACGCCTCTTCTGCGACAAATGGCTGGTTAATGATTAGCAAATGCTTAAGCTTTCGGCTGGCTTCAATGCGCGCACTCTCAAGCCCTTTAAGTGCCGCAGCATAGGTTGCCTGGGCGACCTCTAATTCTAATTCTAACGCTTTATACTGGCCAAAAAGCTCATTGATGGTTTGGTCTTTATTGCCATCGCCTTCACTAACTAGGCGGGTGTTTTCATATTGAATTTGCGCGCGCAAACTATTGATTTTATCAATCAATGCCACAACCTGAGGCGAATCACTTCGCTGATAGGCCAAGAGCCTACGTTTTTCTGCTTCGGCGGTAGCTAACTCAGCTTCAAGTTGGGAAATAATGCTACTAACCGTTTGCCCCTGATGCTCTGGGCTAAAAATTTTATGTGCATCTTGAAACGACACTAAGGCCTCACGCGCTGCGACCAAGCGCTTGGTACTGGCTGCAATCTCAGCCTTAACAAAATCCAATTGTGCATTGGCAAGTTCTAGGCTTTTATCATTAACCAAACGCTCGCTTTGAACCAATATTTCGGCCAATAATTGCTGAGAATAAGCAGCATCAAAAGATTTTATTTCGACGGTTAATAACCCACTCAAATCGTTGTAATAAATCTCTAAAAGATCTTGGTAATAGGCTAAAAAGTCTTCTTGGCTGGCCGAACCACTTAGACGCGCTAAAAAATCAATGCCTGCCTGCTGATTAAAATGCGCACGCATAGCAAGGCTTGATTCCAAATGTTGCAACATATCTACCGATTGAATGTGCTCTGTTAAAATATGCTCATCACTTTGCGATGAAAACCCCGCAATAGCTGCAAGTGTTACGCCTTGGTTTTGCACTTGTGCGCTCGAATTCGCTTCACGAATCATAAAGCTTGCATTGCTCACAAACTGATCAGCAGAAAAAATCAGATAATAAAGGGCAGCCAAACTCCATGGGATGGCAACAATATAGAGAAAGCTTTTTTTACGGGAAACACGCACAACCTTTTTAAAGCGGCGCTTACACACTTTATTAAAGCGAGCGGTTGAGGTTAAAAAGCCAAGGTTTTTACTTTCTAACCATTCAACCAGCCGTTTAGGTTTACCCTTATTGTTATTTTCTATAGCTTCCACAATTATCCTTTAATCATATTCTGGTAGCGCTCGGCGGCTTCGTTAATATCGTCATACACTCGCAGCTGACCATCTTCGATATAAATACCAATATCGCAAATACGCTTAATTTCACCCACATTATGGGAGACAAATATCACGCTCGATTTTTCTCTTTTGGCTTCAAGCGTCTCCCGGGCTTTGACTTTAAAACGTGGATCACCCACAGCGGTGACTTCATCCATCAAATAATAATCAAAATCGAATGCCATGCTCACAGCAAAGGCAAGGCGGGAACGCATACCGCTGGAATAGGAGCTCACCCTCTCATCAAAGTACTCGCCAATTTCAGCAAAGGCTTCGATAAAGGCAAGTTTTTCTCTGATGATTTTTTCCGAGTCCCCATGTACTCGACAAACAAACTTTGCATTGTCTCGCCCGGATAAACTGCCCTGAAATCCGCCACTTAAGGCCATAGGCCAGGACATAGTGCCATCAACGAGAATGCGTCCACTGTTGGGGTAATCAATGCGTCCCAGCAAACGCACAAAGGTTGATTTCCCTGTTCCGTTTCGGCCAAACACACCAACACTTTTACCTTTAGGGAAGATCGCACTGACATCTTTTAAAATGTACTTACGCCCGTTTTTTGTTGGATAAAACTTAGTAACATGGTCTAACTGAATCATGAAGCCACCATCGCACGCCAATTGCGCCGATAAAACAGCATGCCAATAAATAAGCTGGCGATTGAAAAACTAAACAGATAGCCAATATTCACACCTGGGGCGAGATAATGCGGATAGATGGCTACACGCAACAGCTCGATGGCATGAACTAAAGGGTTCCATAAAAACAGCGCATGGTACTCTCGAGGAATAATAATCAAGGGAAAAATTACGCAAGAAATAAAAAACAGCGGGCGCATCAATAGGCTAATAATTTTATCGAAATCTTTAAAATGGACACCCACAGAACCAAAAATTAGCCCAAACCCCATACCGTTAGCGACCATACAAAAAAAGATACATAACGCCATTAACGGGTCATGAAAAGGAATTTCATAACCATACCAAAGAAAAGCCCCATGAATAACCAGAAAAGATACCATCATGATGGTACTTTCCAGTAGGGTGCGGGTTAAAAACGCATCAAAAGGCTTCACTTGTTTGTAGCTAAATAGCCCTTTGTTTCCCCTAACGGTTCCGACACCACTATTGGCCATATTGGTAAACAAATTCAACAAGAGGATGCCGGGAGCAAAAAACAGTGCAAAAGCTAACCCTTGATAGCCATTGCGAGAAACCACCGAAAAGATGATGACTAACACCATGATTTGAAGGAAAGGCCCAATCACTGCCCACGCATAACCAAGTGAACTAGAACCAAAACGGGTTTTTAGCTCTCGAACAAAAAGCGCTTTAACAACGGCTTGCTGGATTTCCCAGGGAGTACGCACAGTGCCCTCAGTGTTATGCTTATTATAATAAAAACAAAATGTGGCTATTTTTTAATCAGGCAATTATAAGGGAACTCATCGCCAGACGCTAGCTAAAGCCAAAACCCGTTACTTTACCAAGCTTTTCAGGCACGAAACAACTCTCACAATCGTTCATACCGTCTTTTACTCACGGCCACCTAGCACTTTTTGATCAGTTTAAATCCTAACCGAAAAAAATTAA
>JAPOUS010000237.1 GCA_026708525.1 Cellvibrionales bacterium
TCAATAAACAGGATAGAATCCGGGCTTTTCTTGAGTTCGGCTAATAAGGCTTTAAAACGTTTTTCAAAATCCCCTCGGTATTTAGTTCCCGCTAAAAGCGAACCTAAATCAAGCGAATAAACAACACAATTTTTGAGACTTTCAGGGACTTCTTCATCTACGATTTTTTTTGCCAAGCCTTCAGCAATGGCAGTTTTACCTACCCCCGACTCACCAACCAATAGCGGGTTGTTTTTTCGGCGTCTTGAGAGCACCTGAGAAACACGCTCAACTTCATCGGCGCGACCAATTAATGGGTCTGTGCCTCCTAGCTGCGCTTGCTTGTTTAAGTTAGTTGCATAATTTTCCAGCGGGCTTTCAGATTTACTGTCCATATTATCCGCATCAGAATCTTGCAATGCTTCACTATCCGTTTGATGATCATTCTCAAGCTTGCTATTCGGCACTTTAGATATACCATGCGAAATAAAGTTAACGACATCTAAACGATAGATATTTTGCTGCTTAAGCAAGTAAACCGCTTGGCTCTCTTGCTCACTAAAAATAGCCACCAAGACATTGGCACCGGTGACCTGGTCTTTACCTGACGATTGCACATGAAAAACGGCTCGCTGAAGAACACGCTGAAAACCAAGGGTAGGAAGGGTTTCTCTATCTTCTTGCCCCTCAGGTAAGATAGGGGTTGTGCCATCTAAAAAGGCTGATAGATCGATGCGCAGACCATCTAAATTTGAGCCACATCCCTTAAGTACTTCTACGGCTGCTTGATTATCCAGTAAAGCCAACAACAGATGCTCAACCGTCATGTATTCATGACGCTTTAAGCGTGCGTTTTGAAACGCTTCGTTAAGAGTTTGTTCCAGCTTTTTACTTAGCATATCATTTGCCTCGTACCAATTTTTCAGTCTACCGTTTCAACATTACACATTAAGGGGTGCTCATTCTCTCTTGAGAATTCATTCACCTGTAATGCTTTGGTTTCGGCAATATCATAGGGATATGTGCCACAGACTGCTTTTCCTTTATTGTGAACATCTAGCATTGTTTGCGTTGCTTTTGATTGATCCATATTAAAGAAGGATTGCAACACATCTACTACAAATTCCATCGGTGTGTAGTCATCATTCAGCATCACCACCTGATACATCTTAGGCTTTGCCAGCTTAGGCTTGGCAGTTTGTGGTGCCACCGCAACATCTGCGTCACTATTACTATCAACATCACTACTTTCGTTGGTATTCATACTTAAGGTTAGTCGAATTTTTGAAGCTTTACGCATAACATCAATATAATTCATATTTTCTTACGAAATTGTTCCTAGCTTATCAAAGCTCATAGGGCTAAGTCGCCCAAAATTTAAGGAAATTGCGGGATATCTCCTCTCCTAAATCACATTGTATAAAAATGAAATAAAAATCGATGTGTTTTATAGGTATTTAGCTGTGGTACCCAAGATAAGAAGCGTAAAGATGTCATGCGCGATAGCAATTCTGCTATTTATCTTTTGAGCCATTACCCCCTACTCAAATCCCCAAAAATACACGATCTTCTTTAGATCATTCACTAATTGCGAACACCCTCTAGTATTTTACGGGAGAAAACTTGACGGAATTGGAATCCTCTCCAAGACTTTACTTTGGGTGAGATAGAAAACCAATTTGACCGTTTTTGAATGTAACTACCCAATTCATTGACAGATGTAGATTTATTTTACCGCTCTAAAATATGTAAGGACTAGTAAGATGGAAAGAGGCGTCGTAAAGTGGTTCAACAATGCAAAAGGGTATGGTTTTATTTTACCTGAGGGCAGCAATCAGGATGTATTTGTGCATTATTCTTCAATCAACATGAATGGCTACCGTACACTCGCCACGGGTCAGCCGGTTTTGTTTGATGCGATTTCAGGCAATAAAGGTCTGCATGCTACCGCCATTAAAATCATCGACTCAGATCAATCATCTGATGATAATGAACAGGATGCGGCTGACTAACAAAACATATTCTCTCTTAAAATATAACGCCCTATTATATTTACCCCCTCTGTATTTCTATCCCCTATATTGCAATGGATAACGCTAAGTTATCCATTCGATATAACCATTCACCGTATATTGCAAGCCATAGCACACAAAGATTTGCCTATAGGTAGAGCAAATACGACTCACATCTATCCGTGAAAGACCATCGAGTATCAACCAAAAAAATGTGTTTAACACAGGAGAATCCAGGCTTCTTGATATAGGCGATAGTACACCCTACCCATTAATTAAAATGAAAACGTCAATATCAATGGGCTTTATTTTAAATTTTCGTCATTCTTTTCCAGAATTCTCGAGAATTAAGGGTTATTACCCTACTTTTAAAAGATAAGAATAATAAAAAGTTATAAGAATGCGAAAATATATCACTTCTTTATGCTTTGCTTTACTAAGCGCCAATCTAATAGCAACACCCAATTTCCAATTCAAAAAGCATCATATCGCCATTGATAGTGATAACGATAGCTTTATGGCCATGAATGAAGATAAAGATTATACGTTTAGTCTTGGGGTCAATTATTCTCACTTAGAGCCCCTGGTATCATTGCAGCCCATTCACACACTTCTTGGCGTTTTTAATACATTTTTATTGAGCGACCAAATTGCTCCTTTTGCAAGCAACTATGGGTTTGGCCTTTATGGGTTCACCCCAAAAATCAAAAGCATACCAAATACCTGGATAGCCGAGCGTCCTTACGCTAGCTTAAATTATTTTTCGTTTTCCAATTTTTATCTTTCAGAATCAAATAATAGAGCCGTCAAATCCTCTATTTCGGTGGGCGTTTTAGGCTTGGATTTGGTAAGAAATATTCAAAACGCTTATCATGAAAAAGTGGGGTTTAATGCCCTGAAAGGCTGGATGATTCAAATATCAGATGGCGGCGAACCAACAGCCAAATATAGCCTAGAATGGCAACACCGTATAGCTGGCATCAATAATCACTTAGATATTATGCAATCCGTTGAAACTTCTGTCGGTTACATTACCGAAGTCAATCATTCTGCTTATTTGCGGGTAGGTATTTTTTCATCACCTTGGTGGAGTTATCAGCCCACCACTAAAAACTATGGCGAAAAAACCCTGACACTTTCACCCAAAGCCTTTGATACCTATCTAAGTTTGGGTGTGGTTAATCGACTGCGACTTTACAACAGTTTTTTACAAGGACAGTTTTCTGAAAAAGATCATGCAGCAACAACAAGTGAAGCTAAACCTTATATTGCGAGCCTTTGGATTGGTTTAACCGCTGCCTTTAAAACGGGCTTTCGCATTTCTTACCATGCTAATTATCAAACTTCTGAGCTAAATACAGGCCGCGCAAATCGCGCGATGAGCTGGGGAAGCTTCGTCTTTAGTCAAAGTTTTTAATTTCAATATTAAGGGCATATATGGACGCTCCTACTATTAATCTTTGATGCCCCTTTGACAATCAAATCCGCACATTGTACCACAGGATGAGAGCGTCCATCTCATCACCTTTGTTAAATTATCAATGAACAAATACAACCAAAATTTGTCTGAATAAAGATCATAGCCAATCTATAGGTAAAGTTATTTGAAATTCATATTTTTTTTCTGCCGTTACTTATTATTAGCAATATTAATAAAATCGACAATTTACAATGCTGTTGCTAAAAATGAATTTATAACTTTAGTTACTTTTTTAATAACAAAAAAATACATAGCGTACAATACATTACACATTGAAATTGACAGTCATATAAAGCATCATCCAGACTCTATCGTAGAATCATTTCAGCGCTCTACTAACAAAGAGAAGAATAAACATCTCGTAGATCAGAAAATTCAATTTTTCAACTCTGCTAAACCGGATTGGGGAAAAAATTACCAAGCAGGGGAAGATATGTGTAAAGAGATAAATAATCTGTTAATGAGTAGATTTAAAGAATCGCTAAGTGATATTTTTAAACCATCTCTTGCATCAAGTAACGATAGTAAAAAAATTAACACTTCTATAAAATTCCAAAAATTTTTAAGTTCAGAACAAGATAGAGCCATAAAAACAAAAACAAAAACAAAAACAAAAACAAAAACAAAAATAAAAAATTATATCAAAAAACGGAACAATTTTTTAAACTCTCAAAAAATATTTCTAAAGCAACGTTTCTTATATACAAAAGGGCACCTCGAATAATAGCTAAATTGTCGAATTAAAATAAATGACGATGATTCGTACTATAAAGACGAAAAAAACTCCCCATTTTTATCATTTTTTTGCCCTTTTAGGGCTGTTTTGAGGGTTTACCCCTCACGCAGGCGCACCTCACCTGCAAAGAAAGGTAAATCGCCTGATGTTGTAGGTGAGATTCATCATGCCGACTTTAACGGTTGTGCGAGCAGAGCCAATGACGCGAGAATAAAGTCCGCCTTGTTCATTGGTAATGGAGCCAAATACATGCTCGACTCTTGCACGAATTTTGGATATACGCTTGTTTCTCGCTTTATCACGCTCAGTCAACGGCTTGTTTTTCAATGCCTTTTTGATGATATGAGGTCTGTAGCCTAACGCTTTAAGCGTTAGCTCATACTCTTCGCCACCGTAAGCACTATCTACATATGCATCCTGAGACCGTTATGATGGACCCATAATGTAGTACAGGAAACTTTAATTTATAAGTGTAATCTCAGTAGAGTTTATGTC
>JAPOUS010000169.1:0-29268 GCA_026708525.1 Cellvibrionales bacterium
AACGATCTATTTATTTCAGATAAATCTCAAGGCAAATTGAGCTATACATTATCAACCACTGTCGGCCGAGGATACAACAGCACAGGATGGTCATGGGGTGCCGATTTTTTTGATTATGATAACGACGCTGATGATGATCTTTATGTATTAAATGGCATGAACGAATATGCCGTCTATAGCGAGCGAGCCTACGAAGAAAACATTGACAACCCCGCATATTCCACTAATGGCATGCGAAGGATCATGCCAGTGAAAGAAAAAGAAACCAATGTCTTCTTCACAAATCAAGATGGCAAGCTTATCAACACCACGATAGATAGTGGATTGGATGTATTAATCAATTCGCGGAGTGCAGCCTATTTAGATTTTGATAACGATGGCGATTTGGATGTTGCCGTTAATAACTTTCACGCCGATTCGTTATTTTTTGAAAATACGCTGAATTCAAAAGAAACGCATTCATTAAGTATTCGTTTGATTGGCAACCCCATGAAAAAAACCAATAGAGATGCCATTGGTGCAAAAATTGTTGCCACTTTGCCAGATGGCAATAAGATTTATCGAGAAGTCTCAAGCTCAAGAGCCTACTTAACAACGCATCCCAAAGAGCAACATATCGGTTTAGGTCAGTACCAATTAACCGATGTGATTATCACTTGGCCTAATGGCGAAAAACAAGTCATTACACAGCTTAAATCAGGCCATCGCTACTTCATTCACCAAGGCGGTGAAGTGAAAATAGTTGCTCAAGCTCCGTTAAATACCTCAAAGAATTCGCAAGTAAAATAATGCTTCGTCTGAAAACTGCTAACAATAAAATAAACACCGATGCTTCTGGGTATAGGATTACTTTATGCCTAGGCATCTTAAAACACCCCGCTATACAGATGATTCTCGGATTACTCTTCATTGTCTTAAGTGCGGCCCACTTACAGGCCGATAGTGCAGCTACTCCTCTCGCACCTACCCAAACACCAAAAAATAGCCTTAGCAATGCGCTATCACCGTATTTGCAGCAACATGCTAACGACCCTATAGCTTGGCAACCTTGGTCATCATTAAGCCTTGCTATGGCCAGCAAAAAAAATCGACCGATTTTATTATCCATCGGTTATTCAAGTTGTCATTGGTGTCATGTCATGGCAAAAGAAAGCTTTCAAGATCCGATATTAGCCAAATTTATCAATAACGCATTTATTGCCGTTAAAGTTGACCGCGAAGAGATGCCCGATATCGATTTACGTTATATGACAGCCCTAAAGCTTATGAAAAACGAAGCAGGCTGGCCCATCACAGCCGTACTTACCTCAAAGGGTGACCCTATTTTTATTGATAGCTATATGCAAAAACAAGCGCTTGAACGGTTGTTGCAGCGAATCCATACACTTTGGCAAACCAATTCTCAGGTGCTGAAACATAATGCAGAGCGGTTAACGCATCAAGTTAACCAACAGTTGCAACCTGCCAGCAATCTCTATCCCGCCTTATCACAATCCGAAATAGACAACCTAACCGCTTTATTAGCTAGCAAAATGGATTGGGAAAATGCAGGAGTACGCAATGGCCCAAAATTTCCATCAGCGCATATTTATCAAACTTTGTTTGCGCAAGCTGCTGAAACCTATAACGAAGAGCTCAAGCAGTCGATTTATGAATCCATCCACTTTTTAGCGACATCACCTTTATTCGATCCAATTGATGGCGGCTTTCATCGTTATACAGAAGATACACAATTTCATCTCCCTCACTATGAAAAAATGCTGTACACCCAAGGTTTTATGTTGAGTTTGCTGAGTACTGCCCAGAGGTATCAACCAAATGCTGATCTTGAATACAGCGCTAAAAAAACCCTTAATTTCTTAACCAACATCTTTAGCCACAAGGGTTTGTATTATTCCGCAATGGATGCTGACGATCATCAAGGGCGAGAAGGCTATTATTTTAGCTTTGATATCCAGACGCTCGGTTTATCTGAAGCTATGATTAAGCAATCCGGCTTAGTGGCCTACCCACTCCCGCATTACTCGAAACGTCGTGTATTCGCTTTTAACACCTCCCCTGTTTCAGAGATGCTCACCGAACAATTACAAACCCTCAGGCGTCATAACCAATCAAAAACCTTCGTAGATAAAAAAATCATAACGGCCTGGAATGCGATAGCCATTATTGGCATATTGGATGCCGCAGAGGCGTTTGAACACAGTGAATGGCAACGGTTCGGATTAAACAGCTTACATACCTTGCTTTCTACCAACCAAAAGCTTTTTACTGACCTCAATCTTTCTACTGATAATAGCAGAGGCACCATTAGCCGCTACAGCCTTGAAGGCAAAGTAGCTAATGTACCTGCACAATTGGAAGATCTGGCCTGGTTAATTTTGGCATGTACACGCGCATATGACATCACATCAAAACCACACTGGCTAACAAAAGCCGAAAAACTTTATGAACAAATGCACACACGATTTTTTTCTCCATCCTACGGCCGATTTAAACTTGCTGATACGGCAGACGCTAACTTTAATGCGCAGGATCAAAACTACCCCTCCCCTGAGGCTGTGGCATTATTAAGCAAAAAGGCACTGTTTCGACGCACGGGTAAGCTGACTTATCAAGAAAATACACTTCCCCATTCTGTTGAGCAAATCAAACGTCAAATCACTGAGTACTCGTCCCTTTTACTTACTCAACTACATTACCGCCCCTATAAATACCGCTACTTTGCGGAGGGCAACGGAAAAATAACGCTCAAAAACAATACATTAATCATTCAATTAGCGGATGGCTGGCATATCAACAGCAACAAACCAATCGATAAAAATCTAATCCCCACGCGTATTTGGTTGGATGGTAACGCCATTACGCAGTACCCCAAAGCCAATTGGTTTACAACGGATTTTAGTAAAGCACCACTCAGTGTTTATAAAAAAGAAACCACCTTTAGAATCAGGCAAGGCAGCAATACAAATAGAGGCACAGAATACGACAGCGCCCATAAAGCCCAGCAAGTAAAAATACAACTTCAAGCCTGCAACAGGACGTTATGCCTAGCGCCAGAGAATTTTCATTTATAAATTTTATTCGAAGTCTAGCTGGCTTCTTGAATCAACACCCAAGGGTCAATCACGACGGCCCAAAATAAGGTGTTATCCGTTTGCCACCTAATGGCATCTTGATCCTGTGCTTTGATCACACATCCATCCGTCAACCATTGTTCAATTTGAGGTTTGTTATCATTGGCAAATTCAGCCGCCACCTTGACTAAGTCTAAGCTAGGTGCAACACGAACCAAAACCCCCATAGCAAAAAACTTCTCAAGTTCTTGCCATCGAATTTTTGCCGTTTGTCGGTTTAAATCCTTAGTGAGCGACTTTATATCAACCACTTAACCCACCTCTCAATTACATATTATTGAGCGCGAGATAATAGCATTTTTTCAAAAAGGGTTCGAATCTCATCAGAAGCGCCGCCAGTCATTTTACTAACGATAATGATGGTAGCAAAAGACAAAATGAATCCTGGCAGAATTTCATACACAAAATCACTCAAGTGATGGCCATTTTCAAGAGGATAATAAATCCACACAATGACCGTCAAAGCCCCAACAAATACCCCAGCAACAGCGCCTTTAATATTCATCGATTGCCAATAAAGGCTTAAGATAACCACAGGCCCAAAAGCGGCACCGAATCCAGCCCAGGCATTACTTACTAATTCTAAGATGGAGCTGCTTCGGTCAGTGGCTAAAAAGATGGCAATACATGCAACCACAAATACCGATAGCTTACCCACAAACACCTGCTGTTTATCGGTTGCCTCCCGATTTAAAAAGACTTTATAAAAATCTTCAGCTAAAGAGCTGGAAGTGACTAAAAGCTGAGAGGAGATAGTACTCATGATGGCCGCCAGGATAGCCGCCAATAAAAACCCTGTGATCAACGGATGAAACAGTAAATGCGAAAGCTCAATAAAAATGGTTTCAGGGTCACTGATTAATTTGCCTTTAGCCATCATGTAAGCAAGGCCTGTAAATCCTGTAGCCATGGCGCCCAAAACAGAAAATATCATCCAACCCATGCCGATTCGCCGAGCAACAGGCATATCTTTCACATCCCGCAATGCCATAAACCGGACAATAATATGTGGCTGGCCAAAATACCCAAGCCCCCAAGATAGGGCCGAAATAATGCCGATAATCGTCGTCCCTTCAAAAAAATTGATCAGATTTTTATCAACACCCTGTAGCACAGCCTGCATTTCGGCAGCACCCCCAATTTCCATGAAGGCAATTGCAGGAACAAGTATCAATGCAATAAATATAATGCACCCTTGGACAAAGTCCGTCAGGCTCACGGCTAAAAACCCACCAAAAAGTGTATAGATAATAACCACACTTGCGGTTATGTATAAACCCCACTCATAATTGATACCAAAAGCACTTTCGAAAAGCTTGCCCCCTGCTGCCATCCCTGATGATGTATAAATCGTAAAGAAAACAACAATCACAATGGCAGATATCAAACGCAGTGAATGCGTTTTATCTAAAAATCGATTCTCGAAATAATCAGGGACAGTGATGGAGTCGTTGGCACTTTCGGTAAAAACGCGAAGCCTTGGGGCAACCACTAAATAGTTAAAGTAAGCACCAAGTGTCAAACCTACCGCTATCCAGGCGCTACTCAATCCAGAAACAAAAATAGCCCCCGGAAGGCCCATCATAAGCCAGCCGCTCATATCGGATGCGCCAGCTGAGAGAGCAGTTACCCCAGGCCCTAAGTCTCGCCCACCCAACATATAACCCGAAACATCCTGAGTTGTATTACGGTAAGCATAAAAACCAATGCCTAACATACCAGCAAAGTAGAGAAAAAGCGTAACTAAAGACAAGTCTGTCATAAAAACTCTCGTTAACTATCCATAACCTGCTGGATTATTCGCAAGAATCATACAGCTTGAGGGGAATATCGAGCCTAGCAGTCATCCACTTAAAATCGATGAAATGACAACTCGCTAGGAAATGGCTGAAAACCAACCCATTAGGGTTAGATGAATCATCAGATATCCAATCCGACGCCTATTGGGCAATTGATGCCTAATAAAAGTTCCTTATGACCAACGAAGATTTAATGGTCATCACTATTCACACCCTAATGTAGTGTATAAAGGTAGATGACCCCTGTACGATGTCAACTTCTCTCGAATGGCAGGCTCTTGATCAAAAAAATAGCAAAAAAATCAACGCCACAGATACTTTCAGCCTGTGCTGATACCCTGGTTTCATAGGCTTTACCAGCAGATTTACTCAATCTCAGCATGAAAAATAATGCGCATTAAATATTTTCAAAATCAAGAATATTTTCACAATCAACAATGGGCTTATTCTGCAATGTTTGTTTGATACTCCCAATGGCTGTCTTTCCAAACACAGCGATCGATACCTCCCACTAGCGCGCCTTTTTGATAGCCATCATCTTGATTGTATACCATGACAGTCGTGCCATTATGCTCTTCTATCTTTGGCAGATAAAAGGATGTCGGCCTTTTATTGTAATAGTCTAAGGCGTCATCCAGTCGATCAAATCGGCCTATCTTAATCAAGCTGACAACCGTTGGTGGCATCATGGGAGCTAAACCCTCTTGGTGCGCCTTTAACGCGTCACGAGAGGATAGCCATTGGAAATTGACAATTTCCGAACCGTCAATTGCGACAGATTGGCTATTCCATCGAGCGATATAAAAGTATGTATCAAACCTCACAGGAATACCTACAGGGGTTTGCCAACGAGCAAATGGGATTAGGCACTCTTTTTGTAATCTTAGGCCAGTTTCTTCAAAAACCTCACGTATTGCAGCTTCAAGCATGCGATTTTCAATTCGATCGCCTTGATCACTTTCATCTAACTTGCCGCCGGGAAATACCCAATACCCCCCTAGCACCTGTAAAGCTTTGGATCGCTCCAATAAAAGAAACTCCATGCCTGAGGGGGTGTCTCTGACAAGAAGAACGGTTGCGGCTTTTTTCATTATTTGTTTTACTCCAAAGGATTACCCGCCATAAAAGTGATATGCAACCAAAATTGCCGCTAAAATACCTGCAAAATCAGCCAACAAGCCACAAAAAATGGCATGACGCCCATAACGTATGCCCACACTGCCGAAATACACAGCCAACACATAAAAAGTGGTCTCAGTCGACCCTTGAAACATTGACGCTAAACGGCCTGTAAACGAATCTGCGCCATACGTATTCATACTTTCAACCATCATTGCTCGAGAGCCTGCGCCAGAAAAGGGTTTGATCAATGCCGTTGGTAGCGCATCGACAAAACGCACATCCCCCCCAAAAAATGCGACTAGGGTGCGAATACCGGCCAACAACAGATCTAAAACGCCCGATGAACGTAACGCAGCAATAGCCACCAACATGGCTAACAAATACGGCAGAATCGTCAATGTCACTTTAGCCCCCTCTTTCGCCCCCGAAATAAAGCAATCATAGACGGCAACCTTTTTGATTTGCGCGACTAATAAAAAAATAAAGATAACAAGCAATAGACTAAAACTGCCGACAGTGGCTGAAAATTGATTTATTTGCTGTGCAGACTGCCCAGCAACCCAAGCAATTACGCTAATCAGTAAAATACATGCCGGCACCACATAGATAAGAAACCCAAACCGCCATAACGGCAATCGCTGAATAAACGCTACAGCTAGAATACCGACTAGGGTTGATGCACTGGTGGCTAGGAGTATAGGTAAAAAGACATCAGTCGGATTTACAGCGCCCTGCTGCGCGCGAAAGAGGAATATGGTTACTGGAAATAACGTGACAGAAGAAGTGTTAATCACCAAAAACATAATTTGCGCATTGGTTGCCGTATCAGGCCTAGCGTTCAGCGTTTGCAAATCTTTCATCGCAGTAATACCCAAAGGCGTTGCCGCGTTATCCAACCCTAAAATATTTGCCATCATGTTTAATGTTACTGACCCAATGGCGGGGTGCCCCTTTGGTACGCCAGGCATCAATACCCGAAATAACGGCGACAAAAGAATCGACAGTTTAGCCATAATGCCGGAGGCTTCAGCGATTTTCATTAAACCACACCAAAAGACCATGAGCCCTAAAAGCCCAATACAAATATCGACAGCCACTTTAGCCATCGCAAAAAGACTGCTTAATACCTCATTAAAAATGCCGACATTCTCAAGGAAAATAGCCTGATAAAAACAAGAAAAAAATGCAATGAAAAAGAAGGCTGACCAAAGTCTATTCATAATGCTAGTACCTCAATGCACAGCGATTGTCGGGTGTGGTAAGCTATAAAAAGCACTCACTCCTCGTTCCCATGCTCTGCGTGGGAACGAGTTTTGCAACAAGACAATCGCTGTGCATCGAACTACTAGTTCGCTATTTCAATTGTCCTTGCGACTACCCGTTACTCGAATTGAGTCAGAGTAGGTTAGATCGAAAGGCAATTCAAGACTAAGCAATAAAGGACAGAGTAATTTTATTGCAATAAAGGAACTTTCAATATCTAGACACTCAAACTACTGTCATAATATCCAACAATGCAGAGGAAACAATGCCTGATAACCGATTGATAAAGCGATTATTTTTCATATTAATTCTCAGTACTCTTAATCTCTGCGCTTTAGCTGGAGATTCTACTATCAATATGGAGGATTTGAATAACGCAGTTGTAAAAATTCGTGTCCAAGCTAAAACGGCTAATATCCACTACCCTTGGAACACAGGCTCCTTGCAACAAAAAGTAGGATCAGGTTTTATTATCAACGTTGATGGGCAAAAACGCATTCTTACTAATGCCCATGTTATTAGCAATAATGCGTCAATAAGGGTTCGAAAAATTGGTTCGGATACTGAGCATCCAGCCGCAGTGGAGTTTATTTCACAACAGAGAGATCTTGCTCTTTTAAAACCTGTCAATCCAGATTTTTTTAATGGGACTGTCGCTCTCCCTTTTCATGACAAAGATGTTGCCATTGGAGATACGGTCATATCCTTCGGTTTTCCTATGGGGGGACGAACCATCACAACCACCAAAGGTGTCTTATCACGGATTGACTTTAATTCCTATTCGTTTTCAGGTTACGACAATATCGTCTATCAAATTGATGCAGCAGTCAATCCAGGGGTTAGTGGTGGCCCGACACTCTCAGACAATCAAGTGATTGGCGTAAATTTTCAAGGGATAAACAACGCTGACAATATTGGCTATATTATCCCTCACTCTGTTGTTGATGATTTTCTTAAAGATACAAAACGTTCAAACCACTCAGCGCCTTATGTACATGAAGTTCCCTTTATTCCAATCAACTACACGCCACTACAAAATGAGCAGTTAAGAAAAATCATTGGCATTGCACCGGAAGAAACAGGTATTTTAGTTTCGGAGCTATCAGGCCTTGAAGAGCACCTTCGTATCGATGATATAATATTATCTATTGAAGGTTATCCCATAGGCAACCAAGGTAACATTAAACTATTCGCCAATGACACTATTTCTTGGCAAGCCCTAATCAGCTCCAAACAAATCGGTGAGCACGTTTCGTTAGAGATTAAACGTGAAGGGCAAACACAAACCATTGATTACCCTTTAAGCCACTCTTATTCGGATTCGTACCGTATTCCATCCTCCAATAAAAACAACGTAAATTATATCGTAATCGGCGGGCTTGTGATTATCGAAGTTAATCAAAATATTTACAAAGATAGCCAGATGTACAATTTACCAAACCTTACAAAATATCAACGCCGATTTCGCAAAACGGATGCCACAACTGTCGAGCGTGTGTTGATCGTATCCAATGTCTTGTTTCACCCTGCTAACGAATTCTACGAAGGCTTAAAGTACTCAGTATTAACCTCTATAAATGGAGAAAAACTGTTGAATCTTGAGCACCTAAAAACCCAACTAGATAAAGCTCAGGAAGATAATCGTACGATCCGATTCAAAGGTAAAAACATTAATTCAAAATCGGTATTTTTTGGCTTCACTTGGGAGGATTTAATCGCCGCACGAGAAGAAATAAAAAGCCTCTACGGTGTACCCGCTAATTTATACTGAGATTAAACAACACGGGAGCTTTTCCCGTGTTGATCAAATGTCATCCTCACATCATTCAGAGGCCAGTTGAATCAACCGGTGCGCATGATCCACATGCAGCTGTTCAATAATTGCCCCATTGAGTACAGCAATACCTTGCGTCGCATCGCGATTATTCCATGCCTCAACAATCGCTTTGGCTTGCGCTAATTCATCGCTTGACGGAGAAAAAATCTGATTGGCGGGGGCAATTTGATCAGGGTGTATCAAGGTTTTACCATCAAAACCTAAAGCTTTTCCTGAAGTACAAGCGAATGTAAACCCATCCACATCTTTGAAGGCGTTGTACACACCATCCAAAATATCACAATCATAAGCTCTTGCAGCCATAATGCATCGACTAAAAGCATAGTGAAATGCTGAATCATCGACTGGGGGTAACATACGCATACATTTTGATAAGTCATTGGTTCCCATCAAAATCACATGCACTGTCTCTTCAGAAGCCAACTGCTCAACCTGCAACACGCCTTTGGGCGTTTCTATATTAAGCCAAACAGGTACTTCTTTAGCAATGACAGCAAGGGCTTCATTAATCGCTTCAACCGATTCAGCTTTAGGCAGGCATAAGCCATCAATGGAGAGATCTTTAAGGGCGACTAAATCATCATAGCCCCAAGGGGTATCTAGGCCATTTATACGTACCACGACTTCTTTATTGATCGGGCCACACCGTTGAAAAAAATTGACCAGATTGTCGCGTGCTTCTTCCTTTTGGCTGGGATCAACAGCATCTTCAAGATCATAGAGTAAGACATCGGCCGGTACACTCAGCGATTTTTCAAGCACACGCGGCTTTGAGCAAGGCAAATAAAGCGCACTGCGCCGTTTTTTTATGTCCATAAATTATTTCACTTTTACGCTTGTCACTGTGGGGCTATTTTCACTTTAGGATAATAGGATTTCAAACTTTCTTTTGCTATGGTTTTAGCATCGATCGGCCAAGATGACGCTGGCGTTAATTGCGTTTGGCCTAGGCTACTGCCTTGATACAGTATTTTGTAGGGCACAACCATGCCTTGATACACTTGATGAATGGTTCCTCCAAGAGAAGTATAGGCAGAAACCTTTAACGAAACCCCTTTCGCTTTTAATGGAATCGGTGCGGTCTTAGGCTTATCCACGATCTCCAGTGGAAATTTAGCATTGTCCCAAAGTGCAATGCCCTTTTTCACCTCAGCATCTCGTAGCTCTATGCTGCTTTGAAAAATGACATCAAACCCATAATAGCGCTTTAACCCTTCTACAACCGCTCTAAGATAACTGGCAGGCTCAAGGGGCAGGCTTTGCTTAAGCTTTGGATGGTAAACCGAGCCGGTAGCATTTAAAGCAGATTCTGTGATGTGACGATAAACCTCAGGATCAATCGCCACCACTTGATAATTATGTGCTGCTAAGTCGTTTTTTAATGAGGCGGTAAGCTGTTGAGATAAGGCATCCAGCCCTGATTGCTGGCTAGTGACAGGTAAAACAACCGCACGACTAGCGGGCAAATAAAACGATGCTAACTGGCTTTTTTTCTCTGTTGTGGTGCAGGCTGTTAAAAAAGCCGCCATCAATAATAAAACAACGAAACGCATGAAAATTCCTAACCAATGCATTCATAAAAGCTGAATCATAGCGCAATTGATCAAAAAAATCGTTACTTCTCCGTTACGCCATGCCCCCTATCGCCCAGGGCCTGTCATTTATTGTTCATATTTTAGTCACATTTAAGCAACCCTAGCTTCCTAGACTACAAAAGTAACCGATCAATCGCAGGGAATGATCACGATGAAATCCAATTTACTGGCATTAGATACATCAATTTATCTGTTTTTAGTGAGGCTGCAAACCAAGCGATCGATAGTTCAATGCTTTAGAGCTTTCTCATTCACAGGCGACGGCTATTTTTATCCCCTCATTGGTTTGGGTTTAGTATTTTTGGATCCCAGTGTGCATGTTTTGTTTGCTTTTTCAGTGATCACAGCCTTTTTAATCGAAGTGCCCTTATTCATCAGTCTAAAAAAAACATTCAAACGGGATAGACCCTTTCAAGCGCTCTCAACCACCTATCAATTGATTACGCCCAGCGATGAGTTTTCCTTTCCGTCGGGTCACAGTGCAGCAGCCTTTGTCTTTGCGACGCAATTGGCTTTCTTTTATCCGGCATTTGCTATTGCAGCCTATTGCTGGGCGAGCCTTGTGGCCTTATCTCGGGTTATTTTAGGCGTGCATTACCCGCTGGATATTGTATCAGGCGCATTGCTTGGATCGTTTTGCAGTCTCTTTTCTTTGTTGTTTTTTTCACTGATTTAATCGATTAGCATCCTACAGGTCAACCTTATCATGAAGATTCTCTATGGCATTCAAGGAACCGGTAATGGGCATCTAGCGAGAGCAAGGGCATTAGTACCAGAACTTAGAAAGCAAGGGCTCGAACTAGATTTCGTATTCTCAGGACGCGCTAAAGATGATTATTTTGACATGGAGGTTTTTGGCAACCATTGCCGTTTTTTTGATGGATTAACCTTTGTTACTGAACAGGGCCGACTCAAAAAATTTAAAACGCTTTTTAATAATAATCTCATTCGCTTCGCCAACAATATCTCAACACTTAATGTCCAAGATTATGATTTAGTGATCAGCGACTTTGAACCCATCACAGCTTGGGCTGCCCGCATAAAAAAAATCCCAAGCATTGGCATTAGCCATCAATGCGCGTTTGATTTCGCTGTACCTAAACTGTCAGGCCATCATCTAGAAAGGCTATTAATGCGGTATTTTGCCCCGACGCATCAACGCATAGGGCTACACTGGCATCATTTTGGCTACCCTATTTTACCTCCGATCATTAAAACCCATACTGCTCAACCTATTATCGAGAATAAAATAGTTGTCTATATGGGGTTTGAACCCTTAGAAGACGTCATTCGATTTGTCAGCGGGTTCAGTGACTATGCATTTCATATCTACGCCAAAGTTGATACACCCCAATCTCTTGGGCATGTGACCATTCATCCGCTTAACCATGACAATTTTCATCAGGATCTCAGCGATTGTGCAGGCGTTATCTCCAATGCAGGGTTTGAATTGTCCAGCGAATGTATTGCACTGGGTAAAAAACTCTTAATCAAACCGTTAAATGGTCAATACGAGCAGATGTGCAATGCCTTGGCACTCCAGCAATTACAACGCGCAACGATTATCGATAGCTTTGATCAAAAGATTTTAACTCAGTGGCTAGCAGCAGATCCTCACAAAGCCATGACCTACCCTAATGTTAGCGAGGCCATTGCCCAGTGGATACAAGCCGGTGTTTGGGATGACACGCAAAGCTTGATGGATCAATTATGGCAAGGCGCCTGTGATAAAGAAGTTAATAGTAATTTACCGTCACATATTGAAATGGGTGTGATTTATTAGCATTATGGAGGCTTAATTTAACGACTGCTTTAAACAACTGTTTTTAACAACTGAATTCGATGAAAAATATTCTCATTACTGGCTGCTCGAGCGGCATCGGGTATTATTCTGCCAAAGCACTAAAGGCAAAGAGCTTTAATGTTTTAGCAACGGTTCGCAATGTAACAGATAAGGCCCGCCTCGAAAACGAAGGGCTTGATGTTATCTTGATGGATATGCAAAAGGAAGCCTCGATTGAACAAGGGTTTGATGAGGCCATGACCTATTTTGATGGCAAACTCGATGCCTTATTTAATAATGCAGGCTTTGGCCAGTGCGGTGCAATTGAAGACCTACCCACTGATGCGCTGCGCAACCAATTTGAAACCAATGTATTTGGCGTCCACACCCTAACGAGAAAAGCGCTGCCCGTCATGCATAACCAAGGCCATGGGCGCATTATTCAACACTCATCCGTTTTGGGGTTTGCAGCCCTGAGCTTTCGTGGTGCCTATAATGCCAGTAAATTTGCGCTTGAGGGGTTAACCGATACCTTACGATTAGAGCTCATCGATAGCCCGATTCATGTCAGCCTGATCGAGCCTGGCCCTGTTGAAAGCCAATTTAGAGCCAATGCATTAAAGGCCTTTAAAGCAGAAATTGATGTTGAAAATAGCCGTTACAAAGCAGAATACACAAAGCAAATTGAGCGGTTGGAAGCAGAAAAATCACTAAAGGGTGCAGAAGGGCCTGAAGCGGTATTTGACAAGCTTTGGCACGCCTTAACCAGCAACAAACCCAAAGCACGCTATTACGTATGCAAACAAACGCATCTGATTGCTTGGCTAAAACGGTTTTTGCCCACCCGTATCATTGACCGTATTTTAGCGAGAAATGCCTGAGCGCTTAACTATTCCAATTCATTTTCACGAAAATTAAGCACATCCGCGATTTTATCACGGTAATTCTCTTGATCATCCCACAAGTTTCGATCAATGGCCTCAAGTAATCGCTCACCCATTTCTTGCAAGGCTTCGGGATTATTGTCTTGCATAAATTGCTGGTTCTGAGGATCCAGCAACAAAGTGTCCGTCACTTGTTGATATTGATAACCTTCAACTAACTGCGTGGTGGCATCATAAGCAAAAAGATAATCAACAGTAGCCGCCATTTCAAATGCGCCTTTATGGCCGTGTTTTTTCATGCCCTCAATCCATTTGGGGTTTAACACGCGAGAGCGAATCACACGATTCAACTCTTCTTTTAATGTGCGAACTTTTGGTGCTTCAGGATTAGAGTGATCATTCAGATAACTGGCTGGCGCGTTATCCGACAAGGCTGAAACCGCATTGATCATGCCACCTTGAAATTGGTAGTAATCATCTGAATCTAAAATATCATGCTCACGATTATCTTGGTTTTGTATGACGGTATCTATCTGAGATAATTGATGCTCGAAACTCGATTTAGCAGGCATTCCGGCTTGGTCGGCATGCGAGTAGGCATAGCCTCCCCAATTAACATAGGCCTCAGCTAAATCTTCCGGCTTTTCCCAGCATTTCTCATCAATTAAGCCTTGAAGACCTGCGCCATAGCTTCCAGGCTTTGAACCAAAGACACGAAAACCTGCTTGTTGCCTTGCCTCTTTCTCTGATACACCTTGGGAAACTAACGCATTAACTCTATCGCTAATATGTTGAGCAATAGTATTGGATTGCCCCGGCTCTTCAAGCTCGGCAATGGCATTCACTGCGGCATCAAATAATCGTATGACATTAATAAAGGCATCACGAAAAAAACCAGACACTCTAAGGGTTACATCCACACGAGGTCGACCCAATAACATGGCAGGAATAATGGTAAAATCAATCACGCGCGAGGAGCCTTCGGCCCACACAGGTTCAACACCCATCAGTGCAAAGGCTTGAGCAATATCATCGCCGCCTGTGCGCATGGTGGCTGTGCCCCACACAGACAAGCCTAATTGCCTTGGATAATCCCCGTGTTCTTGTAAATGTCGCATAATGAGATTATCCGCCGATTTTTTACCCAGCGCCCAAGCGGTTTTTGAGGGTATCGAGCGATTATCCACCGAATAAAAATTCTTACCTGTCGGCAAGGTATCCAGTCGCCCGCGTGTGGGTGCACCACTTGGGCCTGCGGGTACAAATTTCCCCGATAACCCATCCATTAAGGCATTCAGTTCATTATCAACGGATTGATGCAGTGCAGGAAGCAATCGACTACTAACCCAGCTTAACAATTGTGCTGTCACAGGGTATAACGCAGCATCACAGGGTTTCGATGCCAATAGATCCTCTACCAAGGCTTTGGCTAAACATTCAAGCCGCTCTCGTGCATGTGCCGTTGTACGCCAAGGTGTGTCACTCATATTGTTTAACCGCTCGGGTTTATTCGTCACCCAAGGCTCAACCTCACCTTGCAGCGGGTTAAACGGCTCATCATTATGTGTTAACGACAAATCAGCACTCAAGGCATGCAAAATGCCCATCTCTCTTGGCTGTCTGCCACGAGGCAGTCGAATTAAGGCAACCAAGGTATCAACCAAGGATTTTTTATCGGGCAGCTGACCTAGAATATGCAACCCTTGGCGAATTTGCGCTTCTTTTATATCACACAAATAAGCATCTAACGCCTCAAGCAAGGTATCGTCATCTGCTTGTTGCACATTTGGCAATTCATCAACGATATGTTCATTTTTAATATGATCGACAATTTGTTGTTTTAAAAAATCTGATCGCTTCTGATCGACTTCACTCGCCTGATAAAATTCATCTACCAAAGATTCCAACTCAAACAACGGGCCATAAGTCTCAGCACGCGTTAATGGCGGCATTAAATGATCGATAATGACTGCTTGTGTTCGTCTTTTAGCCTGAGAGCCCTCACCGGGATCATTGACAATAAAAGGGTAAAAATGTGGCACAGGGCCAAGAACAGCATCCGGCCAGCATTGATCACTTAACCCTGACCCCTTGCCCGGCAACCATTCTAGATTGCCATGCTTGCCCACATGCACAACCGCATTCACTTGAAATACCTTGCGCAACCAAAAATAAAAGGCCAAATAACTGTGTGGCGGCACAAGATCTGGATCATGATAATTGGCATTGAGATCCATGTTAAACCCACGCGCAGGTTGAATACCGACAAAAATATGATGTAGGCGAAAACCTGCGATCATCAAACGCCCATGCCGATATTTAGGGTCATTGCAAGGCTCTCCCCAACGTGCCAACACAGCCTGCTGATTCGCCTGAGGCAATTGCGCAAAGTAGGCTTGATAATCTTCAAGCGCTAAACTTTGCCAACACCCCTTGACGCCTAAGGTTGATAGGTCATTCGTCACCCCTGAGGTTAGCTGTTCGATCAGCGCCTGCGTATCTTGGGGTAAAACGCCAGTGTCATAATCTTGCGCATTAAGTTTATTTAAAATATTGAGCGTGGATGCCAAGGTGTCCAACCCTACCCCATTACCAATTCGGCCATCTTGGGTGGGATAATTGGCTAAGATCAAGGCAAGTTTCTTATCACTATTGGCCGTGGTTTGAAGCGCACAGATGCGCTTTGCCAAAGCGACAACCCATTCGATACGCTCAAAATGGGCTTGATACTGAACCACACTGATTTGGCAGGCTTTATCATAATAAGCCTCCGCCTTAAAACTGACAGGGCGCGTAATGATGCGCCCATCCATTTCAGGCAAAACCACCTGCATCGCCATATCTTTAGCCTTCAACCCTTGCAGGCTTTGCTCCCAATCCTCTTGTAAACCTGAGCACAAAATTAATTGCAGTACAGGCAATGACCATAAGGACTCTATTTGTGTAGGCTCTGAGGCAACATTGGCATCTTCTAAAAATTGACTGGCAAAGCCTGTAGTATTAAGGATTAATCGAGCATCCACCGCTTCAAGTAATTGAGAAATATCTCTCACCACTTGCCCATTTTTTAATGAAGCAATCGCTAAGGGTAAAACCGATAGGCCTGCGTGCTGTAAACGCTGAATAAGCGCATCAAAAACATTAAGATTCCCCGATTGAATATGGCTCTTATAAAAAAAGAGTGCCACGACAGGCGTTGAATGCTTATGGACTTTATTCCATTGATCTAACGCTATACTGCCCTGCGATTTATCATAAATAAAACAATTGGGTAAGGCTTCGGGTTCATCATAATTCAAAGACAAATCGAAAAAATGACGACCTAAAAAATGATAAAAAGATAAAAGATTTTTCTGCCCACCACCACGCAAATACCGCCAAAGCGTTATTACCTGATCTTGTTGTTGTGTTGACTGCGCCATTAATGGCAGATCAAGCTGATCATCGCCAGGCATAAAAATCAGGCTAATTGCATGCTTTTGAGCAAGCAGGCGTAATTGCTCAACACCATAAGACCAATAGCTTTCGCCCCCAAGCAGTGACAATATGATCACTTTGGCTTTTGAGAGCACGGAATCTTCGTACAAATCAAAGGCTGCAGGTTTGATTAACTGCAACCAATTCGCCAGTCGAATACTAGGATAATTTTCAGGCAATAATTTTTGAACTTGAGCAAGGGCGGCTAACGAACTATCTTGCGCTGATAGAATCACAATATCAGCAGCGCTTTGACCTAGGTCAATAATCCCTTCCTGATCATCATACCCACCAGGCTTTGCGGTTAAAAGATGCATAAATTAACCTCAAAAGCGACCTATTGTACTAAAAAAAACTTTTTATTTGAACTAATCTCAAAATATCTTTTCAATGTATGCAATATATAGATTCCGACACTTAAGGTTATTAAACAATGTACATTTATCTTATTTTTATTATATTTTTTTCTTGTGAGTTATACGCTATAAACTTAAAAAACCCTTTAAATCTTTCTGACTCACAAACACAGAATGATTTTTTTAATGAATACATTCCTTTTACCAAAAAACACCCTAAGTACTTTAAAGATTACAGCAATTATACTATTACAACAACTACTGAGGATGGCAAAAATCTTACACTAGCAAATCTTGATGACTATAATTCGATAACAAGTTATTTTGGATATGTTAGAAGTGATATCAATAAAGCGCTGAAATCATTTCGCTCCATCATAGCGCCAGACGAAAAAAAAGAATCTTTCAAAGCTGACGTATCTAAACTTACAATGATGAAACAGAGTGTGGAGCATTATCTTAATATTAAGGATAAACTCTTTAGAGCCGAAGATATCTTTTCCATACTAGAAAAAGAGCGCATTAAATTATTATTTAAAATAAATAAAAAAATAAATAAAAAAATAACATCAACAACTACCCATTTACAAAAAGACGATCGACTTTTATCAGACAACATAAATCATAAAGATTTATATGGCTTCTTAAAAAACAACACAACAATCTCAGAACTTTTCAATCCTTTTAAAGCTAACAACCTAGAAACATTAAAACAATATTATAAAGATCCAGAATATAATCACAAACTAGATCTTGCTTCCATCTATGCCTTTTTGCACCATCATGGTTGTGAAAAAACATTAAGATCTAATGCCTTAAATCGAATAAATAAAAGAATAAAAAAATCAAAAAAGAAAGGAAATATATAAACTATAGCCTTACATCACAACGCTCTCTAGGAAGAGAGCAAAGTCTGAGTCAAGATTTCTTTATCCAATGATTTACCTATAAAAACCAGCTGGGTTTTGGGTGTTTCATCATTCGCCCAAAGCCTGTCAAAATGCACATTAACGCGTTCACCCACCGCTTGGATATTTTGTCGCATCGGCTTGCCATCAATGGCTGCAAATCCCTTGGCGCGATAAATATTTTGGGTTTGCAATAACTCCAACAAGGACGCTTGCAATTTATCATGATCAACCACACCCAATTCAATTACATGACTATCAAAATGGTCATGAGCATGCGTATGATCATGGTCATGATCGTGGTGGTGGTCATGATGGGTATGCACCGATTCGATTCGATCTTCGGCTTTAGCATCCACCCCCATGACTAGTTCTAATGGCACCTTGCCTTCTTCAATAAAAGCCACTTTAACCGCTTCAGGCACTTTTTTATCCACGCGAGAAGCAACGGTTGTTCGCTCATCAGCGCTTAACAAATCGTTTTTACTCACGATCACCATATCAGCTGCAGATAATTGGTCATCTAATAATTCCTGAAGCGAGGGATCATGATCTAAACCGTCATCCGCTAGACGCTGCTGTTGCACTTTATCTTCATCATGTGCGAAACGCCCATCAGCAACGGCAGGCCCATCAATCACAGTAATTACAGAATCGACGGTACAATGCTGCTTGATATCAGGCCAGTTAAACGCTTGAACTAACGGCTTAGGTAAGGCTAACCCACTGGTTTCAATCAAAATATGGTCAATATCGTCTCGTCTTGCGACTAACTCTTGCATCACTGGTAAAAATTCTTCTTCGACTGTGCAGCAAATACAGCCATTGGCTAATTCATAAATGCCATTATCATCTTGCGCTTCAGACTCATCACAGCCTGTTACTGGGCATTGCCTTAGGGTATCGGCATCGATATCCAGCTCACCGAATTCGTTTACGATGACCGCTATGCGCTTGCCTTCTGACTGTTTTAAAATGTTAGACAGTAAGGTGGTTTTACCGCTACCTAAAAAACCTGTCACTACCGTTGCGGGAATCTTGTTTAACTGCATAGCACTTCCTTCAATATTTGAGCCGTTAATCGATAAAGTGTTGAATTATAAAAAAACTCAAGGACAAACACCATGGGAGTTTCAATCCTAAGGTATTCTACATACGCCAATTTTCTGCTATCATTCGGCCCATTTTTTGGGGAATAGCCTGCTTAATGGGGGCTTTCTCTGTGGCTCTAACGACAGGAACAGCTATGTCCACACCGACTATAATTTATACACAAACTGACGAAGCCCCTGCTTTAGCAACGTATTCGTTACTTCCGATCATCGAAGCTTTCACTAAAACTTGCGGCATCAAGGTTGAAACCCGCGATATTTCTCTCTCCGGCCGCGTCATAGCAAATTTTCCTGAATGCCTTAACGACGATCAAAAAATCGGCGATGCACTAGCAGAGCTAGGCGAGTTAGCCAAAACGCCTGAAGCCAATATCATCAAACTGCCAAACATCAGTGCTTCTGTCCCTCAGTTAGTTGCTACCATTAAAGAATTACAAGCCAAAGGTTATGCACTTCCTGATTACCCTGAAGAGCCAAAAACCGCCGAAGAAAAAGCCATCAAAGCCAAATACGACAAAATCAAAGGCAGTGCGGTAAACCCTGTGTTACGTGAAGGTAACTCCGATCGTCGCGCACCAAAAGCGGTTAAGCAATATGCTAAGACTCACCCGCATTCAATGGGTGCCTGGAGTAGCGATTCTAAAACGCACGTTGCCAGCATGCCTGCCGGTGATTTCTTTGGCAGTGAGCAATCCGTCATTATCGATAACCCCACCGAATTTACTATTGTATTCACAGACGAAGCCGGTAACGAAACTGTGCTAAAAACGGCATCGCCTCTTCAGGCAGGTGAAGTGATTGATTCATCTGTCATGCAAGCTGCCGCTTTACGTGACTTTATCGCCAAAGAAATTGATGATGCTAAAGTCCAAGGCATTCTTTTCTCATTACACATGAAAGCCACCATGATGAAGGTCTCTGACCCTATCATCTTTGGTCATGTAGTCTCTGTTTTCTATGAAAAAGCTTTAGCAAAACATGCTGACACACTTGAAAAATTAGGCGTAGACCTTAACAACGGCATAGGTGACCTTTACACTAAGATCCAAAGCCTGCCAGACGCTGAACAAGCAGCAATCAAAGCAGATATTGATGCAGTCTATGCTGAACGTCCTGACTTGGCGATGGTCGACTCCGATCGTGGCATTACTAACTTACACGTCCCATCAGATATCATCATTGATGCCTCTATGCCGGCAATGATTCGTACTTCCGGCCAAATGTGGAACAAAGACGGCAAGCAACAAGATACTAAAGCCGTCATCCCTGATCGTTCGTACGCAGGCGTTTATCAAGAAACCATTGATTTCTGTATCAAAAATGGGGCCTTTGATCCAACCACTATGGGCAGTGTCTCCAATGTTGGCCTTATGGCACAAAAAGCAGAAGAATACGGCTCGCACGACAAAACCTTTGAGATGACTGGCAAAGGCACAGTTAAGGTCCTTGATAAAGACGGCAACACCTTAATGGAACATGCAGTTAATCAAGGCGACATTTTCCGTATGTGCCAGGTGAAAGATGCACCAATCAAAGATTGGGTTAAATTAGCCGTTAATCGCGCCAAAGCCACTGGCACACCCGCAGTATTTTGGTTAGATGAAAACCGTGCGCATGATGCTAACTTAATCAAAAAGGTCAACACCTACCTTGCAGATCATGACACCGCAGGCCTTGAAATCTTAATCAAAAAACCTGTTGATGCGACCCGCTTTTCTTTAGAGCGCATCGCCAAAGGTGAAGACACTATCTCAGTTACCGGTAACGTATTACGTGACTATCTAACCGACCTATTCCCAATTTTAGAATTAGGCACCAGTGCAAAAATGCTATCGATCGTTCCATTAATGAATGGCGGCGGCTTATTCGAAACCGGCGCAGGCGGTAGCGCACCTAAACACGTTCAGCAATTTGAAAAAGAGAACCACTTGCGTTGGGATTCGTTAGGTGAATTCTTAGCATTAGCTGTATCACTAGAACACTTAGCCGAGCGTTTTGACAACCCTAAAGCTAAAATTCTTGCCAAAACCTTGGACGATGCAACCACTGAGTTATTGATGAACAATAAGTCGCCTTCACGCAAGGTGAAAGAGTTAGATAACCGTGGCAGCCACTTCTACATTGCCAGCTACTGGGCAAAAGCGTTAGCAGAACAGTCTGATGATGCTGAATTACAAGCGGCATTTAAAGCCTTTGCTGCTTTCTGCTCCGACAAAGAAACAGAAATTGTTGACGCATTAAATGATGTGCAAGGCGTAAGTGTTGATCTTAAAGGTTACTACCGCCCTGATGAAGCGCTAGCCGATAAGGCCATGCGACCTGTCGATGCACTTAACCAAGCATTAGCCCTTATCAATCAGTAATGAAGCATTCCCACGCATAGCGTGGGAACGAGTCTGACTTTATTGATAACAAAAAAAGCGGCAATCTTATTGCCGCTTAAAATTACCACCTATAGTCAACCCCATCTTATTATCAACCCCTTATCATTATGCGATAAGTTGATAGAAAGCGATTAACCAATAATATTAGTCACTGTTTGCAAGAAGCTATAATCTTCGATCGGCTGCGTGCCATCTCCAATAGAGGCAATATATTCATCCGATCCTCTAAAACTAGGCCCGGATGTCAAACCTTCATCAGCAACTTTAATAATGCCGAGATCGATCAAATCCTGTAAGGTTAACTCACTGGCATCCCCTAGGTCTGAGATATCAATTTGCTGTTCAGTCAGAACAAAGATCGTTTCTTCTTCTTTAATTGATCCAGGGAATTTCACCATGTGTTCCAGCGTAGTTACTTCACCCTCATCATCTTCAACCTGAATATCGATGGTAAAACTGGTATCGTCGCTGGCTCTGATCCCCGCTGGGTCTAACACAGTAATAACACCTGTGTCTGCATCAATCGTAAATAAACCATTGCTATCATCTTTAAGTGAGAATGTTAATTCGCCGCCTTCGACATCTTCCGCTGATGCTTGACCAACCACTACCTGATCCTGAAGATTATGCTGTAATTTATCCAAATTAAGCGTCATCATATAAATATCTTCGGTACCTTCTCGGTCATCTGACCAAGCCACTTGAAGACGGCCATTGGATAATTGATCAATTGATACCCCACCGAAATGATATTGCGGATCAATGTGGAAGATTTCAATCTCTGAGGTTAATGGCTTACCTGTCGCGTCAAAATAGCGCCCGATAATGGCATCGCCTTTTGTCTCATTCGGCAAACTCCACAGTGTAAAAAAGCCGCCGTCATCTAACGCAATAATTTTGGTATTTTCAGCTTCGACTGCATTCTTTTCATTCGCTTTAAGGTCAACAAAAACAGGCTGTGTTGCCTTCCAGCCTTGCAATACAAGATCTGCGCCCTTTTTATTGAAAATAGCCAGCGTACCATCATTTAACTCGACCATTTCAAGCTTCTCATCCGCGCCAAGTTCAGAATCTTGAACAACCAAACTTTGCGGAATCATATTGCCTTCATGATCAAAGTAAGCAAAGCCTACTTGATTAACCTCAGGTGAAGTAATTCGGAAAGTACCTGCAAATCCACCGTAAGATAATGGCGTTAATACAAAATCGTGCGTACCAAAATCTGGCAAGACAATATTAACGGACTCATCGTAATCTGGCGTGTTAGGGTCATCAGGGCGACCGGTGATTTTTATGGTTTTAACAAACTCGCCTTCATCATACAAATTAACACCAAAATGACTGCCTTCACCATTTTTTACAAATCCGACGGCAATATAGCCTACTGCTTGAATACCCGAATTAAGAGAAATGATAGACTTTGTTAGATACTGAAGCCCTAATTCCTGCTCTGGCCCAGTTGAATCACCCTCCTCATCAAAAAATGCAACATAAGAGGTTGTTGAGGCGCCTTGCTCATACCTCCACCATTGTACAGCAAAATCGCCATGGGCATCGGCTGCAATTTCTGGGTTATATAACTTTTGATTATCGGTTGTATCTTCTGTATTAACCCTAAATTCATCGCCTTGTTTAACCAGGATATAGTCGCCCTTAAAATCCTCACTATACTGGTATTTCTGCGCTTTAATTTCTTTTTCGTTATCATCCCAAACGGTGATAAATGATCCATTATCTAACGCGATCAAATCGGGGTCATTCTGATTACCACCACTTGAGGTACTGATCTTCCTAACTTCACCAAAGAGGGAATCAAACTTTTCTTCAATAGACAATTCCGGTGCGTCATTGACTGCATTAACGTCAAAAATAATGGTATGTTGGCGGCTATCCAGCTCTCCATCATTGACCGTAAAGGTCAGTACCGAATAGCTGGTTCCGCTATCGTCTGCGCGCCCCTTATAGGTTAATTTGGAAATATCGTTTCGGCTAACGGTAATGCTTTCGGTCACTGTTTCGCCGTTAAGCCGTAAATAACCATCGGTTGGCAAACGCTTAATGGTTATCGATTGCAAGTTATCATTACTATTTTCATCAGAGAACGAAAAATCAGCGAGCGTAAATTGATGCGTTTTATCCTCACCAAATTCGATACTGGTGCTTGCTGCATTCGGCGCAACGTTCTTCTCTTTGGGTATTTCGCCATTACCTAACGCATCAGCACGATCCAAGTTATATTGAACTGTCTCTAAGACTTTTTCACCGTATTTATTCAAAAGCACGGGTGATGCATCACTCAATAATTGCCTAACTTGATCTGCTTGCAAATCGCCTGATTCATCCGTGTTCATACTATCAACCAGCGATGTAAGAACCTCTGCTGTGGTTTTACTTTGATCCAACTCCATGGCAGAAATGAGCCCTAATATCTGGCCACCTTCATTGGCAGTGAGTATATTTCCATCAGCATCAATCATTGGTTGCACATGATATGAGGCTAAATCGATATTGGCATTGCCTAATAGATTTTCAGCCAATTCACTGTTTACTTGCTTGATCGTCTCGCTACTGACCCATTCGCCATTACCGTCCGCATCAAAGCCCATCATGCGACTCGCCATGGTGGTTAATGGGTTAACGTGTGCGGTGACCAGTTGGTCACCCTCTGTCAAAGATATGACAGTAAACAGGTTTGCACTGAGATCTTTCACTTGCCCTGTGGCTTCATCAATGTAATCGGGCGAATCATTGGTGTCGACCAAACGCACTTTGACCATATCACCTGGATTATCGATCGATAGTAGATACTCACCTTTGGCATTTAAGACTTGCGTCCCCAAAAGCTCATTATTAACCGATAGGATTTGTATACTTAAACCATTATTCTCAACCACTGGGCCTAACATTGCCTGCCCTTTAATCAAGACTTGCTCTTTAACATCCAGAGTTTCGGTGTTCGAAGGTTCCACTGTTGGTGCAGGCGCTTTGTCATCATCTTTTGCACCTATCAGAGCAGCACCCACGCCAATCGCACCTAGTGCTCCCAAGGCTATCGAGACGTATTTCCAATTAATGCCATCATCTTCTTCTTTGGAAGATTTAGTCTCCTCTTCATCGCTACCAGCTAAGGCGGTTAAGCTTTCAAACAACTCATCAGCGCCTTTAAGTAGGTTGAATCCAGTGTCTACCACTAACAAAGCCACATCATCCGATGGCCTCAGCATGGCTTGTTGATAATCTGGCGTGTCGATCTTAGGCGTATCTTCCTCAAGCTGCTCGACTTGCAATGGCTGCAAGGCTTTTGAATACAAGGCGGCATCATCAAGAGGTATTTTATAGGCAGATGATGGCATCACTTTCGCATCAAGAAGGTGCTGTTCTACGTGATGACCTTGAAGGCTTGCAAGATTTTTTCTTACAAGAAACGTTGGGGCAATATTTGTATTAACGGACGATTTCAATGGCTGACCTGCTTTTTTAATAATTATTGTTAAAGCACGGAAGTAAGCCTTTTATGCTACGTATTTGGGCAAGGCCTGCCTCCAAATTACAGCAACATCTATGGAATTTATGATATAACTAAATTAAATATAGTAATAATTGATAAGCCTATATAACTTTTTCTACTTAAAATTGTGTAATGATGCAGGCCAATACATCATCAAATATTCATGAATAGTTTGAGAGCGTTCCCCTGCTGCACACAGGAACGATAGACAATTTTCTGAAAACGTTTTCTCTAAGCAATAAAGCCATCATTTGCATAAGGCTGATAGACGTCCACCCAAGGTAAATCAGTAAAAGCTGGGCCTGATAATGGTGTTGAGCCGATGGCAGCTTGCGATTGTACAGAATGATCAATCGGGGATAATAACCCTAACTCGATAAGTTGTGCCACCGTGAAGTTTTCGAAATTCTCGAGAATATCTGCGTTTCCGCTATCCAGTGATAAGACATATTGTTGATCAGGGCCATTGGATTCTAATGCCTCAGGGAACGCAATGGTATAATTCAATTTACCATCCACCGACTCGGTATCTTCTGCAACAATTTTCACAGTAAAGGACTTAAGATCGCTATTGGCGACCCCTGCTACATCTTTAACGGTTAATAGCCCTGTTTCATTATCAAGTGCAAATAAACCATTGGCATCGTCCTCCAGAAGATAAGTAACACTTTCGGTTTCATTATCTTCTGTCACCACTTTAGCAACCACACTCCCTTCTTTAACCCCATGTTGAAGCTGTGATGTGTCTATGGTGCTCATATGAACGGTCTCTGATCCGGTATGATTATCGGACCAAACAAATTGAATCCGAGCATCTGTTAATTCACTGACCGATAAACTTTGAATATCGACTGATTCACCCACCGAATGCATAATAATTTCACGGGTTAATGGCTTCCCGTCATGTGACAGGTAACGACCAATAATCTGGCTACCCAGATCGGTTTGCGTTACCCAAGCTGCAAAAACGCCATCATTCGCCGTTTCTACTGCGCGGAACAACGAAATATCTTGGGTGAACTTTTCATTGAATTGATAGGTAGCGTTAGCTAACTCACCAAAATTTACCATCTGTGAAATCAATGCATTGCCCTCTTGGTACAGCAATATGCTGCCCAGAGATTCCCGCTCAAAATAAAAATGATCGTCCTGATGATTTAGACTGACTTCATTCAAATGAAAGGTATCAGGTACGAGCAAGCCATCTTGATAGAATCGCGCAAAGCCTAACTGACTTAAATCCGCGCTATCTGTTTTGAAAAGCACGCGAAAACCGCCTAAAGAATCTTCTGCAAGGCGAATATCATTCGCACCAAAGTTAAAGGCCGGAGCAATCTCTTCATTACGGATTAAATTGCCTGCACTATCATAAAGGTTAAAACCAAAATGACTATTTTCACCGCTTTTAATGTAGCTTACCACCCAGCTGCCATTTTCCAACACTAATACCGATTGCGAATAAAAGCTAGCGTCTAAGGCGTTCGCATCACTCATCGGGTTTAAGCTTTTATTAAAGCTTTTAACAAAAGAGGTAAGGTTTGCCTGAGCATCAATAACCGACCAGCCGACATGCAAGTGATAACTCGAATCACCATCAATCATCGGATTCAGTATACGCTCACCCTCTGCCAATGGCGCATCAAGAACCGTCGTCTCTTCGCCGACTAACTTTATTTTACCGTTACTGCTAAATCCAAACTTTTGCAGTTTTAATAAACTGTCACCTTGCACCCAAACAGCAACAAATTGCTCCTTAGGTAAATTAGCAATAACAACATCCGATTGATTGACACCCTCAAGGCTTTTAATGTTAGCAATCAACTGATCAAATGCGCTATCAACAAAAATACTGGGGCCATCATTGATGGCGTCAATATTAAACGCTAGGGTATGTTCGGCACTGAAAAGTTCACCGTCACTGACTTTAAAATTTATCGATGCATAGTTCTCACCACTGGCATCTTTGCGCCCTTTATAGGTTAACCGATGCAAGTTATGAACATTGACGGTAATTTCCCCTGTGGGTAAATCAACCCCATCGTATCGAAGATAACCTTCAACCGGGAAATTTGAGAAAGTAACAAATTTTAATCCATCACCTAAATTGCGATCAAAAAACGAAAAATCCGATTCGCTGAATCGATGCGTTGCATCCTCTCGAATCCGAATGGTGCTATCGCGAGCTTCAGGGGCAACATTCTCGGTAGGAATAGGCTCATTCAACACACTGGCTCTAACCGTTTTTAAATGGTCTTGAAGGCCTATTTTTACATCTTCATTTAACGAATCACCTAACTGCACAGCACCATCACTTAATGTGGCTCGCACATTAAATCGCTCGGCATCTGCTTCGGTAAAACCTTGCAACAGCGTGTCAATAGCTTGGCCTGTCGACAATGCGTGCTTTTCTTCAAGACCTGAGATCATTGCCAATACCTTACCGCCTTCATTGCCCGGCATAGCATTGCCACCGGCATCAATGATGGCTTCGATGTTGTATCCGGCTAAATCAATGGTCTCATCGCCTAAAATATTTTTAGCCACATCCGCATTGGCGGTATTAATGGCTTCGATAGTAAGCCCATCAATGGCGCCTTGCGCGTTCAGCCCCATTAAACGCCCAGAAAGCGTTGTAATAGGGTTAATATTGGCCGTAATGACATCCCCTGCTTCATCAATGACCAAAATGGTGTATAAATCCGTATCCAAATCCTTTAAACGGCCAGTGGATTCATCTAAATAATCAGGCTCTACTGAGGTATCAATCACCCGCAATTTGAGAATGGTATAACCTTTGGGGATACGGATGGTGTAAGCCCCTGTAGGGTCTACCTCTTGGGTGCCTATAATCACATCATCTAATGTCGAAACCTGAACCATCAAGCCATTATTTTCGATAATGGGCCCCAAGGTTACTTGCCCTTGCAGAGTCACAGCATCCGACGCTGGCTGCTCCTCTTCTTGCAATAAAAAGTAAGCACCGCCACCGGCCACAGAGACCGATCCTAACGTAAAGGCCGATAGCATTTTCCAGCCCATTCCATCAGATTTTTCGTCGTCTTCTGTCTCTTTTGCCTCACTCCCTTCTTCAACACTTAAACCGTTCAATGAGTGGATAACATAACCTTCATCAGTAAAGACTGGCTGATAATTGTCAACCGTTTCAGATGAGCTTGAGACGTCTAGATTCGCTTCAGCTAATAACAATGGCGATTCTGGCTGGCTCAACCTATCCATAGCCCCAGGAAGAGCAGGCTGCTGATTCAAAAGCTGCACGTCAGAATCCAAGGGTTGGATTAATTGTCCTGATTGGTTGATAGCCTGAAGACTCTTAGCATCAAGTTGCAATCGCTTATTTTCAAAAGCAATTTGTCTAAGAGGAATGTGTGCTGTCGGCTCAAATCGTGGCTGGGAATCCTTCACGTGATCCATCCCTTTTATTATTCGCAAATATAAATATTGGAAATAAAATTTAAAGCTATTATTTGAATATAGCACTATCTAATAAAAACGCGTGATTTCGTGTCTTACTTTTCAAGCGCCTTAACAGTCAGAATCTAGCTAAAGGGACTTGCCAACCCTCATAACATGGCACAGCATGACAACAGGGTATATAGCCTTGCTCCGTTACCAATACAACGGCTTCTTCCTTAAATTGCTTTTTTGTGGTTTCTTTTCACTCAATTAACACCTTAGAATGGTTGATCGTATCCCGATATGTCAGCATAGATGTCGCCTCAAATTTTCCATAGAGAGGAATAATCTTGAGGAAGACTTACATCGAAGGGGCAGTCATGAAAAATTCGCCATCCCTTTTAATTGACAGGTTTATTTTAAAAAAACAAGGTCAATCGATTTTTTGGCAGAAGCCAAAAGCAATTTTTAGAAGCGCCCTTAAGTGTCTGGTGTTATTAGACCGCTACACCATGACTATTGTTGTTGGCTTGGAATTGGCTATTATTCCTCCAACTTCATTCGTGTATATTGCTTTCAACCTCATTCGATAAAGAAATTACGCAAACCTGAAAAATATTTTTTGCTAAATCAACTGCGATAAGTTTACAATCTTGCATGTGAACGCTCCTACTTTTGATTACCTGATTAAT
>JAPOUS010000169.1:29278-30064 GCA_026708525.1 Cellvibrionales bacterium
TATGGTGCATTGTGACGCCGGATGGGAGCGTCCATCACATCACGCTTGTTAGCTCTTAGAATTAGAACCACAATTCGTAATACAATAATTTATTTTGTTATCGTTTTTGCAGCTCTTGCAAACAAGAGAAGTTAAATTAATTATTTTACCATCACACTTGTGTCCAAATAACTTTTTTATTCCTGTGTTATGGCAAATATTACATCTTTCCGACTTATCCTTATAAGCGACCAGCTCGACTTTTTTCATAATTTGTGGCTGTTTCACTATTGTGAGTGAATCATTTGGGTGTCGGTTTTTATTATTTAAAACAGCCGTAGAAGAACAAAATAGCTCCCTTACACAAAACATTCCTGAAAGGAACAGCATTGTATTTACATTACTACCCAAAATACCACCAGCAATTCCAAGGCCTACTTTACTTAGACACCCACCTGCAGGCACATAATTTGCCATTGCAATTCCACCCCCTATAGCACCTGTTCCTGCCGAGACATACATCCCATTTGTGGTTAATTCTTCTTTAGTACAACCACATAAGCTAAAAGAGCAATAAAGCAGTCCCAATAAAAAGAAACATAAGCAAATCACTTTCGACATTTGGACTAATACTCAATTTGAAAAAGCAACCTATTTAAGAAGCATAATGCATTAAAAGTTCAATTTATACATATGGGCACCTCGAATAATAGCTAAATTGTCGAATTAAAATAAATGACGATGATTCGTACTATAAAGACGAAAAAAACTCCCCATTTTTATCATTTTTTTGCCCTTTTAGGGCTG
>JAPOUS010000215.1:0-2414 GCA_026708525.1 Cellvibrionales bacterium
CGAAAAGTACGAAAAGAAGTCAATCAGACCTTTATTCCATTTGATGATAAACCTTTGCTGCATCAAACATTAATGAATTCTACCCTTCAGTATCCAGATAATATAGCTTTAAGAACAATAGACAAGGCTTGGAGTTATAACTCTCTTCTAGCGTGGGTACAGGAAAGTGCACGACATTTAAAAGAACATTCACCCCATTTGAATGAACTTGTCGCCGTGTACCTACCTAAGAGTGCTGAACAAATTGTAGCAACCCTCTCAGTATTATTTTCAGGCTGCACTTATGTTCCCATTTCTATCGATACGCCACCAGTGCGTGTTAGGGAGATAATTGATCGCTGTAAGATACGTTACGTATTTGCTCAATCGAATCATAGTCATCTCACCGAAAATGGCACGACAGAAATTCCCAAAATAATCACCATTCCAGATTATAGTGATTCATTTCAAGCAAATCTCAATGTGACATTTACACAAATACCCAGTGATCTTGCATACATAATTTTTACCTCAGGAACAACCGGAGTCCCAAAAGGTGTTTCCATTACACATGAAAGCGCCATGAACACAATTCTTGATATTAATCGTCGGTTTAACGTATCAAATAAAGACTCTATTCTTGGGGTGTCGGAACTCAATTTTGACTTATCCGTCTACGATATCTTTGGAGCATTTAATGCTGGAGCAACTTTGATTATACCCAGCCAAGAGTATGCTAAAAATCCGATTCATCTTTCCAGCTTGATCGAAAATTTCCAGATTACAGTTTGGAACAGCGTACCAGCATTTCTAGAAATGGTAGTTGAATACTGTGAAGTACGCGGACTTGACTGTTTGAAAAGTCTAGAAAAGATATATTTAAGTGGTGATTGGATTCCCATTGCATTTCCCAACCGTATAAAAAAGCATTCTCCCAATTGTCGACTGATTAGCATGGGAGGGGCCACAGAGGCTTCTATTTGGTCAAATTTTCATGAAGTAGAAGAAATTCCTGAAGATTGGACAAGCATTCCTTATGGGAAACCATTAGCTAATCAGTTTTTTCGTGTCCTCGATACAAAGTTTCGTGATTCCCCGGCCTGGGTTCCTGGTGAACTCTATATCGGCGGTGCTGGACTAGCACAAGAATATTTTGGCGACCCAGAGAAAACTGAAGCTCAATTCATAATTTCTCCAACAACAGGAGAACGCCTATATCGCACAGGGGATTGGGGGCGATATTGGCCAGATGGCACTCTGGAATTTCTTGGTCGTCGTGATACGCAAGTAAAAATTCGCGGACACAGAATAGAGCTTGGAGACATCGAAGCCGCATTTTCTAAGCTTGCATTAGTAAAAGAAGCGCTTGCACTTGTTTATGAAGGAGCAAGGTCAAACATTCAACATCTGGTGGCTTTCGTCACGTTGAAAAGTGAGGCAACGCCAGAAGCTATATTGGAGGAAGTATCCGAACTTTTGCCTGCGTACATGATTCCTTCAAAGTTGTTTGTGTTAGAAGATTTACCATTGACGGCAAATAATAAAGTTGATCGAAAAGCGCTAATTGCAATTGCGTCAAATGCAAAAGAAAGTAAACAAAACGAATGCCCTATGTCAGCGATAGAGTTACTGATCGTCGGTGTTTGGAAAGAGATATTTGGAGATATTGATCTTACCCAGCGTGATAATTTTTTCGAGCTTGGTGGCGATTCTATTACTGCAATTCGAATGCTCAACAGCTTAAGTCAAAAACTTGGTAAACCACTTCCACTTTCACTGGCTTTTGATTCGCCAACACTAAATTCTTTGGCTGCCTCTGTATCAAAAATAGCTGAAAAAGAATCAAAAATACTTATACCTCTTAATTCAAAAGCTAACGAAGACAGCATTTTTTGTATCCATCCAGTTGGAGGAAATATTTTTTGTTACCGTGATCTTGCAGAACTTTGGAATGGCAAAGTATGGGGAATTCAGTCATTAGGGCTTAATGATGGAGAAGAGCCAGTTTCCACTATTAAGCGTATGGCGGCGGATTATGCTAATGCGATTAATTTACAAAAAACATCTGGCCCTATTCACTTGTTTGGATGGTCTATGGGGGGCATGGTCGCTCTTGAAACAGCACGAGTTCTCAAGCAAAAAAATCGTAGAGTATCAGTTGTCATGTTGGACACGTGGGTATCAAGACAAGATATAGCCTTTGAACTATCAGACATTCGACCTATCGTTTCAAGCTTTATCTCTGATATTACAAACGGAGAACTTTCTCTAACATTGAATAATAGAGATATAACAAAAGAAGAAGCTATCCGGAAAGGGAATCAATTACTTAAAGAAAAAAACCCAGTGTTTGAAATGGATGATGCAACGCTTCTTCGACTTTTTCATGTTTATCAAAACAATCATAAAGCGATTGCGAGACATATTCCTCTCAC
>JAPOUS010000215.1:2424-4700 GCA_026708525.1 Cellvibrionales bacterium
CTCTCACCGTTGATGTTCCTATATTGTTTATGGATGCGGTTCAAAGAGACTCAAGACTACTTAACTACCTCGAGCCACTGACAATTAATGACATGTGGTTAGAAACAATGCCAAGGCTTGAAAAAAATATCGTTACAGCTAATCACTTTTCAATAATGAGCATGGAAACACTTCGTGACATGTTACCAACCATTGCTAGCTTTTTTAGAGAGGCATCATGAGTTTTATAGAACAGTCCATTTATATACATTCGATCTCATATCAATGTGGTGAATGGCTGCCAATTGAAGAGATTCAGGATGCTCAATCTTCTCAAGAAGCTATTGAGCAACTGAGTAGCCTAGGGATCATCCGCTATTCAAAACTTACAACTAGCCTACAAGCATTAATTATCGATGAGGTCGATAAGACATTGGCGATGTCAGAACTATCCCCTGATGAGATTGATGCCAGCATATTCTTTTCAACAACACTTGACCCATATGTACAGCATAGCGATATACCTATTGCTCTTGATAAGTTAGGTATAAATAACGCTATACCTTATGGTGTTTTTTATAATCAATGCACCAATCACACACAAGCCATTCAACTAGCACAAATGCTCTGTGCTAGTGGCAGGGCGAAGAACATTTTAGTATTTGGATACGATGCACTTGATGACAATAAAATTTCAAGAATTTTACCAAATAGAACATCTTTGTACAGTGATGCATTTGTCTCCTGTATTGTAAGTGATAAAGTGAAAGAAAATGCATACCGCGTAGATTCAATTAACCATCTATACTCTCCAGAAATTGCAAGTTTTCAAAAGCCAGAAGAGGCCTTGCACTTTATTACTTCCTATTCTAAAAGTTTCAATCAGGCGTGTTATGAAGCTCTCGAAAAATCAAACAAGACGCCTGATGATTTTAGTTATCTCATCACACCAAACTACAACTTTTCTGTAATTCGAAATTTGGCTGAACTTTCGGGATTTAAAGAAGATAAGGTATTCAAAGAACATGTTTCTAGATTTTCACATTGCTTTTCTGCGGATCATTTAATCACCCTTAAGCAATTCGATAGAAATGAAAGATCACAACCAGGTGATAAGTATTTTCTAACTGCTGTTGGTGGATTTGTTGTTTTTAGCACAATGACATTAACGAGAGTATAAGCAATGGATAGTACCAAGCTAGCTAATAAACTTAGCGAACGCTCTAAAACTAACTTCTACAATGTTTATAGCGAGTTTGATTGGCCTGATTCACTGCCAAAAAATGAATTCTGGTTAACTCCAAGCTTGATGACTTTGTATAACACTGAATATTATGACAAGGCATCAATCGGCCAACGTTACCATCTAAGCCAGCTTGAAACTATAAACTTGTTTTCTATTTTTGCTCATGGTGAAAGCGACCTTCTTAGAACAATTCTAGATAACTGTTTTAATGACGACTTGGATGAGTTTAAAGAATATCTCATTCACTTTATTGACGAAGAGAATAAACACATGTGGTTTTTTTCGGAGTTCTGCCGGCGGTATGACAGTGGCGTTTTGCCAAGTAGAAAATTTAAATCGCTATCAAAATTTCCTAACGATGTTGAACGACTATTATCTTTTTTGCGTATTCTAGTGTTTGAAGAAATTGGAGATTATTTTAATACAAATACATTTCGTAATAACGGTGTTAATGAATTTGTTAAGAAAATTCACGAAAGACATCACTTGGATGAGGTTGGTCATATAGCCATAGGATGGAAAATATCTGAAAACCTTTTCTTGAATCTACCAAATTTGACTGCTGATATGCTTACAGAAATGGAAAAATACATTGAAGCTTACATGCAAAGCAGTCTACAAAGCCTTTATAACCCAGATATTTATCAACGGGTTGGATTTGATGCACCTTATAATCTCAGAGAGTCACTGTTAAAGCATCCAGCCAGAGAAGAAATGCATTCAAAAATCCTTAAACGATCCCGTTCTAGAGTTAGAGAATTATGGGCGTTGTATAAAAAAAATAACACGGAAAGGCAATTTATATGAGCATCAGTATTTCAAACCAAATTAAAGAATGGTTATTAAATAAAAATACATCGATTGAAAGCATTGATGATGATCAAGACATACTCGAAAGTAGGGTGCTTGATTCGCTACAGTTCGTTAACTTTCTTATGTTTATAGAAAGTATTAGGGGCAATCGGATTGAACAGGAAGACATCGTTCCTGAAAATTTCAAGACAGTTAACGTCATACTTAGCTGTTTCTTTCAAGCTGCTATGAGTGGTTC
>JAPOUS010000318.1 GCA_026708525.1 Cellvibrionales bacterium
TCAGGTAACGGATACTGAAGAAACCGAAGTGGAGCTAGGTTGGCTGATTACGGATCATGTGAAAGTATCGGTTGCAGGTGAACGAATCAAAGAGTTGAATCGGCAAAAAATCATGAGCGATGCCAATTTGGCTGGCTTACGTTTAGATTATATTCATAATTCTGCCAATAATTTTTATATTAAAGGGCAAAAAACCGTCGATAGTTCGGATAATTATCGTGACAATGATAGTGTCACTGTTGGTTTGCAAACACGGCTTTTACGCAACTTGAGTTTGGCGGGTGATTATACCTCAGGTGATCGCGGCGAAACGACCCAGATGACCTTGGGTTATGATCGAACCAATACCCATAATACTTATGTTACTTGGCTCACCAATGATTATGAAGATAAAAATAATCTGGTGTTTGGGCAAAAAGGTAATCTTACTGATAATCTCAGTGCCTTTCAGGAAAATCAGTTTGTTGCTGAGAATAACGGCAAAGGGCGTATTGACTCCTTTGGATTTAATTACAAAATCAATGATGTGTTACAAAGCGGTGTGTCTTTCCAGCAAGGTAAAATTGATAATTCAGCGCTAGATGAAACCGTAAAACGCACCGCAGGTTCGATGTATTGGGTGTTTGATAATGATCGTGTCTTTGTTACTAACAAATTTGAAGTACGCTATGACAGAGGTAAAGAAGATACTGAGCAATACGTGACGATAAACCGCTATATGCAGCAATTAACGCTTGCACATACGCTTTACGGTAAATTTAATTATACCATCACGAATAATAAAGCAACGGATAAAACCATTCAGCGCTTTATTGAGGGAACCGCAGGGATAGCTTACCGGCCGGTGTATCACGACAGGCTAAATCTTTTGGGTCGTTACACCTATTTGGTGGATTTTGATCGGCGATTGGGTGTTGATCCTGCTGATCGTAGCAATGAAAAAGCACATATTTTTGAAACAGAAAGCATTTATGATTTGAATCAATATGTTGACATAGGCGCGAAAGCGGCCTGGAAAAAAACCGATGAAACCTTTGTTCGCGCAGATAATTCCCGGCTGCCTTTAGAAAATGATATTTATCTTTTAGCCCTAAGTTCCTCTTATCATTTGATGAATAGCTGGGATGTCATGGGAGAGTACCATTGGAAAGCCGACAGAAATTCCGATGATGTATTGCAAGGTGCCTTGGTGTCTGTGAATAAATTGATCGGCAAAAATCTGAAGTTAGGTATCGGATACAACTTCTCGGATTTTACTGATGATTTAGTCCATAAAGATAATTATGAAGCGCATGGCTTCTTTATCAATATGTTGGGTACATTTTAATGCACCGTTCAAACGTATTCCTGTTATGCATTGTGTTTAGTGATGCTTTTGCTGTTAATGAACTGGGGTGCGTAGTAACGCCAACATTTGGAAGTGTTAATATCTATGATAAATTACCGCCAGGGCAAAAAGATATTGCTATACCCAAAAGCCTACGCACTGCTATTGATGAATCTGCTGATGAAAATATAGCTAAGGCGAAGTTTAATCAATATGTTTACAGCCAGTTATGCCGTATGACAAGCGCCGATAAAAAGGAGAGAGATAGGACTATAGAGCATCTTAATAATATGAGATTTCTCGTAGAAACGCACAAGGTAAGAGCAGCAACGAGAACGAAAGCGTCTATTACACACATTGAAAAACAAATAGAAGGTATGCATTTGGTTGGGCATTTTTTAAACGGAAAGGAGTTAAATGTAGTAGATAAGCTTGGATGGTTTCAAGGTTTCAGAGATTATTGGAATGGAACAACAACCATTTCTGTTGATACCGTCTTGAAGTATAAAACAAACGGTTGTCGCCTGAGAGATCATATGGTTAGCCAAGCAAGGCTTAAAAGAAAGGGAGTGCTCGTTCCTGGAAAGTTAAATATTAATCAGGCCATGGGTGACTGCGTTAGCTGGCCATATACTCTGCACCAGGACTACAGCCATGGAAAAGATGAGTATTCGAGAGCCCCTACTTGTAAATCGAAAGAATTTTTGAATTTAATGGGTGTTTATATAAAGGGTAAAAAATTATTAATTGTGATGTATATTAAGCTAATTGCTGCAAAGGCTGCTTGTCAATGAAATTATTGCTGGTGTTGTTTTTAATTTCACTGTTCGCTGTTTTAGTTCGACAACCTATGTAAGTGATGAAAACATGACGCAATTCGCACCTGTAATTGTAGAGAAGTTTGTTATCGATGATGGGCGTTCAAAGCCGGATTTAATGGTACATTTTGGCTTTGATCAGTCCATCTTAACCAAAGCCGAAAAGCGAAAGCTGGATGCCTTTATTGAGCATATAAAACATAGTAAAGGTGACGTAATTATCTCAAGCCATACTGATTTAACCGGCAGTCAAAAATACAATAATGCGCTTTCGGAGAGACGCTCCAAAGCCATCGCACGCTATTTGCAAGCCAAAGATACCAATGCCTCAAATCATCAATATCATTTAAAAGCCTTGGGTGAAACACACCCTTTGCAGCATGCTAAAGGGCCAGAAGCCAATGCCCAAAATCGCAGAGGTTATGTCTTCTTTAAGCAGGCTTAGTTTTAACACGTTTAAGGTTTAAACTAATTAAAATAACGGGCAATACAAACTCAACGATCATCGCAGCGAATAAGACTTGGCCAGGGTGGCCTGCAATAAAAAATGAAATTAGCCTTGCCATGCCAGCGACTAGCATAATTAAAGCGATCATTGGGATAAAAAAGCCGCGAGCTTTGATGTTGCTGGCTACCCACAGGCAAAATACGCCATAGAGAATCCAAAAGGTAGAAAGAAAGCGAAGCTCACTGTCAATGGCACTGCTTGAGAAGCCTTCGGCGCCGGGTACGTTAGTGATACCACCAAATAATAAGTTCATGCCGGTAATTGAGGCAACAATAAACGTAATGAGTAGCAGGGTTTTAAGTGCGGTGTCCATTCGATTTTACCTTTTGTTTCCTATATTTTGAGGCTATTGCGTTTCGTTATTGATGTCGAGATAAAATTCAGTGTCTTTAAATAAGCGTTAACTATTTACGTTTAGTAAATAGAAAAAATAGGATTGACATAATATGTCATGGTGGTAGGGTAGTACCCAGTCACGCATTAACGTATATAGATAATAACGAAAACGCTATAAAGGGAGCACTTTCTATGCAGTCACAGGATTTAAGCCTGCACTTTTCAAATTTAACCTTTGAAGGCTATGGTTTCGAATGCCAAATCATTCAAGGTGAAGTGGACGTTCTTCAAGTGGTCGTTGAGGGGTTTGAAGAATTACCGGTTTACCTTTCCATTACTGAAAATCAAATCCTTTGCATTAGTTACCTTTGGAATGAATCCGAAGTGGATCAAGAGAAACGCGCAGAAATGCTCGATGTGATGCTGGAAATGAATATTCCTATGCCATTGTCGTCGTTTTCTCGTATTCAAGATCAATATGTCATTTTTGGGGCGTTATCAACACATTCTAGCTTTGATGATATTGCGCACGAAATTATCACACTCTGTGAAAATGCGGTTGAAGCCATTGCCGCGATGACAGATTTTTTAAATTAACGGACGTATTAACAATAGGGGATAGTGTATGAAAGTCTTATCAAAATTAATGACAGCCATTCGAGGCGGTGCAAGAGAAGCAGGTGAGGCCATTGTCGATGCTAATGCGGTGCGCATATTTGAGCAAGAGATTGTGGATTCTAAAAATCATATCAAAAAAGCCAAAGACAGTTTGACCTCAGTGATGGCAGAAAAAATGCAAGCGGCAAGAAAAGTCGATGCGATCAAAAATGATATCGCAGCCAATGAAGGCTACGCTGAAAAAGCGTTAGCTAAAGGCGATGAAGCGTTAGCATTAGAAGTGGCGCAAAAAATTGCCCAGCTGGAATCAGAGCTAGTGGATCATCAAGGTGTGCACGACAATTGCGCAGTCCATATTGAAAAACTTAAAGGGCAGATTCAGGCAGCTGAACGCCAAATTGTTGAGAATGAACGCCAGCTCAACATGATAAAAACAACAGAGAGCGTGCATAAAGCAACCGCAGCTATTAGTGATAATTTTGCTCAATCAGGTTCAAAGCTTGTGAATGCTAAAGAATCGCTTGAGCGTATTAAAAAGCGCCAAGAAATGCGTGAAGATAAGCTCAAAGCTGCCGAAGAGCTCAATAGCGAAAACTTTGATAAGTCACTGAACGATAAATTAAAAGATGCGGGTATTGTGGACAGTAGTTCACCAAGTGCGAACGCCGTACTCGAGCGTTTGAAAAACAAGCAATCTTAATCTGAGTTATCACTTCATCTACGGGCGACCTATAAAGGTAAGTCCGTATTTTTTTAGGATATGAATATGAAAAAATTATTCAAAGCCATGGTGGCATCGATGAAAAAAGACGCGCCACTCCGTGATGTTGTCGAGCTTCAAGACCTTGCTATTAATGATTATGTAGATCTTTCCGATAGTTTTGCTTTACCTGCCGAGCTTCGTGGTAAAACCTTTCAAGTGAATGGCATCGATAGTTATTTTTACAGTGATGGGTTATCAACTGAATGGGCGCTGAAAGGCGATACAAAAAAGAAACTTTATCTTGCCCAAACGGATATGGGCGGTGAAGATCAGTTGGAA